>CAYMPU010000148.1:0-53041 GCA_964392375.1 uncultured Ohtaekwangia sp. | reverse complement strand
AAGTCTTTTAAGCGATTCTCCGTATCAACACCCACTACAATCATTTCAGGAATTTGAAAGTTTACACTTTCCTTTTCACTCATAAAACTCACTACACCAGCCAATGGAAAAAAAGCTGATTTACCATCCAGAACATACATGACCGGGTACGATTGCTTATCATAGCTTTTGTTGTTGTAGGAGGCTGGCAAACGAACCCAATAGGTACGCGTCTCGTTTAATATTTTGGATTCCAGTGTAAACTTGCTTCCGAAGACCATGACTTCTTCGTCCTTTTCTTGTGCAAGGGCGATGGCGTGGGCGGAGATAATCAACAAACCGATAATCAGCCTTTTCATTTGCTTATTCTTTATGTAGTGCAATATCAACTTCTTTTTTTGGTTCAACCGTTGTTGGGTGGTCTGGCATGGCGCTCATTCCCTGGCCGCGTTATTTGCCAGACTTGACCTGCTGATCGTGTTGGTCAGGGGTTGAATTGGCGGTCAGGAGGGTCCATGGCGAGTTCAATCGAAGGTACAAAGAGCTTCGACTACAATGGATAAGCATGTACCTTTTCTGTTTGGTTAACCGGTCCACCGTTGCACAGAAAGGCACGCGTCCTTCCGCTTCGATCAGAATGTGTGGATAATGGGCTTCGAAGGACGTTTGGAGCGGGCCCGCCTGCCGCCACTCGCCTCATCAGAAAAAACGACAATAGGTCAGGCGGGCAGGCACGCGTCGGAGATTTATCCTCCGCAGGTTTCCGAAGGCGGACGTCGCGCCATGCCTATGCTGTCAGACGCGCTATAACGGTTAAAGCCTAATGAGGTACGAATGGCTTTAGCGACCTGCTGCGCTCTGTCCCACACACGCAAACTAGATTATGAAACTAAGACTATAATGCAACACAGAACCAGCACTATGGCACATGCATTTTGATATTCACAGTGCCGCAGTCACACGTCACTTAACCACACGGATGCCTGTGCATTGATTGTGTGTAGGCAGGTGTGGCACTGGCATTGCTGTGGTTTTCGGAGGAGTTCAGTCTCGCCGTTTCCTATCAATTTGCAAACACAAAGCATCTATTCATAACGCAAAGAATTCACTGGATTTTCCCGCGCAGATCTTACCGTATGATAACTTATCGTGAGTAAAGCAACTAAGGTTGCGATGAATCCGCCTAATAAGAATAGCCATGGACTCATGGTGATTCGATAACTAAAGTTCTCAAGCCATTTGAACAATACATAATAAGTTATGGGGCAAATAATGATATATGAGACCAAAATCAGTTTCATGAAACTTGATGATAACATTGAACCAATTTGAATATCGGTAGCTCCCAACACCTTACGAATCCCAATCTCTTTTATTTTCTTCTTTGTGGTAATTGCCACCAACCCAAACAATCCCATGCAAGAAATAAATATGGCAAAAATAGTAGTGATAGAAATTACTGAACTCATCTGCTGATCAGATCGGTATAAATTATCAAAATGTTCATCGAGAAATGAATAAGTGAAAGGATAAGTGGAAATGTTTTTATCCCATACATCTTTAATGGCGGCAATTGCTACTCTCGCATTAGCACCATCAATTTTGATCGAGATTTCATCATACCCCCATTCGGGCTTACAAACGATGGCAAGCATTCCGATCTTGGTATGTAATGAATTGAAATTGAAATCCTCAGCAACTCCGATAATAGTGCCCAATGAATCATTCTCATACCAGGATTGCCCACCAGGAGTGCCAACAGGTTCCTTCAGGTTAAGCTCACGAGCCATCGTTTCATTGATTATGAAAGCCTTTCCATTATCAGTAAGAAAGTCTCGTGAAAAATCTCTGCCGTCCTTTATCTTAATCCCATATACTTTTACATAATCAAAATCAACATTCAGATTTGAGGGTACAAAATTATAAATCCCTGTGTCTGACTTTACTTTAAATCCCCATCCATTCAGGTTGCCTCCAAGTCGTTGACTTGAGGCAGTTACACCTTTTACGGATTGGTTGCGCAGCCATTCTGTTTTTAAGACCTCAAGTTTTTGATTGACTTCTTGATTCATCGCCACAACCATGATCTGATCCTTGGTAAAGCCAATGTCTGTATTTTTCATAAATGAAAGCTGCCTGGTTACTACCAGCGTGCCGATAACCATTCCAATGGCCAACCCGAATTGCAGTACTACCAGGGAATTTTGGAAGATGGATTTTCCTTGAGCATTCGCTCCGCCCTTAAGTACTGAGGTAACGCTAAATGAGGTCATGTAGAATGAAGGATATATCCCTGTTAGCAAACCAAGGAACAATGTTACGACTACAAGCAATGCAAATTGAATGGGATGAACCAATAATGATGATAACTCCAAATGTCGTCCGGTAAGTTGATTTAAGAAAGGCACAAGGAATACGTCAAGAAGTATAGCCAAAACTAGCGCTAGCAGTGCCAATAAAGTTGACTCAAAAATAAACTGACCGAAGAGTTGCACTTTCCTTGCTCCAACTGATTTACGAACGCCAATTTCCTTCCATCTATATGAGGCCCGGGCTGTAGTAAGGTTCATAAAATTTACACAAGCAATCAGCAAAATGAAAATACCCACGATTCCAAATACTTTTAAATATGTACCATGGAATTTGCGATAGTTGTTATAATCGTGGTCCATATCCGAAGATTCCAAATGAATATCGGATAATGACTGCAATCGTAAAGTCGTCCCCTTGTTTGGGTCTTTGATACCGGTGTGTCGAATCCAGAAGTCAGAGAATTTTGACTCCAATTCTTTTTTATCCGCTCCCGTGTGAAGTAGGAGGTAAGTGTTCAAAAAACTTCCTTCCCAGGTAGAACTGAACATTCGATGATTTCTGGAGAGGGTGGAAATAGAAATGAGTGCGTCAAACTGCAGATGAGAGTTTTCAGGAAGAGCTTTTAAGACTCCTGTAATTTTATATTCAATACCCTGGATGTTGATGGTTCGCCCAACTGATTCATCGGTATTTTTAAAAAACTTCAGTGCAATCAGTTCAGTGAGGATAACCGAATAGGGTTCATCTAAAACGGTGGCGCGGTTGCCAGATTGTAATTCAAAGTCAAAAATATCCAGGAAGGTACTGTCAACTGCAGCTACACTATTAATCATAAATTGATCTTCAGCATTTCTAAAGGCCACTTTTCCATGCGTCCAATAGCGCGTAAAATTGGCTACCTGAGGGAAGTCCTCTGCCATTGACGGACCTGTCCATCCATTAGTCAACGGAATCTTTTGGGTTCCATTTCCTGAATAATGAGGCACTCCATAAATCCGGTAAATAGAAGACTTCTTTGAATGGAAAGAGTCGAAGCTAAGCTCATCAGAAATGAAAAGGTAAATGACCAAACACGATGCAAGGCCAACAGTCAGGCTGAACATGTTGATAAAAGAATTAAGCGGGCTAAGCTTGATGTTTCTAAAGGAGACTATAAAATAGTTGCGCAACATAATAGTATTGATTAGTTGAAATGAAAACTTATTTCGCAAAATAATTCCCGGCCTTAAAAAGCGAATGGCATTCAGTACTAATCTTACCCTTGCCCTTCTTTGTCCAAGTCTTCTTTGGTCTTTATAAAAAGTTTGAAGAAGATCTCCTTCAGTTTCTTCGATCAGGTGTTCAGGGCAGATTGTCCTTAGAAATTGTATTGGCCATTGAGGAACATCACCATTATTCATATCCCAGATGTTTTTAATTGTGGAATCAATCTCCATAATTCAATTCTTCCCTCTTTCATTTTTCTAAGCATTGCGAATCCGGCATTTGTTACGGTGTAGATTCTCTTTCGCCTCCCACCCCTTTCTTTTGTCGACCCTCCAAAAGTCGATTTTATCAGCCCTTTGTCCTCAAGCCGGTACAACGTCACATGAACAGCACTTAGATTGATGTCTCGATTTTGTCGTGTTTCAATTTCTTCAGCAATTGCTGCACCATAGGCCTCCTCTTGCAGAACTCCAACCATGGTAAGTATCAATTCTTCAAACTCTCCGAGATAATCTTTTGACATATCCTTATATTTTGTCAAGCAAATGAACAAATTAATTTAATCATTTACAATTGATGTTTGTCGGAAAGTCTTAGTGCGATGGCAAAAATGGCTCTTTTGCTTGCTTTGGTTTCGCGGTGGGATGTACGGCAAGCAAATGTGCCAAGCGCGTTGGTGTCCACATTGTCCGTGCGGCATTGAGCATAACGATTAGCGTATGCGTCCGTAGCTGGGACTAGGAAGACTTGCTAAAGCCGAAGGCTGGCAAGGCCGACCAGGACGAACGTTCACTCAACCATTGCGGTGAAACGAAGATAACATTTTGATTTAACACTGCACCCCAGCTATGGCGCATACACGTGTTGTGCGTAGTCTTTAGCATGTACATACGTACTCCAAAATAGCTACCCCTTTTTCTTGACGGATTTCATAAAAGCATCCAGGCTCGTCCTCCTTAGGCTCATACTTAGTCTTTTCCTTATTCCAAACATTCCCTTTTGTTTTAAACAAAGTGTCTACGAGTCTGATAATTTCACTAGTGTCATAGCCTTGAAAAGTTATTGTAACCAAAAAACCATTCTCATTACAGCTGTCGTGCTTGTACTTAATCCCTTTACCAAATTGTTGTTCCCATGAACAGATACAATCCCCATTGCAGGCCTCATATGTGTCAAAAATTACCTTGTCTCCAATTTTTTTGAAATTATTCTCTAAGTAGTTCTGTCCTTTTTCAACTAGCTCGTTCTTGATTTGTTCCTGCGTTGGCTTTGGTAACCTTCGAATGGCATGTTGACCATTGCTTATTGCACACAATAGCAGTATCACAATTGTTAGAAGTGGTTTCATTGTCCTTTCAATAATTACGCACAACGGGTAGCTATAAGACGTATGCGTGTAAATACCTACATCTTTGTCTAACGTTGTTAGCCCCCTTTATGGCGCGCGTCTCCTGACGCGAGTCCGTTGCGAACGTCAACCGAAGGTACGAATTGCATCACCTAAAATCGATATCCCGTACCTTTTTCGCTTGGTAAACCAGTCGACCGTTGCACAGAAAGTTAGGCGTCCTTCCGCTTCGATCGGAGCAAATGGATAATAGGCTTCGAAGAACTTTTCCGGCGGGCACGCGTCGGAGACGTCGCGCCATACCACGCATTCAGACGCTCGCTATAAGAATTCAGACGCGCGCTGTCAGACGCGCGCTATAAGAGGTCCCGAGCATTACTGCCCGTGCCTTTTTTCGTTTGGTAAGCCAGTCCACCGTTGCACAGAAAGGCAGGCGTCCTTCCGCTTCGATCAGAGCGCCTCTAATCAATACTGATATCAAATTCTTTTCTTTGATTTCCATTGACACGCCCATTAGAGAATGTTATTTCCTGCGTATACGTTTTGCCTGTGGATTCGTCAGTCAGATGTACCAAGAACCTAAAATCGGATAGATCTTTGCTGGATTTGCTGAAGTTCTTGCTCCAAAGATCGATGGATTTCTTGTCATCAAGCACTTTGTCCTTTGGGTTGATCGGAATAAACTCCATATCTGGAACATACCTGAGGATATTTGCAAACTTCTGTTTGTCTTTCGTAATGAAGTTGATCGTATTGATAACCACCTCGCCGTCGGTAAATGACAAAGTCCCAATTACGCCATCACGGTTATCCTGGTACTTTGGTTGATATCCGATAAAGCCTTCAATTTTGGAATTGGGAATTCTTAAATGATACAGCGCTGTGTTGTATTCCATTATTTTGTTTAGTGTTTTAGCGTTGTAAAGCTGGTACGTATCTTCACCGGCACAGCAACCATATTGGACAACGTTAATCACTCTACCTTGAATTTCGATTTTGTCTGCTTTGGCAGAAAATCTCCGAACATGTCGGTTTTCACCGGTGTAACCTTCAACTATTTCAAGATCTATTTGTGAGTCTTGACCTTCACCTCCGGAAATCCGTCTGATTCGTTGCCTTTCTCTAATAATCACATTTTGATAAGTATCACTATTCAAAATCGAAGTCGCGTAGATATTACACTTATCAACAATTGTAACGGCCCATCCAGCCTCTTGAATGATTTTGTATTTTGTTTGGCAACTGTCTGAATAGGTCAGTCTACTATCAATAAGGTCTTGATTACTTTTCTCTTGCCTTAAGTTTGATTTATGAGTATACCCTTTAAGTGAAATGTATATTTTGCCCAATTCTTTGTACTTGTCAGACAGCTCATTGAAGTTCTCATCCAATCTGAATTGAGCAAAGGTATGTCCAATGCTGTCCCCATTGATAGTTAGCAGTGTAGTAGATGCCTTAATGAATTGCTTATCAAGAATTCGGTCTGACTCTACGTAGCACATTAATTCTATTTGGTGCCAGCCA
The DNA here is from genome assembly GCA_964392375.1 of uncultured Ohtaekwangia sp. Taxonomy (GTDB): domain Bacteria; phylum Bacteroidota; class Bacteroidia; order Cytophagales; family Cyclobacteriaceae; genus ELB16-189. Next base: position 46,671 of record CAYMPU010000148.1, on the reverse strand, counting down.
TTGATTTCCTGTTTTTTATCGACTACAATTTTGACACTATCACTCACTGAGAACAGTCTATTACCGTTTGGCTTATCCCTGATGTTAGCTGGTCCATTTATATATTGACCAAGTGCATTAGTGAAAGTGATTGTGAATAGTAAGAGTAATGTCGACCTCATTGGGCATTTTATTGAAAATGGCTTACGCCGACCCTTATGCCGCGCGTCTCCTGACGCGTTGCATGCCCGCCTTGACCTGTTTATCGTGTTCGTCAGATGGTGAATTGGCGTTGCAAACGTCAACCGAAGGTACGAATTGCATCACCTAAAATCGATATCCCGTACCTTTTTCGCTTGGTAAACCAGTCGACCGTTGCACAGAAAGGTAGGCGTCCTCCGCTTCGATCCGCGCGTGTGGATAATGGGCTTCGAAGAACTTTTCCGGCGGGCTCGCGTCGGAGACGTCGCGCCATACCTATGCTGTCAGACGCGCGCTATAATGGGGTTCGTTGCCTCATTCTCCGAATTTTTCAGTTGCTTCATTTACAATTTTCTCAATTATTCTGCCGCATTCCTTCGATTTCATGAGAAAGTCGGCTGGAGTCATTATAATGTTCATTCGGTCTATCTTGAATTCCTTCAAGATAAAATTGTCCGTCTTGATGGCTTCTTCATAAAGCATCTTATAATGCTCAGATTCGTCAGGAACATTTTCAAGGGTAAGATTTTTTATGACTTTATCATTTTGCCCTATGTAATCAACTTCAAAAAGTATATTTCCTTTAGTTGTCTCTGTCTTGAAAATGAACGTAGGATAAATATTGCCCTCTTTTTGGTTTATGTTTCTTAATTCTTTTAATGTGCTGAAAAAAGTGTTAGCATTTATGTCTTTTACTTTAACTGAATACCAATCCTCAAACTTTTTTCCATGTTTTGATTTGTACTCCTTCTGAAGAACTAATGTTGTTGCTCTCATGGTGTTGGTAAATGAGTTGATATCAAACCTGAGATGTTCAACGGCACGAAAAATGTCTCTGAGAAGGCTAAGCTGGTTAAGGTCATTGAGTTTGTTTCAAAAATATTGAAATAGTATACGGCCTCGTTAAGTTTATCTCTTGTTAACCTCATTCGTTGCTTTCAATCTTTCGTTTAACATTCTCCAAAGCTCTTTGTGTGCAATATGCTTGATATGGAACTGTAAAAATCGGTCCAACGAACTTTGTCAACAGGTTGCCTGGTTCAGAGAAAGTCTTGACTTTAAAAATGAGTCCACCGTCACCTTTCTCAATTGTAAAAGTCGACTCACCCTTCTCCACATGTCCCTCAATTGTCTCGTAGCTAAAACCCTTTCTTTCTGGCTCCTCAATAATTCTATTAATTCTTACTCCAAAAACTATTTTCTGAGAAAAGGTCTTTGTCGGTGGAATATAAACCTGTTGAAGAATCGTGTCCCCGATTTTCATTTTTCTTTTTTCCTGTCCCCATTGAGTCATGAATGTCATTATACTGGAAGGAAATATTTTGTAGTCAAACAAAAAGTCAAGGTTTAGTTGTTCCAAAGTCCCTTTGGTCTTTATCTCAATCATTGTTGTTTTCTCCTTCAATTTCGTTTTGTCAAACGTCATTGTCGGTTTGGTCATCAACTCTTTTAAAAATCGGTCAAAATTGTCCGCTTGGTCTGTGAGGTATATCTTCATTTGTCCCGAGGCAATGACGCCCAACGATCAGTGTATGCGTCCGTAGCTGGGCCTAGGAGGACTTGCTAAGCCGAAGGCTGGCAAGGCCGACCAGGACGAACGCACACGCAACCATCGCGGTGAAACGAAGATAACATTTTGATTTAACAGTGCACCCCAGCTATGGCGCATACACAATGTTGGCAGCAGTTTTTGTACGCTCAATGATCGTTTCCCCTCTTTCTTTTTGACCTGGCTGCTTCAAGTTTGCTAGATATTTCCGTCTGCCCACTCGAGTTAAGTACGTCAATTAGCTCCTGGTAAGTCTTGAAAGCACTATGATTCTCAACATCAGCATAGAAATTTATTAAGCTATCCTGCTCGGATATTTTCAGTCCCTTGTATTTATCAGCAAAGATTCTAGGATTGTTTGAAGCCAGCCTTACACTTAGTTTCTGTAGATATCCAACGGCGTCCGCATCCCACACTAAATGTTTGCCAATATTGATACACTTGTCAACTACTACTTCAGGAAACAGTTTTCCACATTGTTCAAGCGCTTCCATATACTTGTGCGAATTCTCATACAGTTGGTCAAACTGTTTCGGGCTGAAAACATCTAGAAATGTCTTTGTATTGGATGGAAAAGCAGCGACATAGTCCGCTTGATTTGCTTCGCTTGCAGGGTCAGACACCAATTTCTCAAATGCCCACCTTAGCTTTTTTGCTTCAGGGATAAGGGTCTGTGATTGTACAGTCCCATGAAACAGCAATAAAGTCATGATTAACTGTATCCTCATAAAAATTGCTGCCAACGATCAGTGTATGCGTCCGTAGCTGGGCTCAAGAGGACTTGCTAAAGCCGAAGGCTGGCAAGGCCGACCAGGACGAACGTACACGTAACCATCGCGGTGAAACGAAGATAACATTTTGATTTAACATAGAACCCCAGCTATGGCGCATACACCGTGTTGGCGGATCGTTTGCGGCGTTGGCCCTTGCGCTTTCGATCTTCAATGAAATACTTTACCCTTCCCTTTTCAGCTTCGAATGTTCAGTTGGAATGCTGCGTGCGCGTTGGCCGAGCGGGCATCCCTCTCTCAATCATGGGTCTATAAAAATGCCCGCGGGCAAATGTCCGCCAACATCTGTGTATACGTAATTGCGTATACCTAACTTTTGGCGGTTGTTTCAATTTGGCTGGTACCCAATATAATCTGGGCGATACTTAAATGATTCAATCGTCTGGATAAGTGCTTTAGCGTACGCGTTGTAGTCTTCCTCATTTTGTGCTGAAAACACAACAAAGCAAACTGCGCCGTCAACTTGTACATAGGCGGCTCCTTCGTAACTTTTGTATGGTCCACCAACATACTTGTAGACTATAGCCTTATAGGTTTTATCAATTGTTACATCCTTCAGCTTCTCACGAACAAACTTGGGGTCCTCCTTCTTGAACTCTTTGTAGGTATAATCGGTGAAAGCCTCAACGGTCTTGAAATTGGGGCCTGCAATTTTCCCATACATAATGACCGCGGACTGTTCCCAGGTAGAGTTTTCTAGATACAAGACACAATGCAATCCATTGCTTATGCCCGCCTTATTGTCAAGTACCCAGCCGTCAGGAGCGGAAATTTGAAATGCCGCTAATGGCCCAAACACTATACCGGCAGGAAATTGCGAGTCTTGTGCTTTTGCAGCACAAAATGCAATGGCAACAAGGATTATGGTTAGTCTACTCTTCATATTTTCATCAACCTCAAGCACTCTCCTGCACCGCACCCACCACCACCTCCCCATCCACCTCATTCCCCGGCCTATCCTTCGCCCTCACCTGGATCTTAGTCCCTTCAAGCTCCGTGTTGTTCACCGTAGTCGTGTAGACCCAGCTGCTGGGCTTGCGCTTGTTCTTCAGGGCTTCGCCTTTCTCCAGAATATTGCCTTCTTTATTCAGAATGCGTACCTCCACCGAGGTTACCTGGAAGTCATCCGTGGCCCGGATGCGCAGTTTGTCGCCGGCGGTACCGTGGTATTCTTTGATGTTGATGGCGTGTATCACCGGAGCGTTGAGGTAATCGGAGACGGCAACGGTGTGGGTATTGGATAGCCGGGCACTGATGCCCTTAGCATAGAGCTCTTTCATGCCGGGCATTTTCAAAATATTTTTGGCGTATTGATTGGCGTCAGCAAATCGGTCGTTGGCCTCCAGCTTCTTCTCCGATGTCGATTGCTTCGGGTGCGTTACCCGTGAAACGACCACCCGGTTGCGGTACATTTTTGGGGCTACCACATCGCTCAGCATGGCTGAGATATCGGTTTCGTCGGGCTTCTTGATCTTTGCCATAGAATTTCCTGGAAAGAATGCGGTCTAACCAAAGATACTAGTGAAAGGCCTTTCGCGGCAATTTTTCGTGTTTTCAGGGAGACACCCTATAGACATGGCGCCAACATGCCGCAAAGATATCGGAGAAAGGGGGTAGTTCACCGTGGGTTCACCGTGGGGTCACCGTGGTCTGACCGTGCTTCGGGAGGATTTTCTCGGCCCAAACGCTGGAAAGCGTGTATGGCTGCTTAAAAAGTGTGCAAACAGCCTGTTGAGTAGGTTTTTGCACGCTGAAGGGGTGGTTTTTATGATTCCACCGGACTTGTGTATGGCTACATACTTACAGCAATACAACCTAGCAATACGGGCTGAAGTTTCAAAAGTTTGACCTATCCGAAAATTAATTTTTTTGCTTTCCCCGGTGGCGATTCTTCCAGGAGATATAGCCCCGCCTTATGCAATGCCCGCACGGTCGAAACCCACATTGCTTCGCCTCCTGCTCATCACTGAAAAACACCCGATTCACTTTCTTCATCCTCTTCCCCGAAGCACACGTAAGCAATCCGTAAATCTTTAACCGCTGGTTGCCTCCTAAGGTGATAGCTCCCTCAACAATCATCTTCCGGATTTCTTCCTTGGTGAAATCAGCGTGCGCAATCATGCGGCATCGTGAAAGATAATCCCACAGGCATACCGTTTCCCCGACCGTACCTCGCTCACCCCATGCTTCATGCGGGCACGGTAGTAACCCTTCGTTCCCTGCACAGGCCGGAAGTTGGTGGTGAAGATGACGGCATCGCCCTGGTGCGGCGTCACCACGGTAGCCTTCGACTGCGCGCGTGGAAGCTGGTCGGTGAAGACGAGCTCTCCACCGGTATGGTCGCGACCAGGTTCGGTGAGAACAATCACGATCTGAAACGGAAAGTACACATCACCATACAAGTCCTGATGCAAGGTGTTGTACCCGCCGGTTTCATACTTCAATATCAGCGGCGTCGGCCGAAGTTGCTTTGCATCATGACACTGTTTGATAAACGCTTCATGATTCTCCGGATACTCAATCTCCAACGAAAGTGCTTTCATCCACCGATTCGCCAGCACCGCCAGGTGCTTGTACCCATCTGTGCGAATCTGTGTAATCTGTGGCAAAAGCGGATACTGATAGTACTTGTACTCGCCCTTCCCAAACCGGTACCGCTCCATGGAGATGACGCTGCGGTAGAGGTGCTCGTCGGGGTAGGTGGCGATGAGGTCTTCGCATGCTTCGCGGGTTAATAGTCCAGGGATGTGAGCGTAGCCGGAATGGTTGAGCTGTTCGTAGAGGGCGGGCCAGTCAAGTTCGGAGATGGGTTTCATGGGGGAAAGGGAGGGATTGTTGACAGGAGGGACAACCCGATAGTTGCTGTTTTGTGTGGAGGCAGCGCGCAATATTTCACCGCGAACCTGCCCGCCATGCATACCGTTAAGTAAGATTCTTTGCATTTTGGCAGGCGGGGACGCGAAGGCGCGAAGAATGAGAAGTAACTTTCCGCACGATGACAATAGAAGTTATAACGCCTGGGGATTTCAATTTTGCGCATTCACTGAATTATCTGAAGCGTTCGCCGAAAGAGATATTGCATCGGGTGGAAGGAGACAGCGTGTCGAAGGCGTTGGTGGTGGAGGGCAAGCCTGTAGTGTTGCGGGTGGGAGCTGGGGCGGATCATCTGCGGGCGGAGATACTGAAGGGAACAATCTCTGAAAGGGGAAGGAAGGAAGTCGCGGAGTACATCAGAGACTGGTTTGACCTGGGAACGGACATCAAACCTTTCTATAAGCTGGCGGCGAAGGACGACCTTCTCAAGCCGCTGGCGAAGAAGTACAAGGGCTATCGTATCGTGGGGCAGCCGGATTTGTTTGAGTCGCTGGTGTGGGCGGTGCTGGGGCAGCAGATCAATTTGGGGTTTGCGTATGCGCTGAAAGAGCGATTCGTCAGCACGTTCGGCCAGCGACACGATTGGGAGGGAACACCGCATTATATTTTCCCGGAGCCGGGAGTCGTGAGCGAGATCAGGCCGGAGCAATTGCTGGCACTGCAGTTCTCCCGACAAAAGGCGGCGTACACCATCGGCATCGCCAAAGCTTTTCATCGGGGAGAGATTTCAAAAGCAGCGCTGGCGGGTTTGCCGCTAGCGGAGGCGAAAGAGCGGCTGATGAAGATCCACGGCGTGGGCAACTGGACGGCGAACTACGCGCTGATGAAGACCTTCCGCTACCCGGATGCCTTCCCGCTTGAGGACGCCGGGCTGCACAACGCGATCAAACAGCAACTGAATCTGAAATCGAAACCCGACGTAGCGCGTGTGAAGAGAATCTTCAAAAGGTATAAGGGCTGGGAGGCCTACGCAACCTTATACCTCTGGAAGAGTCTTGGGAGCGAATAGTTGACTAATCGTTGTCAATAGGACCCGTCCTAAGCACGACGGTAGTACCTGGATAGTTGCCAACGGCTCCATCAACCCATGCTTGGCGGTAACGCGCGTCGCTGTGTTCCTGGGAACAAAAATGGTTAATGCAATCTCCTGGATAACTCCATTGGACATGGACGAATAGTCTGAGCCGTTATCGGCAAGGAACTTCTGAATCTCGGGATCGCGGTAGTCTTTGGTTTTGAAGAAGTACTCACGGTCGCCCTTCTTGATCATGATCCGTTCGGGGATGTTCTCCTTGTCCTTGAGCAACGAAGTAACCACGAGCTCATGGCCCGTGGTCGTTACGTCAAGCTGAAAGGCCTGATCATGTTCTCCTTTGTTGATGCTCGCGGTGCCGGTGATCTTCACTTCGGATTTGTCCCACGTCTGGATCTTTGCGTCGGGGTAGTCGAGGTTGAGGACCACCGTCTGCCCGGGTTTAACCGGGATCGACTTCTCCACCGGGGTCTGCGCTTGCACTGCGACGGTCACCCATGCAAGGCCAAGGAATAGAAGGGTTTTCATAAGCTGGCTTGGTCGCTCCCGGCTATTTCTTGCGCAGGTAGATGTTGTTGTGGTGCGACTTCAACTCGATGTCGATACCACCCCCATTGATCTTTCCGCTCACTTTGCTGGAGCTGTATTTTACCATGTCGCCTTTGGTTTCCACTTCCAGCTTCAGGGCCGGGTCGACAAAAATCTCTCCGAAGTTGGTGCTCATGGTCATGGTTGCCTTGGTGGCTACCGGGATGGTGAGATCGACAAGGCCGTGCTGCGAGGAGAGGACGATGGGGCTCTTGATGCCTGCGCTGAAGTCGGCCTCAATTTCACCATGGACGGTTTTGATGGTCATCGGGCCCGTTACGTTTTCCAAATGAATGCCGCTATGCACAGTGGAGGACTCAATCTCGCCTTCCACGTTGCGGATGGTGATGTCGTCGCCGTAAGGGGAGGAGTGACTGATGGAGATGGTCACGCCCTTGGGCACGGCGATCTTCACACGCGGTCCGTCCATCTTTTTGAGCTGGTAGACTTCGTACGTGGTGCCTTTGTCGAGGACAGCCAGTCCTACGCCGGTGTTGTCTTCAAGGCCCATGTTGCTCACAGCGCGAAGGCCCTGTGCCCGTGAATCTTTGTCACGCGAGCCATCCAGGGAGGTGAAAATGATTTCATTTCCTGTGGTGCCTTCTATCGTGAGATGGTTGACGTCTTTGATAATGAGTTTGCCGGTGCTCTTCGCCAGCTTGTACTCCTGTGCATAGAGCAACGTGGAGAGGATGAGAGCGGCGGCGGTTAACAATACATTCTTTTTCATGTTGATTTGATTTTTTATTTACTACCGGTAACCGTTCACTAGGTTACATCAATTGCTTTTCCTGAGATAAACATTTCCGTAGGGCGACTCAAACCGGTACGACGGACCTGTGCCGGGTTTAACCGACACGAGCGTGTGAAAATCTTCCTCGCGAACGCGGTCACTGTCGAACTTCATGTTGAGATCGCTGTAGATGTGACCGTAGTTGGTTTCCGCAATCAACTCACCTGTGGTACTCTCCGTAAGCGTCGCATCTACACCCCCGTACGTTGCCTCTACATGAAGCGGCCCTTTAAAATTCTTGACTTCCACCATGCCGTACACCGATTCCACGGATGTCTGCATGTTGGACGGAATCTTGATATCGAGCTGAATGTCCATATCCACTCCGCGGTTCATCATCGAGTAGGAACCTTTCCCATGCTCATTTTTGTACTTCCGCCATTCGGCTTCATTCCTGAAGGTTGTCTTCACACCATCGCGGATGATGGTGATGCGCTGCGGCAGGTCGTCCAAATCCTTGATCCTGCCGTTGATGGAGATGGTGCCGCCGTCTTTGATATCCAGAACAAAAGCGTCGTCGTTCTCGCCGTTGTTGATGCTCACGGTACCCGTGACGGAGATTTCATTTTTGTCCCAGGTACTGATGCGGATCATTTCCGGGTAGTCAAAGGTGATGCGCACCTGCTGCCCCACTTTCACAGGAATGGTTTTGTCCAGTTTGGTCTGCGCCTGGGCCATGAGACCCAGAGTGCACAGCACGGCAACGAAAGCAATTGTCTTTTTCATAGGTCCCTGGTTATTTCTTCCGCAAATACACCTTACCGTAGCTGCTGCCGATGTCGATGTTCATCCCGCCGCCGTTGATCTTTCCGCTCACACGGTTCTCCTCGTCAAGGCTGCGGTCGACGTCGATCTTGAGATCGGGTGAGGCGTACAGTTGGCCGTACGATGTGCTCAGCTTGATGTTGGCTTTGATATTGGCCGGGAGCGTGACATCGGCATAGCCGTACACCGACACGATCGAGAGCGGACCTTTCACATTCTGCTCGAACGTGGCTTCAACGTGACCGTAGATGGTCTTTACGGTAAGGGGCCCGGTGACATTGACAAGCTCAATGCTGTTGTACTGGGCGGCCACTTCAATTTCAGATTCCACATTTCGGAAGGAGACGTCACCGCCATACTGTGAATCAAATTCGTAGGCTATGGTCACTCCTTTGGGAACCATGATTCTGATCTCGGGTGAGTTCATCTTCTTCAGCTGTCTGACGACGACCGTCGTGCCCTTATCCTCGACATTGATGCCCAGACCTGTGTTGTCTTCCAGTCCAAGCCCGTTGATTTCTTTCAGGCCTTTGGCGCGCTCGTCACTTTTCCTGTCGCGGTCTTTGGAGGTGAAGATGATTTCGTTCCCGGCATGACCTTCGACGGTCACCTTGCCGATGTTGAGCACTAACCGGCCCGTGCTCTTGGCTATTTTGAATTCCTGTGCCCAGGCGCTTCCCGTGATGAGGACAGCGGCAAAGGCGATGATGATGTTTTTCATATTCGTTATGTTTTATCAGGATAGCTTGAGTATCCCGTTGTAGGCTTCGTCTTTTACGGCTTTGATATTCTGTTCGTCTTCGACCATGCGCTCCAGGTCTTTGACGACACCCTTCTCTTTCATTCTTACCAATAACTGGATGAGCGCGATCTGTACGATAGGATCTTTCTGCGTTGTCAGCGACTGGATGAGCGCCGTGCGCACGGCAGGCTCCTCCTGGAATTTGGCCAGAGCATCCAGCGCGGCAAGCCGTACGTTGGAGTTGGCATCCTCATTCATGGCTTTCACCAGCGCGCTGACTACTTCGTCGTCGGCTTTCCCGAACTGGAGCGCTACGTTCACACCCTGCAACCGCTGGCTGGCGGAGTTGGGATTTTCGATCATGGATTGCATGAGCCGCTTGGTGGTTTCCACTTCCTGGCGCAGTGCCATCATCTCTTCCTTCTGATGGATGTTCCCGTTAATCCAAAACCCAATCGCAATTCCCGAAATCACCAGCGCTACAGCGGCAGCTGCGCGGAAGAATACAGGCTGGAAGAATACTATTCTGCCTGCCGGCTTAGCCTTTATTTCCTCCTGCAACGCTCTCTCGAATGACGTCTTCAGTCGTGCCGACGGCTCCAGCGGCGCTGACTTATCGATGGCCGTCATCACGACTTTTATTTGTTCGTACAGTTGAAACGCGTCACGGTCTTTGGCCAGCTCCTGCTCCAGTTTCGCGCGCTCTTCTTCCGACAGTCGTCCGTCGATGTAGTCGATGATGCGGGTTTCCAGTTCTTCTCGTTCCATATGCTTTCTGTTTTTCCCTGGCGGGATTAGATCTTTTCCAGTTCGAAATAGTGTTCTCTCAGTTTTCCTATCGCACGGTGTACTTTCACTTTGATGTTGGCCACCGTCGTGTCCATCATCTCGGCCACCTGTTCGTACTTCAGATGTTGGAACCGGGTGAGTACGAGGAGTTCGCGTTGCTCCTCATTCAGCAGGGCCATCGAGCGCTGGAGCAAGTGCTCCTGTTCCTCGGCTTTGCGGGCGTCGGAGCTGTCGGGTATCTGGTCGCCAAGTTTTTCGATGTCCATAAAGGTGCTCTTCCGGTTCTTGTTGGCCTGGTAGTGATCCGAAAACACGTTGCGGGCTATCTGGTAAATCCATGACTGGAACTTGAGCCCTTCCCGGTAGGAAGTCCTGTACCGGATCATCCGGACGAAGACATTTTGTGTGAGGTCTTCGGCCAGGTCGCGGTCCAGGGTCATCCGCACGAGGTAGTTGAACAGCCGCTTATTGTAGCGGTCGAACAACAGGGAGGCCTGCTGCAGATCGCCATGCTTCACTGCTTCCATAAGCTGTTCGTCCGTCATCCGTTCGGGTTCATCCAATGAAATCCAACTGCTCCTATTACCGGAAGCAGGGTGGAAGGTTACAAAGTGAAATTAAGGGTTTTCGCGCCAAAGAAGGGATCTCTTTGGGCGGTGCCTCTGGGCCGTCTAGACCGGGGGCAGCTACCGGGGATTGTCCAGTTCGTTGATAAGTCCCTTGATTTCGATCAGGCACTTGCCATACGACACCTTATACATCCACCGCGCCAGATAGAAGCCAATCGGTGTGAGTATGGCGACGGTTACAAGAAGGATGATCAGCACGACCTTTTTCTGAAGCATGCCATCCAGGTCGCCGCCCGATGCTCCGCCCATGAGAAATCCTGACGCGGCAGCGATGGGGTAGAGATAGAGTCCTACCCGCTCCTGGAACCGGATATTGTCAGTGATAAAGTCATGGGTGTGCGACAGCGCTTTTCGCAGGCTTTGGTCTACCGGCAGCGCAACCTTGATCTTCCGGTACATGGAGAAGTTGACCACGAAGAAGAAAATGTATCCGACAATCACCAGCACCAGACTTCCCTTGACCAGCGGCTCGTCATATTTGAAGAAGAGCACGATGAAGCCGATCAGGAACACCAGTGCGAAGGCCGTGCTGATCAGATAGGCGCGCTTCAATTTGGCTACCGGGTGCTTGCTCGTTTTGCGCACCTCTACCGCCCCGGCCACCGGCTGGCTGAGTTTCTCTGCTTCCACACGTTTCCAAACCTCTCGCAAGTCCATCATTCGTAGTTCTTCAGTCGGTCCATTAATGCTTCCTTGATGCGATGCAGTTTTACTGCAACGTTATTTTTCGTGAGGCCGGCGATGTCGGCGACCTCTTCGTTGTCATAGCCGTCCAGGTGCAGAGAGATGATCATGCGGTCGATCTCGTTCAGTTCGCGGATGGCTATGTACAGGGCTTCCGTCTCTTCATGGGCATGCTTTTCCCCCGTGCTCGCACCAAGTACGGTCAGGTCTTCATGAGGGACGACCAGTTGTGGTCTCCGCTTAAATGTAAGCACCGTGTTCAGGGCCACCCGGTAGAGCCATGTTGAGAATTTTGAGTTTCCTTTGAAGTTGGGAAAGGACCGCCAGGCCTGGTAAAGAATCTCCTGAAAGAGATCCCGCTCATCTTCCTCATGGCGTACGTACAAGCGAATCACTTTGTAGATGATGCCTCTGTTCTGATCAATCAATGAAGTGAATTCCTTCTCCGAAGCCATGATTCAGTCCATACTTTATCTATTAACCCATAATGGACCGAAAAGTTGGCATGCTGGCCAGAAACCTCCTTTCCGTGTAACCCAAGGCCTACCATCAGTAGCACAAGGCCCCTGACAATTACACGACTTAGCCTGTTTCGTTCGCCGCATTAAATATATAGGAAAGTGTAATTCTAGGGCCCCCGCACCGACTAACTCGAAAACTTTGGCATGAGCACAATCTTTAAGTATGAGATGGGAAAGAGGGGCATGTTGGCATTCAGCCTGATGGGTGCCCTCGGCTCCGTCGCCTCGCTGGTCTGGACATGGCACCGCGACCTTTCGGGGATGGAGATCGGGTTTATCGTGGGCCTCTTTTGCGCGGCTGTCTCTATGTTTTTGTCAGCGGTGATAGGCCCCCGAAAACTCTTCAATGAAAAATCAAGGATATGACAACACATAAGGAGACGAAGCAGGTCGTGGACAAGTCCATGCTTTTCAACAGGTTCATGTACGGCGCATTTGTTGTGTTGAGTCTTTATCATTTATTCATCCGCCAGGATTTATTCGACGGAATGTCCAACATGGGGATAGCATTGATTTTTGATCCATTTGATCAGCGCATCACATGGAGCCAAAGACCGGTGTATCAAAGAGCCTGGCTGGTGGTCCATGCGGGCATTGTGTTGATCCTTTTGGGGTATTTGTTGTTGAAGGCTCTTTCGTAACGGCCACACAACAGCACGCGGGAGCAGCTGGCATGAAAATGTACTCGTGATTTAATACATTTGGTTCATCGGTCTGACTAACCCCTGATCCCATGAAAAAGCTGCTTACCATTCTCAGTCTTTCCCTGTTGTCGGTATCCGTTCAAGCGCAAGAGAACGCTCTTTCGTTGTTAGGCGGTTATTCCTTTGGCACTGGTAGTGTCTCCTCATCCCAACCCACAGGATGGAGAATCAACGCGCTGTACGAGTTCACGCCCAATGCCAGCAGCTGGTCCATCGGCGGAGCCGTCGGGTACATCAGTTTATCCGGGTCGTCTACCTATCTGCTGACATCCTCTTCCTATAAAGTGCAGGCCGTTCCCATCAGTCTTGTTCCCAAGTTTAGTTTTGGCAGTGAGTCGTTCAAGGGCTATCTGCGGGGGATCATTGGTTCAGCCATTACCACGATTAGCTACACCGGCACCGTGGTGGGCACCAGCGACAACCAGTGGGGAATGTCTTTCGGGTTTGGCGCCGGAGGCACTTACTATCTGAATGAGAAGATGTTCCTGAGTGCCGACTACGAATGGCTGCGGTTATCCAATATCTATGATGATGCAGGCTCGATCAACTCGGCCTCGGTGGGTATTGGAATGAAGTTTTGATTTCATACAGGCAGGCTACAAGCCCATTCAGGATATTGGCCTATAGGATCAATTGGAAATTGATTCGAATGCTTATTTTTGCCGTCCCATATCGGGATGTAGCACAGCCCGGCTAGTGCGCTACGTTCGGGACGTAGAGGTCGCTGGTTCGAATCCAGTCATCCCGACTTCGCCCGCCAAAGCTTCATTTTGGAGTTAGGCGGGCTCTTTTTATACGTTAGGAAACGAAAATGATCACAACAGACATTTGCATAATCGGCGCAGGACCCGTTGGCCTGTTTGCCGTATTTGAAGCCGGGCTTCTGAAAATGCGCTGCCACCTGGTGGACGTACTCCCGCAAGTAGGCGGTCAGCTGACCGAAATCTATCCCAAGAAACCCATCTATGATATCCCCGGCTATCCGGAAGTGAATGCCCAGCAACTGGTCGATAACCTATCGAAGCAGATCGCGCCGTTTCATCCCACGTTTACACTGGGCGAACGGGTGAAGATGGTGGAGAAGAAAGACGATGGCAGTTTCATCGTGACGACATCGGATGACACCGTCATTCGATGCAAGGCCATTGTCATCGCGGCAGGATTGGGCAGCTTTGAGCCGCGCAAGCCGGCCATCGAGAGCCTGGCGAAGTTCGAAGGCAAAGACAAGGGCATCCTGTACATGATCAAAGATCCCGAAGCCTTCCGCGGCAAGCGCCTCGTACTGGCCGGTGGAGGCGACTCGGCGCTCGACTGGACGATCTTCCTTTCTTCCGTTGCCGGTCACCTGACCTTGATCCACCGCAATGAAACATTCCGCGGCGCACCGGACTCCGGTGAGAAGGTATTCAACCTCGCCAAAGAAGGGAAGATTGATTTGTTCATGAATGCGGACCTCCAGTCTGTTTCAGGATCCGATAAGCTGGAGTCGGTTACGCTGTTGGACAAAGAGCAGCAGCACGTGACGATTGCGACAGATTATCTCATTCCCTTGTACGGCCTCAGCCCGAAGCTCGGCCCGATCAGCGAGTGGGGCCTCGCGCTCGACAAGAACAACATCCAGGTCAGTACGCTGGACTATTCCACCAGCATCCCCGGCATCTATGCCATCGGCGATATCAATACCTATCCCGGGAAACTGAAGTTGATCCTTTGTGGCTTCCATGAAGCCGCGCTCATGGCGCACAGCGCTTTCAAGTATGTGTACCCCAACCAGAAGCCGAGCTTCAAGTACACAACGGTGAGTGGGGTGAATGAATTCTGACCTTGATTCGCTTGATTTTCTTGATTGCCTTGATGAGTTAAAACAACAAAGCCTCCGGATGGGAGGCTTTGTTGTTTTATCAGGCGTTCGTATTACTTGGCCTTTGGCGGGTAGTTCATGAATATCTGCTTGACGGCGTAGTTGATATTTTGCTCCTTCTTCTCCGGTGAGGGATCTTCGGCCAGCGTCTTGGTGCCGCGTCCCTGCCATACGAGCTTTTCGGTTGACTTGTCAATCATGTTGACGAACAGCGTTCCGTCAACATAATTCTCTACGTTGATGTGCGTCGTGCCACCATATCCGCCGCCCCATCCATACCGATACGCACCGTAGCCTCCTGTATTCGTGGCAGTCGCCGTTTGTTTCTGCTCCAATTTTACTTGCAGATCGATCAGGACATCCGGTGAAGAGGATTTGGTAAAACCTTTCGCGATCATTTCCTTTTCGATGGCGGCGTGAACACGCTGACGATCCAGTTCCTGAATAGGGAAATTCTTGGCGTCATCCGTAAAATCGAATGTTTTGAACTTGGCAAAATCAGCGGACTTGTCATAGTCATACGTGACTTTGATGCTGCTGCAGGCCGCAAGAAGGCAAATAGTCGCAGCGATTAGAATATTTTTCATGGTTTAGGTTTTAGAATTTGTCAAAGTTATACTTTTTCATGAATCACAAAACTGTCATTTGTCAGGCTCAAAAGAACTCTCCCAGGTTGATGTACCAGTTCCAGCCCTCCTTGCCATAGGCAAAGTCGAGGGTGACGTTGGTATCGGAGTGCCGGTTGAACTTGAAGCGGAATCCAAATCCCCCGGCAGGGAGGATATGATCGAAATGCCCCTTGGTATTCGTGTAGGTCTGGAGATTGGCGAATACCACACCACCCAAAAAGCCATGTGAAGTGATGTCGAAGCGGTACTCTGCCTCGGTGTACAACCAATGTGCCCCACGGAAACGATCGGTGAGATAACCCCGGCCCGCCCGGCTGCTTGGATCTTCGAACGTGGCTGGCAAATTGAAATACGGAACATCCCCAAACGTGCCCCAGTAGAAGGCCCGGCCGGCAAGGATCTTGTGTCGCTTTTTCGAAAAAGATTTGTAGCGCCGCAAATCCAAAAATACAGAGCTCCATTCGTGTGTACTTCCCATCGGCTTGCGATTGACACGGATGACAAGGGCGGAGTAGTAACCATTGGTCGGGTTGACAGAATTCTTACGGCTGTCGCGAAGGATGTTGAAGGTGATGCCGGACGAGACGGTGGTCGAGCCGGTGCCAATGCCGTACTGCTGAAAATTGCTGGGACTCTCCGGCGAGGGATCTCGCTCGGTCACATCATAGTAATAGTCGAGGTTGTAACCAGCGCCAAGATACCAGTTGTTGGCCACGCGGGTGTGGGCAGTGAAATAGGTGCGGATCAACGAGTGGTCGATAATGGTATAATCGGCAGGAGGGATGCCCCCGCCAAGTCCATTGTCGCGCAGGCCGTTGTAAACGTAGCGAAAATCTCCCGTGCCGTTCCACTCATTCTTGGGAAACCAGATGTAGGGCGATAGTAGGATTCCGTAACTGGTGCTGAAGTTGGTATACGGGTAGAAATAGATGGAGCTCAGGTTCGTTCCCTTGTCCATATAGAAGGATGCATTGATGGCGGAAATCGATATCTCACCTTTTCCTGAAGAGGAGGGTGCGATGGGGATGACCGAGAAGTGAACGGTCCCCTCGTCTTTGGGGTCAGCTTTCCGCGTGGTACGAATGAGTTGTGACCCAAAATCGATCAGGTCCGTTTTCTCCAGTTGTTTCAGGCTGAGGGAATCACTGTGGTGTTTCTGCTGACCTCGCGTGGTTCCGGGTATGGCCAGCAGCGCAACAGCAAAAAGCAGGAGTACCGGCAACACACGAGACCACACCATGAGCGCAAAGATAAGCACCCGCAGTATGTGTTGCGGGTGCTTTCCATGAGTTGTCTCAGATTACGTTAATTGGTTTGCCATCCACCACCCAGCGCCTTGTACAGCATGACGGTAGCCTGCAGTTGGCGCTGCAATGTGGTCGATGCCTGGAGTTCGGCATCAAGAAGGGTCCGCTCATTGTCCAATACTTCCAGGAAGCTGGTGTAGCCGCTGTCGTACCGCTGGCGCGAAAGTAAGGTTGCGCCACGCACAGCCTCTACTTGCCGAACACGCGCCTCATACTCGCGCGCATAGGTATTGACGGCGATGAGGGCATCTTCTACTTCGCCGAAGGCATTGAGTGCGACCTTTTCATACTGAAGGCGTGATTGCTCGGTCTTCGCCTTTTCGACTTCCACGCGGCGCTTGTTCTTGTTAAAAGCGAAGATGGGTCCCGCAATGGATCCGGCGATGTGACTGATGCCAGAGCCGTTGTTAATCGTTGCCAAGTCGTTGCTGGCAATACCCAGCGCGCCGGTGAGGCTGATGGATGGGAACCGTGCAGCCTGGTATACACCGATGCGTTCATTTTGTGCGATCCACTGTTGCTCAGCTTTGTGCACGTCGGGGCGCCGGGCCAACAGATCGGAAGGAAGACCTGCAGGGATTTCGACGATCTTTTGTTGGCGCAGTTCAACACCGCGATGAATATCGCCGGGAAGGTTACCCAGAAGAATACTCAACGCATTTTCAGTCTGGCGCACATCGCGCTCAAGGCTCGGGATGAGCGCTTCGGTAATGGCCTGCTGGCTTTCTGCCTGAAACTTGTCCAGCTCCGGCACCTCACCGCCTTTGAAGCGGAGGGTGATGAGTCGGGTGGCTTCCTTGCGGATACTCAGTGTGGCTTTGGCGATGGCAAGACGATCATCGAGCCCACGCAGTTGGAAATACAACGAGGCCACTTGCGAAACCAGGCTGGACGTTACGGCCCGTTGAGATTCGATCGAGGCCAGCAGTTCAGCTTTGGCTGACCGGTTTCCGTGACGGGCTTTTCCCCAGATGTCCAGTTCCCAGGAGAGAAGACCAACGCCATAATAAAGATCACGCTGCGATATACCCAAATCATTGGCCTGGCTATTATTGAGGTTCAGTGCGCTGGCACCTGCGCTGTAGCCCAGGCTGGGAAATATATCGGCTTTGGCAACGCCCGCAGCGGCACGTGACTCATCGATCTTTGCCATTGCGCTCAGCATATCGTAGTTCTGTTTAAGCGCTGTGGTGATGAGCGCTTGCAGTACCGTGTCCTGATAGACCTCGGCCCACTTGAGGACGCTGGTGGAATCACCGCTTCCGGCAACGGACGGGGTACGATAGGATTCGGTTTTTACTTTATCCGTCTTCTCTACTTTGGGTCCCACGAGGCATCCCGAAAGGAAGAGCGCGGTAAGGAATATCAGGGCTTTGTGTTTCATGCTTTGGGCCCCTCCACGGCTTTCTTTTTAGCAAACTTTTCAATCATGACGAACAACGAAGGAACAAGGATGACACCCAGGATGGTGGCAATCAGCATCCCGCTGAATACGGTCATGCCCATGACTTTTCGTCCTTCGGCTCCGGCGCCAGCCGCGCGAACCAGTGGCACTACACCCAGGATGAAGGCGAACGCGGTCATCAGGATGGGTCGCAGGCGGAGGCGTGCAGCTTCGAGAGCAGCATCCACGGCTGATTTTCCATTTTCGACGCCGAGCTTGGCAAACTCAACAATAAGAATGGCGTTTTTCGCGGCCAGTCCGATGAGCATCACCAGTCCGATTTGCGCAAACACATTGTTTTCGTAGCCGACCAGGAAGAATCCGGTTAACCACAATCCGAGAAATGCCCCGAAGACGGCAAACGGTGTTCCGAGGAGAACCGAGAATGGCAGTGACCAGCTTTCATACTGAGCGGCGAGGATCAGAAACACAAACACCATGGCCATGAGGAACACAACACTGCCGGATCCGGCGGCTTTCTTTTCCTGATACGACATGTTGGCCCATGCATAGCCCATATCCTTGGGGAGCACCTGTGCCGCAACTTCTTCCAACGCATTCAAAGCCTGGTCGGAGCTGTATCCTGGCGCGGGTGCTCCGCCTAGTTCGGCAGACCGGTACAGGTTGAAGCGGTTGGTAAATTCCGGGCCCGAAGTGCGTGTCACCGAAATCAACGTAGACAGAGGCACCATTTCTCCCGACGGTGTGCGGACGAAGATCTTGTTGAGGTCTTTTGGGTCTACCCGGTAGTCTCCTTCCGCCTGAAGAAAGACTTTGTATTGTCGGCCAAAGCGATTGAAGTCGTTGACATACGCCGCGCCAAGTGCCGCGCCAATGGTTTGGTTGACATCATCGAGCGACAATCCCAGCTTGAGTACTTTGTCACGATCCAGATCAAGATAGACTTGAGGAACATTGGTTCGATAGGTTGTGTAGATTCTTCCGATTTCAGGGCGCTGACTGGCTGCCTGAATAAACTTGAGTGTGTTGTCCGACAGGTATTGTGGATTGTTTCCGCCGCGATCCTGGAGCATCATCGTGAATCCGGCTGATGAGCCAAGACCTTGAATGGGTGGAGGGCCGAAGGCCATCACGGTAGCTCCCGGAATACCCATCGCAAAATGACGGTTCAGCTTTTTCAGCAGATCCGCCACCTTTAAATCGGGGCGCTCACCCCAGGGTTTCATGGATACAAAGAAGAATCCGAAGTTGGGTGAATAGGAGTTGGTCAGCAGGCTGAAGCCGGTCACCGTAGTCACCGTTGCGATAGACTCTTCCTTGGAAAGGATGTTTTCCACGGCGGAGCAGATTGCCGAGGTGCGCTCCAGGGAGGAGGCATCGGGAAGGACAACGTTGACCAGGAAATAGCCCTGATCTTCCTCGGGAACAAAACCACCGGGGATGCGTTTGCCTAGAACGACAATGACACCTACGAGGATGATCAACAGGATAGCGGTGCGAATGGTTTTCTTGACAAAGATTTGTGCCACGCCCACGTATCCGTTGGTGAATTTGTCGAACACCCGGTTGAAGCCATCAAAGAATTTTCCCAGCCAGCCCGTACTCTTTTTATGGGGCTTCAAGAGCATAGCGCTCAGTGCCGGGCTCAGGGTCAGTGCGCTGAAAGCGGAGAATGCCACCGAGATCGCGATCGTGATGGCGAACTGCTGGTACAGGCTACCCGTGATTCCGCCCATGCCGGCCACAGGAACAAACACGGCGCAGAGAATGAGTGCAATGGCGACGACGGGTCCGGCCACATCTTTCATGGCAAGCACGGTGGCTTCTTTGGGCGACTTGCCTTTTTCAATGTGGTGCATAACGGCTTCAACCACCACGATCGCGTCATCAACCACGATACCGATGGCGAGGACCAGGCCAAGCAGCGAGAGCACATTGATGGAAAAGCCAAGAAGCGGAAACACCATGAATGTTCCGATCAGCGACACAGGGACGGTCAGCAAGGGGATCAGTGTTGCACGCCAATCCTGGAGGAAAATGAATACCACCAGAATAACCAGCACGATGGCTTCAAAGAGTGTGTGCATGATTTCTTCAATACCCGCTTCGACTGCCAGTGTTGTGTCCAGTGTGATGGCGTAGGTTAGATCTTCCGGAAACCGCCCCGATAGTTCTTCCATGGTCTCCTTCACCTTTTCCGCAACATCGAGTGCGTTGGAACCGGGCACCTGGTAGATGGCAATGGCTGAGCCCTGTTTACTGTTGATGCGTCCTGCGCTGTTGTAGTTTTCAGTTCCAAGCTGAAGTCGCGCAACATCTTTCAATCGGACCTGCGATCCGGATTCGTCGGTGCGTACGATGATTTCGCCAAACTCTTTTTCCGTAACCAAACGGTCTTTGAGCATGACCGTGTAGGTAAACTGGGTTCCATCCGGAGCGGGATTTCCACCAAATTTTCCGGCCGGAGCAATGGTGTTTTGTGCACGGACAGCTTTGATCAGATCGGTCATGCTCAGTCCGAGCTTTGCCAGGCGGTCGGGTTGCACCCAAATCCTCATGGAGTAGTCACTACCCCCAAAGAGTTTTACATCGCCTACACCGGAAATCCGTGACAACGCATCGACGATGTTGATGTTTCCGTAGTTTGAAAGGAAATAGTTGTCGAAGGTCTCATTGGGTGACTGCAGACCAATCAGCAGGAGTGGAAAGGCCAGGGCTTTTTTGGTGACCACCCCCATGTTTTTCACTTCCGTGGGGAGAATGGCTTCTGCCTGGTTCACACGGTTCAGCGTGAGCATGTTGGCATTGTCAAGATTGGTGCCTACATCGAAGGCAACGCGCAGCGTCAGCGATCCATCGCTGGCGTTCGTCGACTTCATGTAGATCATGTTCTCTACACCATTCACTTTCTGTTCGATGGGCGTTGCCACGGCCTGCTCGACGTTTAGTGCATTGGCACCCTGGAAGGTGGTAGTCACCTGAACTTCCGGAGGTGTGATATCGGGATACTGAGCAATCGGCAGTGATTGCATGGCGATGAGCCCCACGATGACAATGAGGATCGAGATCACCATGGCCACGATGGGCCTTCGGATAAAGAATTCTGACATGGTGATGCGCGGTTAGGGTTTGGTATTTTCCGCCTTCACGGCAACCGGTGTGATCACGGTATTGACCCGAAGAGTTGCATTGCCCACGAGGGCCACCTTGTCGGTCGGTTCAAGACCCTTGCTGATGATCCAGTTGTCACCGAACCGGCTTCCGGCCTCGACAGATTTTATCTGCAGCTTGTTGTCTTTATCGACTACATAGACCTGATAGGTGCCCTGGATTTCAGTAACCGCACGTTGAGGGACCAACAATGCTCCCGCTAATGTTTCCACGGTCATCCGTACACGCGCAAATTGGCCTGGACGAAGAATCTTGCTGGAGTTCGGAAACGTAGCCTCGAGGGTAAGTGTACCTGTCGCCGGATCGATTTCCCGGTTGGCAACCACCAGCTGTCCTTTCTCCGGATGGATGCTGCCGTCCGACAGGATCAATGTCGCTTCTGTTTTGATTTTTTCGCCAGCCATAAGACGTTTGCGGAACGTCAGGTATTCCCGTTCCGAAATGGCGAAGCGAACCCGCATGGTGTTGATGCTGGAAACGGTATTCAGAACAAGCAAATTGAGTCCGCCAACATAGTCACCCACGTCAGCCTTGCTGATGCCGATGGTGCCGTCGATGGGCGCCGTCATGCGGGTATAGCCCAGTTCAATTTTGGCATTTTCATAAGAGGAGACGGCTGCGGTTTTGCGCCCGACTGCGGCGTCGTATTGGCCTTGCGCAGCAACGAGATCGCGCTGACTTACGGCATTCATTTCTGCCAGGGGCTTGATGCGATCGAGATCACTTTTGGCTTTTACCAGAGCCGCCTCGGCCTCGGCCACCTGGCCGCGCGCTACATCAGCCTTCGTTTGGTAGGGAAGCGGATCGATGGTGTAGAGCAACTGGCCCTTCTTTACTTCGGTCCCTTCCGTGAAGTGAATTTGTTGTACCCACCCCTGAACGCGTGCGCGAATTTCAATATCCGAGCCGCCATAGGTTTGTCCCACAAATTCTTCGGTAACCTCCACATCCTGCTGGATGACGGAAGCTACGGGGACTTCAGGAGCTTGTTGTTGGGCCGCCTGCTCCTTCTTACAGGAAGCCACGAGCAGCAAGGTCAGGAAGATGAGGGTACGATACATAACAGGGAATTTATTTCAGAATGAGACTCAATTTATAAACTTCTCGCGAAGGGGATACATAGAACGAGCTCAAAATCGCATAAAAAAAGGACCAGGCTGTTGACCTGGTCCCCCAATGTGGTTATGATCTTGTCTAGTTCTTGATCAGTGCTTTCGGTGAAGGCGCTTCCTTCAGCTTCTTGGGTTTTTCGCTGACAAACGTATAGAAGAAGATCCGGCCATACTCCATGTCTGCAGACTTCATATTCACGCTCATACCATCATGGATGGCAAACAATTCATCTTCCGTCATCGACTTTACAAACATGGGGTCGAGGCGTTTGCCGGTCAGGGCACCGAATGTGTCGAAGGTGCCATCCTCTTTCTGCACCATAATCGGAGGCTTGATTTTACCACCACTGACTTCTACTTTGCCCATGTAGCACTTGCTGGTTCCATCAGAAGTATTGCGAATGCTCACAACGATGTTATGTATGCCATCCGTTACAGGCTCGGCACCACGTTCTGTAAAGATGGTGTACCACTCTTTATAACAATCGGCTGAAGAATTCTGGGAACCTTTGCTTTGAGGGGTTCCCTTGTCATCTTTTGCCTTGGGTTGTCCTCCCTTTTGGGCGAAGCCTGCCAGAGGAGCAATCAACAAGAAGGCGAGTGCAAGTTTGCTTATCATTTTCATAGGTAATGTCTTTAAGTTCTCAAATATAGAAGATTCTGCCTGTACCACCATGCTTTTGATATTTGCCAGGGAGTGAAAAAATCAGTGTTTTGGGGTCAACCGGGATGTGGGTATACGGGCCCATCGATTTTGGCAGAAACAATATTCACTTAGCTTCGCGTCAAATGCGCTAATGTTCGTTTTGTCATGCATCGCTATTGGCTTTTTCTGATCCTTATTTTCAGTGGCTTTATCCCTGCAACCTTCGCACAAGAGACCGATTGTGTCGACAAGGATATTACCGATGTCTTCCGCAAGAAAAGCAAGATCATTGAGCCGAAAGTTATTATCATCAAGAAGCCTTCGATTATTCTGATTCCCGTCATTGCATCATCACCGGCGACGGGATTTCAATTGGGCGTGGCGGGCCAGGGTGCGTGGTTCAATGACCTTCCCGAAAATACAC
The DNA here is from genome assembly GCA_964392375.1 of uncultured Ohtaekwangia sp. GTDB lineage: Bacteria > Bacteroidota > Bacteroidia > Cytophagales > Cyclobacteriaceae > ELB16-189. The sequence goes on along the minus strand of CAYMPU010000148.1, from coordinate 23,474 downwards.
GAATCTCCCAGGCCTCCATCAACCTCACGCTCACGGCAAAACGGCAGGTGTTGTTGACCGCAAAGTCGACCATTATGGGCAAGCAAGACAAGTGGATCTGGGTGGGTGACTGGCGGTACTACTTTTATTCGCAGTCGACTTATGGCTTGGGTACCAATGCTCCCGACAGTGCATCGCTGGACTACGGCGTTAACGTGGGTGGTGTGGACACGGAGGCGAATCCCGGTGAGCAGCCCATGGAGTTTCAGTGGATCCGGTTGCATGAAACAGCCTACCGTTCTATTGCAAAAAACTTTTATGCAGGCGTAGGACTGCATCTGGATGTTTACCGAAACATTATCGACAAGAACCTGGATGTTGCCAACAATAAACTCACGGATCATTACCAGTACTCGACCAGAAACCGGTTTGACCCCAGTCAGTATATCCTCAGTGGCCTCAGTGTGAATGCCGTTTACGATAGCCGCGACAACCAGATCAATCCCTACAAGGGCTATTATTTTCATATTCAACATAGGTTCAATAACAAAGCCCTTGGCGGTGACCAGTACAGCGAAACGATATGGATGGAAGCGCGGGCCTACAAGAGTTTGTCGAAAACAAGACCACGACATCTTTTGGCCGGCTGGGCATTTGGCAACTTTGTTACCGGAGGAGCATTACCCTACCTGGCGTTGCCGGGAGCGAACTACGACATGCGAAACCGGTCAGCCCGTGCCTATGTGCAAGGCCGATTCCGCGGTGAAGACCTTGTGTACGGAGAGCTTGAATATCGATTCCCCATTTCACCCTGCTCGGGGGTGCTGGGTGGCGTCGTTTTCGTCAATGGTATCACAACCTCCAATCGCGAGCCGGCGGCCCGTGTTTATCCCTTCGATTATGTCAAAGGGGGCTATGGCTTTGGATTGAGAATTGCCGCTGACAAACTCTCCCGTACCAACATCGCCATCGATGTGGGATTCGGTGATAAGGCCATGGGGATCTACTTCGGTGCTGCCGAAGTGTTCTAAGTAATTCTATTGCGTAGAGTTCTCGGGCTCAGCTTCCGGAGTGATCCACTCGACAGCCAGTTTGTAGGTGAGTGAAAGGATGACCGCTCCCAAAAACAATCCAAGAAATCCTATGGCTATAAACCCGCCGATGGATCCGAGGAAAATAACGAGCATGGGCACCGGAGCACCCTTGCCCAGCAGGAGAGGCTTGAGCACATTGTCAATGACGAGCACCATGATGGACCAGCCGGTAAACAAACTTGCGGTCAATGTGTCGGAGGATGACCACACATAGATGATGAGTGGGATCACCACAGGGCCAACACCAATTTGCACGATCGCCAGGATGAGTGAGATGATGGTCCAAAGTCCTGCGGCAGGGACACCGGCGACAAAGAAGCCGATGCTGGCGAGGATGGTCTGAATCAGAGCAACGCCCAGTATTCCTTTGACGACCTGACGAATGGTGGTCTCTGTGAGTTTGACAAAGTCCTGTCCTCGTCGTCCTGCCAGACGAATAAATACTTGCTCAGCCGCTTTGCCTCCAGACTGCGCATAAGCGAGCATGACGCCGGCGATGATGATGGATACGATAAACTCGATAATGCCAAACCCTATGCCCGCGAGTTTGCCAGCCATCCAGCGGACACCATCGGCTAATTGATCCTTATACTCGATGACAAATGCCTGCAGACTATTGGAGGCTGACCGCCAGATGTCAACCACAGGTTTTGTAAACGCAGGCCACGATTCAACACGGGCATCCGGCGGGGGAATCAAATGCCCATTCTGATCATAGGCATTCTTGAGATGACGGATGCCGTCGATGAGGGAGTCTGCGAGAAAATACGTGGGTACAACAATGATGGCGAGCATCACCACGACCAGCAATGTGGCCGCCAGGTTTTTGCGACCGCGGAGTCTTTTCTGGAGACGTTCAAATAAGGGGTATGTGGTGATGGCAATGATGACTCCCCAGATCAGGAACGATAGAAAGGGCGACAAGATCATCAGGCACCAACTGAATAGGGCGATGAGAAGCCCGAGCCGTATGGCGATTTCGATGGCCTGTTGGAGATATGGTTTTTCCGGAGGTAAGGTGTTGTTGTCGACCATGGGTTAAGCGTATGCTACAATATCGGAAAAAGGAGAATGGTTCGAAGCGAGCCAGGAATAAAACATGATGTAAATCAACATTTTGGTGGGCATTCTATGGCTATTTGTGAAACTTCCGTATGGACGCCACCGTTCACCGGAATGACGGATTTTCCTTTGGGAATCCGCGCTATTAAGATACTTTTGCGGCCACGACAAACCTCATGCACATGAATATTCAAAAGTCAAGACTGTTTACAGGCATTGTTATGTTGATGTTATCAGTCGCATCCGCCAACGCTCAGGGACTGAAGCTGACGCCCTTTGGTGGATATACTATTCAGGATAAAGTTTATGGGTACTATGGTGACATCGTCATTGGCGATGGTGCCCATTACGGCGCTTCACTATCCTACGAGAAGTCCAGCAACCTGGCGGTTGACCTGACCTACAGTTACCAGTCTACTACATTTGGTGTGAAAGATTATTCTATTGGCGTAGGCCAGACCGGCAACTATACCGGATCGGTCAGCTACCTGATGCTCGGTTCTAAGCACAGCCCTGATTTCAACGCAAAGTTATCGCCTTATGGCGGGGTCATGTTGGGTGCAGCGATCTTCAATTCCAAGGTAACGTCGGAAGCATGGAAGTTTGCTGTGGGGATGAAGCTTGGTGCCGTCTATCACATCAACGAGAAGTTTGGCATCATGATTCAGACCCAACTGATGATTCCTGTTCAAGGCCTTGGTGCTTATTTTGGTACGGGTGGGGCTGGCGTAACCACAACGTCATCGGCTACGCAGCTGGGCTTTACGGGAGGACTTGAAATCAAATTGCGCTAAGAGTAAGAATAAGAGTATAAATACGAACGACCATGAGAAAGAAACTAATTGCCGTTTTGATGATTGCCTCGCAGTTCGCGTTGTGGGGCTGTTACCTCGAGGGGCCGGAATACACCGACGACCTTGACCTCGTCGCGTCAAATTATGATAATACGTTTGATTTTGTCAGCAAGGGTACCTACTCGCTGCCGGACAAAATTGTCAAGGTCACTGGCGACCCAACGGCACCTCCGGAATACATAAAGGACATCTATGGTATTCCGATTCTCGCTCAAATTAAAACCAACATGACTGCGTTGGGTTGGACATTGGTTGATGTTAATGCCTCACCCGATGTTCAGCTTCTTCCCGCTGCCTGGACCACCACCACGATCGTTACGGGCGGATATTATGGAGGCTACTACTGCTGGTACTATCCTTACTATTGTGGTGGTGGCTGGTACTACCCCTACACACCCGTAATCAGCTATTCCACGGGAACATTGGTGATGTCCATGGTCAATCCCAATCAGGAAAGCACAGACGGCAGCCTTCCGTTGGTATGGACCGCTGCCATGAATGGCCTTATGAGCGGTACGTATGATATAGACCGGATCAACAAGGGAATCAACCAGGCCTTTGCCCAATCACCGTTTTTGAAAACTAACTAAGACTCTGGAAAACTAACTGATCATGAAAAAAATCATCTTCATCGTGTTGATAACCGGGGTGTTCATCACACAAAGTTTTGCTCAGAGTTCCTTCTCCATCCAGTATTCGATGGGCTTCGGAGGTTCGATGAATAATTTCATTACTTCGACGTCAGTTCGCGGTGCAACGTTTGAGTATAAGATGTACCCTCAGCCGAACATCAGCATAGGCATTGATGCAGGTTGGAATCACTTCTACGAGCGTCGTGCATTCGACACGTATACCAGTGGTACCGTGTCCTTGTCGGGCATTCAATACCGGTACGCCAATGCGGTGCCGATCTACATTACTCCCAGCTACTATTTTGCCCCGGGTGAGCATATTAATCCCTTCATCGGCGTAGGCGTAGGAACCATGTTCTTGTCACGGTATGTTGACATGGGTGTCTATCGGGTAACGGAAGACGCGTGGCATTTTGCGCTGAAGCCAGAAGTTGGTGCACTCGTCAGTCTCAATCCGGAAATGGACCTGATCCTTGCGTTCCGCTTCAACAATGCGTTTGCCACATCGGATACGAAAGAGCAAAACTACATGACCTTCAATGTTGGCTTTGTCTGGAAATAATCACGAATAATTATAAACAACCCTTACCATGAAAAAAGTAATTCTCCTTTCTGTATTTCTTTTTGCGGCGATGATCCTGAAAGCACAGCCGACCGTTGACGAGATCAATCTTATTCAGAGTGCTTATGGCATGGAGAAGCGTGCCATCGTGGAGCAATTCATGAAGCTCACCGAAGCCGAAGCTCCTGCTTTCTGGAAAGTGTACGAAGAGTATGAGGCGTCACGCAAGGAATATGGCAAGAAGCGTGTTAGCATCATTGTTGAGTACGCCAGCAATTACGACAAACTGACCGATGACAAGGCAGCGGAGATCATTAAGTCTTCCTTGAGCAATCAGGCTTCTTTTACCAAATTGTTGCAAAGCACATATGGTAAAATGTCAAAGGCTACATCACCGAAGCGTGCAGCGCAGTTCCTTCAGCTGGAAAACTACCTGGAGAACGTCATTCGTCTGAAGATTGCCGATGAAATTCCGATGATCGGCGAATTGGAAGACACGCGCAAGAACTAATCCTTGCTATTACCATCCGAGGGGGCTGGCACTTTGCCGGCCCTTTCTATTTACACTCGTCGCTGACCGCAACAAAATAGCGCTCCCCGCCCGCAAAGACTTTTTCTTCCTTGATGGTCAGCTCGACGGTCAATTCAGGAAGCCCCTTGTCAAAGACAAGTTTCAGCAATGCGCGTTCCCCAACACCTTCTGCCGTCCATCGGCCGGTCATCTTCCCTTTGTAGGCTGGGTTTTGATTCTTGAGGATTCCCTTCTTGGTCACCTTGGCAGTGAATTTTCCGTCCGCACACAGATGGATGGTTGACTCCTTGGATCCTTGCTCCAGGAAAGCATACGTGGTAACCATATGCCCGGCGAGAAAATCCTTCCATACCAGATCGGCGTTGGGTGAAGCCAGCGAGGGTGATTCAAACGTGGCCATAGCCATAAAGGCGTCGACCACTTTCTTCACCTCATCAAATTGCTGTGCGGGCATAACCGCCAGACTGGTGACACAAGGACCTTGCTCACCGCATCGTGCCACGGCGTAGGCACGCATACTTTTGTTGATATACGATCCTACGGCCACGGCTTCTGAACTCAGGGTGCCGTCCTTGATGATTGAGCCCTTGGCCTTCAGCCGGATATTATCATCCAAATCAAACCCCTCATCCCAGGATTTTTTCAGACTGTACAGATCGCCTTCCGTTCTACCCATTACAAAGATCTCTGCTGGCGAGGTGAGGGAAGTCAACAGAAACACTTCGCTCTCACGCGGCAACACACCGGTCCACCCGGCAGGTACAGCCGTCTTGAAACCTAGTCGGGGAGCATAAAGCGCCTCGCCGGGTTCATACATTTTACCTGGCTGCAAACGCTTTGAAGATTGTGCGGATGCAGGGACAGTGATAAACAGGAGGAGTACCAAAAGGATGCGGACCATAATGCGTGCGTTGGGAATGCTAAAATACGACGAATATTCAAGACCGGGGATGATTCCGGCCCGATGTGAATGCTTCATAATCTTGCGGCGTGTCAAGATCAATCGTTCCTTCAGGGAAATCCACAGTCTCCACCGTTTCCGGCTGCTTTCGCACAAGCTTGGCGGCACCAGCCTCGTCGCTGATCGCCTGAAGTTCGGAGAAACGCTCCCGCTTAAACAAGGCAGGGACGCCAAGAGTACCGGAGTAGGCGGAGGCGACAATGGACTTCTCTGTTTTTTCCGATTGCTCCAGCAACCGAGCCAGATGATCTGACGAAATGTTCGGCTGATCACAAACCATGATTGTCACGGTCTCCGCATCGGGCACCTTTCGCAGCAGCTCATGCAATCCAGCCTTCAAGGAACTTCCCATTCCTTTTTCCCACTCCTTGTTTTCAACAATGATTACCGAAACCCCCTTGAGCGCTCGTGCATGTTCCTCATACCCTGCACCCAGTACGACGGCCACAAAAGGTGCGGCAGCACAGGCAGCTTTCGCCGACCGGGTTAGCAGCGGCTCGCCATCTACTTGAAGCAACTGCTTGGATTGTCCCATGCGGGAGGAGGAGCCGGCGGCGAGGAGGAGGATGGTGTGCATGAGGGGAAGTTAATGATTTCGAGGACTACTCCCTCTTCGCAGCTGCTAACTCACCCCGTCCTTGCTGCGCTCGGACACCCCTCTCTACTGCGTAAAGAGGGGGGGATTGGTGGCAGTGTGAGAGTGAGCGTTGGATTTTGGTGGAGCTGTATTTCCCCCCTCTCTACTTTGTAGAGAGGGGCCGGGGGTGAGTTAGTACTCGCCGACGATAGCCAGAATTTTCCGCAACACTGAACCCAAATCCTCTACTTCACTATTCCGAATCCGCAACACCCGCAATCCCAATTCACGCATGATGCTGTCGCGATCCTGATCGTACTCTCTTTGAAAGTCATGAATCTCGCCGTCCAACTCGATGACCAGTCTTTTTTCAGCACAATAGAAATCCGCAATGAAGAATTCTGGTCTAAATTCAGACCCGCCGACCACAATGGGATGTTGCCTTAGAAACTTGAGGTTTTTGAGTTTGCGGTTTCTCAAGCGGCGCCATAGCTTGGCTTCTTCCGGAGTTTGATTTCTTCTTAGACTCCTTGATAGATCAACCATGAATTTCCTTAATGCCATAGAAACCAAATTTGAAAGGCAAGGTCAATCATTGGCCGCCTTTAGGCAATCCGGTTTTCAGGACAGAATTTGTCAGGAATTCAATAGTCCCGCCTCAACGGCGGTAATTCAACGCCCCGCTTTAAGTTCACTCGACTCTTCTCCATGGAGATAAACCTGTTTAAAAACCTGATCCGATCCCGAAGCCCGCTGGTGAATGGGGCCGGTGCGGTATTTCAGGAATCCGCCGGAACGGTTTGCGAAAACACTTTGTATCTCGGCTATGATGGAGACGGCAATTTCGTCGGGTGCTTCGGCACCGATGTCAAGGCCGATGGGGGAGTGGATCTTCTGCAATTGACCGGCAGTGAGCGTGATGCCTTTCTTGCCAAACTCCTCCACCATTTTGTCAAACCGCTTGCGCGGGCCGAGGATGCCGATGTACGGGGTTTCTTTCGTGAGGAGCTTTTGCAGAACATCGCGGTCGTACTCATAGTTGTGCGACATCAGCACACAGGCTGTGTACGGCGTAATGTTAAAATCACGATCGATGAACTCCCGTTGACACAGCGAAAGCTTGTCGGCGTTTGGAAAGAAGAGCGGAGCAATGTGGGCGACACATTCGTCGGTGACTTGTACCTCCCATCCCAGCGACTTCGCCAGCTGACTCACAGGCCTCGCGTCGAAACCGCCGCCGAAAATGATCAGCGTTACTGCAGGCTGAATCAGCTCAAGGAAGACTTCCAACTCCTCGCCGGCAGCCGAATACGTTTTGGTTTCTGACTTTCTGGAAGAGAAAAGCCTGTGCATGTCTTCGGTCAGCGTCGAGGGTGCTGGGCGGTCTGAACCGGAGGTGATTTCACCGCGGAAGGTCATGAGAAACTTTTCAGCAGCGTATTTCGCTGGAGCGTAGACAGTGGCCAGTACCAACGGTTGCTGGTAGCTGATAAACTGCTCAAACAACGCTACAGGATTCGTTGCAGCACCGGGCACAACGGGTTCAATCAGTACATCAATGACGCCATTGCAACCGAGCCCAATGCCCAGGTTCTGATTGCTTTCTTCACGGGTGTCATAAGTGACCGTCATCGCCTGGTTCTCCATCATTACCTGCCGGGCCTTGCGCAAAGCATCGCCTTCAAGACACCCGCCACTGATGGAGCCGACCCAGCGCCCATCATCGGTGATCAGCATGCGGGCTCCGGGACTGCGGTATGAAGAGCCATGCACCTTGATCACCGTGGCTAATGCAGCCTTCCGTTGACCGAAGTCAATCTTGCGGTACTCTTCGATGATGGCCCTGAACTCTTTCATGAAATTGGCCGCTAGGTAGTCGGCTGGTCTGTTTGCTGTATAGGCAATTTATGAATTCTTTTGCCCGTTGCCGCGAAAATGGCATTACTTAATGCCGCCGCCAGGGGAGGCAGCGTCATTTCACCCATTCCTTCCGGTTCCTCGTCACTATCGACCAGCACGACGTCGATGGCAGGAGCATCTTTCATACGGAGCAGGCGGTAATCATCGAAGTTGCCTTCTTTGACACGACCGCCTGCAATATGAATGGCCTGGTTCATCGCCGAGCTCAATCCATCGATGATACCGCCTTCAAGCTGATTGATTGCATTGCTGGGATTGATCACAAGTCCGCAATCAGCTACGGCGACAACGCGCTCCACCTTGATGTTCTTTCCATCGGGGATCGAAATGCTGACCACCTCTGCGATGTACGCACCAAACATGAAGTGCGCAGCGAAACCACGGAAGATGCCTTTGGGAGCAGGTTGATGCCAGTTGGCTTTTTCGGCCGCCAAACGGATAACATGCTTGAGACGCTTGGTAGCATACACGGGGCCACCGTGGTCACTGTACGGCATCAGGCGGTCATCGTCACCGAGCAATTCCAACCGAAAATCGACAGGATCTTTTCCGGCTTTGTGCGCCATCTCGTCGATGAAGCACTGATCGATCCAGGCGGTGATGTTGTGTCCGGGTGCACGCCATGCCCCTCGCGGTACAAGACTGGTTGTGGGGATGTATTCCATACGGAAGTTCTTCACAAACCCCGCAGGAAAGCCATCCGGAAATACTTCGGTTTGATAAGCTGGCGATGTAGACCCGGCAAAAACGTATCGAGAGGTTGTGGTCGATTTGATATGCCAGGCCACGAGCCGGTTATTTTCATCGAGGCCGCCTTTGATGGTAAACATTCCCGCAGGGCGGTAATAGTCATGCTGCACATCATCTTCGCGGGTCCAGACAACCTGAACGGGCTTACCGATATTTTTAGAAAGGTAGATGGCTTCGCAGGCATAGTCGGCCATGAGTCGTCGACCAAACCCACCGCCGACGCGGGTCATGCGAACAGTGATTTTGTTTGGCGGCAAGCCGGCGATCTCGGCTGCCCGTGCCCGCACACTTCCGGGAACTTGTGTGGGCCCCCACAAATCGGCTTTATCTGCCTGAACGTCGGCGATATAATTCTGAGGCTCCATGGGTGCATGGGCGAGGAACGGCGCTTCAAACGTCGCCTCGTGCACGGTCTTGCAGGAAGCAAAAGCATCGATTACGTTTCCATCATCGCGCAGTACTTCGCCAGCGGCTGAAAGATTCTTTTCAAATAGGCGCTTGAGTTGATCATCACTCTCTGCCTCTCCGGCGGGAAGGTCCCATTCAATCTTCAATGCTTTGCGACCTTTCAGGGCAGACCAGGTATTTCTGGCAATGACAGCTACACCGGCCACCAACTGTGTTGGGTTTTTTGTTGGCTCGATCCGGATGACCTGAACAACACCGTTAACGCGCAGTGCTGCCGTGTCGTCCAGGCTTTTGATTTTTCCTCCGAAAACAGGGCAACGCTCAACGGAGGCCACGAGCATGCCTTTCGGTTTTGCATCGAGGCCAAATTCAACCTTGCCGGTGACGATGGCAAGATTGTCTACGCCGGGTACGGGCTTGCCGATGATCTTGTAGTCCTTCTTGTTTTTCAGTACAGGGTTTTCGCGAACATTGAGTTTGGAGGCAGCATCGGCAAGGTCAGCGTAAGCGATGCGATCTTTTGTGTCGTTGCGGTAGACAAAACCCTCGCGCGCATAGCAATGGTCGAGCGAAACTTGCCACCGGCGGGCCGCAGCTTCGATGAGCATCTCGCGTCCGGCTGCGCCGGCGTTGCGTACGGCGGTAAAGTTGGACTTGATCCCGGTACTCCCTCCGGCAAATTGTGCACCGAAGCGATTGTCAAGTCCGCCTTGCTGCACTTCGATCTTCGCCCAGTTAACATCCAGCTCTTCTGCAAGTATCTGCGGCAGCGCGGTCTTGATGCCCTGGCCGATTTCAGGATTCTTCGAAAAGAGAATGATGCGGCCATCACTTCGGATACTCAGGTAGGCGCTAGGCTCAAAGGCCTTTTCGGCAGCGGGGGTTTCGGGTTGCGGTGCTTTGGCGGTGGCGCCGCCAATACCGATCAGCAACCCTGCTGTTGCCAGACCACTGATCTTAAGAAAATCCCTGCGATGAATTTCTGTTGTGGGCATAACACCCAGGTCGATGCCGAGGTTGTCGGCTGCCGTGTGAGGCATTGCTGATTTTAGCAATGTTGTATCTGTGGTTCTGTTTTTCATGACTTGCCCCCCTTTCCAGCCGCAGCCTTAATGGCTTTGCGAATGCGTGTATAGGTCCCACAACGACAGAGGTTCCCCGACATGGCGGCGTCGATATCGGCGTCGCTGGGATTTGGCTTTTTGGCCAGTAATGCTGCCGCCGACATGATCTGCCCGGCCTGGCAATATCCGCATTGCGGCACGTCGGCTTCCATCCAGGCTTGTTGCAAGGGATGTGTACCGTCGGCCGAAAGACCTTCGATGGTCGTGATCTTTCCTTTCACTGCAGCGGCCACAGGCAAGCTGCACGATCGGATAGCCGTGCCATTCAGATGGACGGTGCAAGCTCCGCATTGTGCTTTGCCGCAGCCGAACTTCGTTCCTTTGAGATCGAGTTCATCGCGTAACACCCAAAGTAGGGGAGTGTCGGCATCGGCTTCTACCGATACCGTGCGATTGTTGATTACCAATGAATAGTTTGGCATAGTCTGCAGTGGGTTAAAACATCAATGCCCCACGGTCGTGGGGGTTACTGAATGCCAACGGCAGATGCCCCGTCGAAGTTTTACTTTTTACGCAGGGGGGCGACCTGAGCAGGAGTAACGGCGCCTCCTTTGTTGCCAAAGGAATTTCTGATGTAGTTGATCACATCGCTTACTTCCTCATCCTTGATATCAACCCCGGTCATCTGGCCATTGTATACTTTGCCGTTCACGGTCATTTCGCCCGTTACACCATAGAGCACCTGGAGAATGGCTCTGTTCTTGTCGGCCATGAGGTAGTCTGATTTTGCCAGAGGCGGGTAAACACCCTCAATGCCTTCTCCTTGATCCATGTGGCAGGAAAGGCAATAGGTAACATAGACTTCCCTTCCTCGCGTGATGCTGGACTTGAGATCAAAAGCAGGCTTCTTTTGAAATGAGGGTAGCAGGGTCAGCAAACCCGTGGATACAAAACCAAGAATCAACAAGGATTTCATTTTCATATGGAGGAGTTAACCATCACCAGGGTTGCAAAGTACGTGAGGATGCAGAAATAATGCCAAATCATTTTTTCAGACTTCGTCCAGGGCGAACGGCAGTACCCGGATGCGTTTCCCGGTAAGGTCGAAAATCGCATTGGTCAGTGCTGCTGTAAACGGCGGCAGGCCAGGCTCACCCACACCACCGGCCCTCTCATGGTTATCCATAATGTGTACCTCCATTTCCGGGGTGTCTGTTATTCTCGACATCTTATAGGTGTCGAAGTTGTGTTCAACGGACTTACCATCGGCAAAGGTCGATGCGTGTTTGGTGGCGGCGCCCAAAGCCATGATGATGCTGCCTTCCACCTGCGCGCGTATAATGTCCGGATTGACATACCATCCGCAATCCATCACCGCCCAAACCTTGTCGATTTTTACCTTCCCATCTGCGTTCCGTGAAACTTTTACGACTTCGCCGACAATGCTGCCAAACGACTCGGCCAGGGATACGCCATAGCCTTCATTCTTTTTGCGGTTGTTCCAGTTGGTGACTTCGCGCAGTTTATCGATCAGGGCCACGTACCGGCTTTCGCCCACATGCTGCAGCCGGAATTCAAGCGGATCTTTGCCTGCGGCGACGGCCATTTCATCAAAGAAGCTTTCAAATGCAAAAGCGTTGGTCGATGCGTATACCGATCGCCACCACATCACGGGGATGGGACTGTCGAGCGGGGCATTACCAAAACGGTAATGAGGTATCGTTTCGAAATAGGGTTTCAACAGTCCGTCGACCATCTCTGGATTATATCGTGTTTTGTCGGCACCGGGACCTTGCGCATTCATGTCCTGGCCGGACGCATAAGTTTCCAATGCAGCTATCCTGCCACCGCTACTAACGGCACCACGGCATTGGTAAATCACACCCGGACGGAAGGGCCCCATGTTCATATCATCCTCTCGTGTCCAGACGACTTGAACAGGTTTCCGGATCTCATTGGAAATGGCCACAGCCTCGTGCGTATAGTCGGTGAATGCCTTACGGCCGAGACCGCCGCCCAGGAACGTCATATGTACCGTGACCTTTTCCGGTGCCATCTTGAGGAATCCGGCAACGGCACCCTGAATCCAGTCGGGTGCCTGAATAGGACCCCATACGTCGCAGCCGTCTTCGCGGACATCGGCGATGCAATTCAGAGGCTCCATATTGCTGTGCGACTCATACGGTGTCTCGTAGAGCGCCTCGACCTTTTTCTCTGCTTTTTCAAAGACACTGTCAAAGCTCCCCTGTGTGCGTATCGAGAGAACTTTCCCGGCTTTGAGATTGGCCTTCATCGTGTCGTACAACTGTTTGGTATTCATGTGGTCGAATCCACTGTCGTCCCACTCCACACGCAATGCCTTACGGCCTTTCATCGCCGACCATGTAGAATCAGCAACGACGGCGACGCCTTCAAGCATATCTCCAAACACATCCCGCTGCACTTTAAGCACATGTTTTACTCCGCTAAGCTTTAACACTTCCTCGGCATTGAACGATTTCACTTTGCCCCTGAAGCGAGGATTGCGTTCCACGACGGCATATAACATGCCGGGTAATTTTTTATCCAGACCAAAGACTGCCTGCCCATTAACCTTCATGGGATTGTCGATCCGTGGCATGGGCTTGCGTATCACTTTGTAATCTTTGGGGTCTTTGAGTGCAACCGTTTTGGGTACTTCCAGTTTGGAGGCGTCCATTACCAATTCTCCGTACCCCAACTTTTTACCGGATGGACGATGGATGACCGACCCGGCTTCCGCATAGCACTGCGACTTCGGCATGCTCCATTTTTTGGCGGCTGCCTCGATCAGCATTTCTCTGGCCGAGGCGCTGAGGCGGAGGAGTTGTTCATACGAACCGCGGATGGTTGAACTCCCACCGGTAATCTGACTACCGTATTTTCCGGGGTTGCCCGGCGCAAAGACTACATTCACCTGGCTCAGGTCTACCTCCAGTTCTTCAGCAATGATCTGCGGAACGGATTGATAAGAACCCTGGCCCATCTCGGCGCGATGGTTGGTGAGCGTCACCTTGCCACTGGTGTCGATGGAGATCCAGGCGTTGAGATCAATCGTCCCGATTTCTGCCGTATTCAGAATTTCACTTTCCGCTCCCTTCGTGGGGAGAGCAAAGCCGAGTGTCAGAGCTACACCCGTGAGGCCGCCGGCCTTGATGAAGGTCCTGCGTGATATTCCTTGTTCGCTGGTTTTCATAAGTGCTTTATTTAACCGGGGCTTTCGATTGTGCTAACTGGGCCGCAGCCTTGATGGCTTTGCGAATCCTGGGATAGGTACCGCAGCGGCAGATGTTTCCCTGCATGGCGGCATCAATATCTTTATCGCTGGGATTTGGGTTTCGTTTCAACAGGGCCGAAGCAGACATAATCTGTCCGCTTTGGCAATACCCGCATTGGGGCACCTGCTCGGCAATCCAGGCCATTTGCACGGCATGCGTGCTGTCGGCCGATAGCCCTTCGATGGTTGTTATATTTTTGTTGGCCACCGAAGCCACCGGAATAGAACATGAGCGAACGGGGATCCCATTCAGGTGAACGGTGCAGGCACCACATTGGGATACACCACAGCCGTACTTTGTTCCTGTGAGTCCGACAACGTCGCGGATGACCCACAACAGGGGCATGGAGGGGTCAACATCGACCGAATAGGTCTTTTGGTTGATCAGGAGTTGGATGACAGCCATGGCATGAAAAATGAAGGTGAGTTGTAATTTAGAAAAATCAATATCAAAATGCGCATGGATTCAGTCGGGATTACGTTAACCAGTCTATACCCTACGAAAACGATGATCCTGCGATGGATACTGTTGGTGATGTTGTTTCTGGGCGCTTTGGGAGCCCGGTCTCAGCACCGTGTGGAGGTCGTAGTTACGGGCGTGAAAGACACCACGGGAATGATTCTTGTTGCACTCTACGCGAGTGAGGATTCTTTCTTGAAGAAACCCCTCGCCGGTAAATCAGTGAAAGCAACGGCAGGACAGGCAGTTGTTGTATTTGAACAGCTGCCAGCCGGCGACTACGCCGCCAGTATGATTCACGACGCAAACAAAAACGGAAAGCTTGATACCAATTTCTTCGGTGTGCCGAAGGAAGGTTTTGGATTCTCCAACGACGCCATGGGCACGCTGGGTCCGCCCTCTTTTGAAAAGGCGAAATTCCCAATCAGGGCGCCAGTGTCTATCCGCTTCCGCACGCGATATTTTTGACACAATTCCTGATTCATTTCGTTCTCGAAGTCACCATCGCTGCTTTTGACAACTCCCTCCGAATTCAGTAGTTTTCACCTTCGAGGAATACTGTAATATGTGGAAACAGGTGTGGTTTGTGGGGTTTGTGCTGGTGACGCTGTCGGGGTCTGCCTTTGGACAGTCGTGGAAGGAAAAATACTACCAGGCTCAGGGGCTTTATGACAAGGATAATTATGACGCAGCTTTCACGCTGGCCGATGAGTCGCTGAATGGTTACCTGGCCGAAGGGGCCACCAACGTTGATAACCACGCGGCAATTCTCCGATTGCTTTCGTCGATTTGCTTCGCCCAACAGAATCTCCCCAAAGGCCTTACGTATGCCGATAAGGAAATTCAATTGCGGGAAACCCGAAAGGATACCGCCTATGCCGTAGCGTTAGTCAACAAGGCCCTTTTCCTGGAGCAGCTCGGGGAAAATGATAAAGCGATCCAGGCATTGCTGACAGCGCGCCCGGTGCTGACGCAATACTATCCCGAAGACCATCTTTCCGTTTTGGAGTGTAGCATCCGCATCGCAACCAATTACTACTTCCTCAATGATTATGTAAAGTCCGCGGAATGGTTTGAACCCACCTTACGCGCAGTAGAGAAGAAGCAGGAGTATACCGAGGATATTCTGGGAGGGTATTATTACAAGGGGATGGTGTATCTCGAGACCGGCAAAAGCGCCGAAGCGGTCAACGCATTTCTTAAGGCCGATGCGTTGTACACGTCAACGTCTATGAACCAATCGCAGAGTTACCCGATGGTGCTCTATGGTAAGGCACGTGCCTACCAGGCAATGCATCAATACCAGGAGGCGGAGAAAACGTATCAGGTTGCACAATCAAAATATGAAACCATCTCCGGGAAGTCCGGCGAAGATTATTTCTCTATTGTCGGAGGTAGGATCGTGAACCTGCATCAGCTTGAGCAGCAAGCTGTGGCGGACCCCTTGCTGAATCAATTGAAGTCAAGTGCTGAGGGAAAGGCATCCTACGCCTCAACGGTGGCCGCACTCGGAGGATTCTACCACGGACGAGGAGATCTGGCCAAAGCCGATGCCTACTACCGGGAAGCGCTCGGGATTTATGACAAGTCAAAAGAGCAATCGTTGTTTGCTTACGCTGAGGTCAACCTAAACCTGGCTACGCTCTGTGCGGATCAGGGCAATACCAAGGAGGCGCTGGAGCGAGTCAGCGAGAGCCGGACCATCATTGGAAAACAAAAAGGAACACAGAGTGGACCGTACCTGGTCGCCCTCAACCGCACCGGTGTCATTCAATCACAGGCGGACAACCTCACGGCAGCAGAGAGTGCGTTTCATGAGGCACAGGGCGTAATGGCAGGGCTCGCCAGCAAACCGGATGCCGAGCGATCCATATTGCTGAACGGACTGGGTGAAATCGCCTGGCGAAAAGGAAACTATCGTACTGCGGACTCCTTGTTCCAGACCGTGATCAAACCTTACGAGACGGAAGGCAAGAGTCGCGATCGGTACTATGCTGCCGCGATGAACAACCTG
Organism: uncultured Ohtaekwangia sp.; assembly: GCA_964392375.1. GTDB lineage: Bacteria > Bacteroidota > Bacteroidia > Cytophagales > Cyclobacteriaceae > ELB16-189. The sequence continues at coordinate 7,310 of CAYMPU010000148.1, read as the reverse complement.
GCGGCGTCGAAGCAGTCTCAAGGTCACTTTAATGAGTCGCTAAACCTGATTCGCAAGTCGGTGGCAGTAACCAAAATACTGTATGGCTCCACAAGCCTCGCGTATGGAAATGCATTGGAAAGCGAGGCACTTCTGCGGATCCGTTTAGGTGATCTCGGTGGGGCGAAAGGCGCGCTGGACTCCGCGGTACAGATTTATGAGCGCGTCGGCGGCAAGGAGTCGGTACCGTATGCGAACGGATTGATGAGTCTTGGGCGCTTTTACCAGGTTACGGGCGACTACACCCAGGCTGAGCCATTCCTCAAAAGTGCACGCGAGATCATTCGTGCCAGGAAAGGGGATCAGAGCACGGAGTACGCTGCCGTGCAGAACGGTCTGGCTTTGTTGTACCAAACACTCGGCAACTACCGCGATGCTGAAAGCGCTTTGAAAGAGGCAAAGGCCATCATGGAAAAAACCAGGGGAAATACTGATCCTGAGTATGCTACGGTTGTGCAGAATTTGGCGGCTCTATACCAGATGGAGGGAACGTATGATCGGGCCGAACCATTGCTGCGGGAGGCGCTGGAAATCGATCGAAAGATTTTGGGTGAGCGTCACCCGCACTATGCCATTACCCTGCAAAACATGGCAACACTTTACCAGAAATTGGGAAGGCGGGATGAGGCCCAGGTGATGTTGGAAAAAGTATTGGACATTACATCGCAGCAATTTGGCAAGAAGCATCCTTCCTACATCACCACCTTGAGCAACCTAGCGGCACTTTATCAGGACCAGGGAAAATTTGCGCTGGCCGAAACCACCTGGAAGCAAAGCGCGGACCTCAGGAAGGAAGTACTGGGTGAAGATCATCCTGATTACGCGCGCTCCCTGTATGGACTGGCGGGTGTTTATCACGCACAGGGACAGTGGGCTAAAGCAAAGACCTACTACGAGCCGGTCGTAGAGAAATATCAGAAACAGGTTGTAGAGTTTTTCCCTGCCTTGAGTGAGAAAGAGAAAAGCGCTTTCTACGCGAAAATCAAACCTGTCTTTGATGCGTATCAGGACTTCTTTGTGCAGTATCTCAACGCTTTTCCTGCTGAACGCGAGGCCACGTTGGGTAAACTGTATGATTTGCAGCTGGGAACCAAAGCCATCCTCCTCAACGCTACCAACAAAGTTCGATCACGCATTCTCTCCAGTGGAAATGTTGCGCTGCAGTCAACGTTCCGGGACTGGCTGAGCACCAAAGAGCAAATTGTCCGCTACTACAGCGCCTCACAAGAGGAACGCGCCAAGGCAGGACTCAACATGGCACAGTTGGAGTCCAGGGCAAATGATCTGGAGAAACAATTGTCTGCGGAGTCCGATGCTTTCCGGTCACAGTTTGAGAAAGATCATGTAAGCTGGAAAGACGTCCGCAGTTCGCTCGCAGACAATGAAGTGGCCGTTGAGGTGCTTCGGATTCGCAGGAAGTATGTGAAGGATTCTGTCTACTATGTTGGCCTTATTCTCCAGAAGTCCAGTCTGGCACCGGAAATGATTCTATGGACACGCGGAGCTCAACTTGAAGGGAGAAAGTTTAAGTACCACCGCAATACCATCAAATACCATGTCAATGATACTGTATCCTACCAGTATTTCTGGAAGCCCCTGGAAGCGAAGATCAAGCCTGGCTCAACGGTTTACCTGAGCTGCGATGGTGTTTTCAACAAGGTAAACTTCAACTCTTTGTATGAGACCAACACAAAACGATTTGTCATCGACGATTATCGCCTGCACCAGCTGAGCAATACGCGCGAGCTTATCGGACGACATTCGGTTGCCAAGACATCGGCCAATACCGCGGCCCTATTTGGATTTGCCGACTTTAACCTCGGTGCGGCCGACGTTGTTTCGCACAATGCAAAACGCAGTCTGGCCCGCTCACTGGGTTTTGACGGAGAGACTATCCCTGTGTTGCCCGCCACGGAAAAAGAAGTAAATGAAATTGAAAGCCTGCTGAAGAAGAGCACCTGGGACGCAAAGAATTTCAAGCGCTCGGATGCCACCGAAGAACACCTCAAGGAATCTGAGAACCCCAAACTGATACACATCGCAACGCACGGGTTTTTCCTCAGTGATGTTGATCTGGATGATTCGGAAAACAGCGAGTTGTCGCAAAACCCGCTCTTCCGTTCCGGTGTGCTGCTGGCCGGAGCCGGTGTGGACAGGGATGGATCACAGCGCAAGGAAGATGGCGTTCTCACGGCGTATGAAGCCATGAACCTTAACCTGGACCAAACGGAATTGGTAGTGCTTTCAGCCTGTGAGACAGGTCTTGGCGAAGTACGCAACGGCGAAGGTGTTTATGGATTGCAGCGCTCCTTCCTGGTGGCAGGTGCCAACACCGTGCTCATGAGCCTCTGGCAGGTAGATGATGTGGCCACACAGGAACTCATGAATGCCTTCTATGCGTTCTGGGTCTCCGGTACAGAAAAACACGAGGCATTCCGCAAGGCGCAGCTTCAGATGAAAGAAAAGTATCAAATACCGTATTTTTGGGGCGCATTTGTCTTAATTGGAAATTGATTCCGGACTAACCCACGTATGCGTCTCTTCTGGTTCTTCATTCTCGTACTCACCATCGGTGTGTCTGCCCGGGCACAGGCACCTGCAGGGGCTGTCGTGGAGCCATTCGATTCCATGGCCTACTATAATAATACAAAGAAGCCTGCCATCAGTGATCCCGCGGTTACGGAGTATGCCCCGACGATCCAGGCTGACGGAAAGACCATTATTATAGAGAGTGCAGCCGCTGGTAAGAAGTATGCCCTTTATGAGAGTCGAATGGAGAATGGCATTTGGGGGAAACCGGTCCCCCTTGACCGCGTCAACAAGTTTGGCGACACCACCGATCTCGTGGGTGGGCCTAGCTTGAGTTTTGACGGTAACACCATGTATTTCTTTCGTTCGGTTGGAATGATCGGCGACCACGAAATCTTTTACTCCGAGCGCACCCGTGACGGATGGGGCGAACCGAAGAACATAGGCGCTCCCGTGAATACGCAACCGGTAGCCAATAAGGATGGTGATCTGACGGGCGGATATGAAGCGTTTCCATCCGTTTCCGCGGATGGGTCCACACTTTATTTTGTGCGGAAGAACGATGAGGGTCCCCAAGACAAACTCCTGCGGAAAGAAAAGGACAATCTATTCTGTTTGTGCATTTATAAATCCACCAAAGACAAAGACGGCAAGTGGATGAAGCCGGAAAAACTGCCCTGGCCCATCAATCAGGATTGCGAGAAGGCTCCCCGGATCATGGCCGATGGCCGGACCCTCATCTTTTCATCCAACCGTCCGGGTGGAAAGGGCGGGTATGATATGTACCAGTCCAAGCTCAACGATTTGGACGAGTGGAGTACGCCGGTTCCGCTGGCCTTTGTCAATACGGAAAAGGACGACCAACTCCCCTGTATTTCCGCAGAAGGCGACCTGATGTACTACACGTATAATAATGCCGACGTGTATTCGGTGGTGATTCCTCCGAAGCTGAGGCAATTCATGAACAACATCGTGCAGGGATTCGTACGGGACGAAGACACCAAAGCCGGTGTGGAAGCACAGATTGTCGTGACGGACGCGCTTACCTCAGAGACGGTGATGAGCGTAGAAAGCAACCCGGCGGATGGACGATACACCATCGTCCTTCCGGTGGGAAAGAGCTTCAATATCGAGTATAAGAAAGCAGGGTACTCGTCGTTTACGCAAGCGCTGGATTTGCGACAGGTCCATAAGTACCAGGAGAAGATTGTGGATGTCAATCTCTTCAAGACGGTAAGACTGGCACTCAACATCAGCGACCATGAAATCTATGAACCGATACCCGCCGAAGTGAAGATCCGTGAGAAAGGGCAAAACTCCTTTCTCGCTGATATTCGAAACAACCCGAAGGATGGACGGGCCCAGGTTGACCTCGCCGTTGGGAAGGACTATGAAATTATCCTGAGCGCCAACCACTTCAAGAGTGAAATCATCACCTTCAATGTTTCCGGACTGGTGATCTACAGAAATTTTGATAAGTATGTCGAATTGATTCCTGACAAAACGGACGTGATGGTGAACGTCTCCGATCTGGTGAACAATTCCAAAGTCAAGGCCAAGGTGGTTTTGAGGAACAAGAACAGGGACGAAGTGATCGAGGTGAGCGGCAACCAGCTGGTTTCTTTGCGCACGGGCGATCGCTATGAAGTGGAAGTAACCAGCGATCAGGGGTATGCCTTTAACTCCACGGTACTGGATCTCTCCGGCGGCGGTGCGATGGCACCGATGGATATCCGATTGATGAAACTCGAACGCGATGCCAAACTCACGCTGCGTGACATCAATTTTGAATCAAACTCCGTGCAGCTGTCTGACATTTCCTATACCGAATTACGCCGCGTGGTGCAGCTGATGAAGGAGAATCCTACACTTCGTGTTGAGGTGGCGGCTCATACGGATAACGTGGGGTCAGATACCTATAACCAGACGCTCTCTCAGAAACGCGCCAAGAGCGTGGCGGACTTTCTTACAGAGAACAAAATTGACCCCACGCGGTATGAAGCCAAGGGATATGGTGAGTCCCAGGGCAAAGTGGCCAACGACACTGAGGCGAATCGGGCGATTAACCGACGCGTAGAACTCCGAATCCTAAGTATTTGAGCATGCGCAACGTTGTCTTTTTATTGATGCTCCTTGTGGCCGCCCCATCGGCCAAAGGTCAGATCCGTTACAAGGACCTTGCGCCCACGTTTAACGCCATGGGAAAGGAGGAGCTGAAGAACGCACTCAAGGAGTATCTTCTTCAGGATCTTGACCATCCCAATGCCAACTTACGAATTGCGCTGCTCTACGAGACCAACTACCGCGCCGCCGATGTGCTCACACGTTACGAGTATGCGCTTGCGAACGCCGAACAGGCACGGTTGCGATTTACCAAGGCTCGCCAATTGGTCGATGAGCGCGAGGTCGGAAGAAATGACGAATACTACGCGTCGATGTTCAAGACCGTAGACGCCAAAGGAAAACCCATTGCCGATTTCACCGTGGTGTCGGGAAAAATTAACCGGGGGCTGGATTCGTCGATGATATACCTCGCCAGCGTGCCCCCCATCTACAACAGCTTTACCCGTAGCGTAAACTTCTATGACAATGCCGTCAAGATCTTTAGCAGCATCAACAGTGAATTTCTCAGCCTGGATGACATCTATCTCTATTTTGATCCAGCCTTTGACACAAAGCTCACGCACCTCAAGCAGAACTACGATTCGGCACGGTTTTACTTTGATCAGTACCTGACGCTCACCAAAGCATTTCCCATTCCGTATCACAAGCAGAAATACCATGTGAAGCCGATTGTCACGTATCGTCTCGACGGCCTGATCACGCGCATGAACTTTTTGACGGCCGATGTGGAATTCTGGGATTACGGAACGTGGGTGGATCATGTGCGCAAATCAGTGGCTGATGAAATTCTCTCCCTCCGCAGCCGACTCAATCAAAATGAAGTCCGGCTCACCGAGAACCTGACAAAAATTGCTGCCTCCAACGGTGATGGTGTTGCCCCTGTATCCCTTGACAAGCAGGTTGTCTTTAACCTGAACAACTACGATAAGCAATCGCTCGTTCTGGCATTGCTGGATTACAAGTATTTCAAGCAAGATTGGTTGTTGAAGACCAAGACTTTCCTTTTGGACACGGTGGGCGGTGAGCGTAACGCGACCATCTACTCCATGCTTGTATACTCCAACAGGACAGCGGACTCGCTGATCACGACGGTCAAGAACAGAGCGACGAAGGATAAGATTCGAAAGCACCACGAGTTTATCAATCAGCACTATGGCGGGTCGGAGGGCCTGCACAAGTACATCGAGGGCGAACAGGAGAATATCCGCGTCACGTATGAGCAGTATACGGCCGGCCTGCGTACGGTACTTCTTTCGATGGTGACGAAGCCGCTGGTGGCGGAGGCTGATAAAATCGTCCGTTTTGGAAAGTGGAATGTTCCAGCGGCCGTGCGTCAGCCCACACCGGAGGCACTGGTCAAAGGAGATCCGATCACGCTTCAAAGCCGCCGAAGCCCGGATGGCAGCCTCTATCTCGCCGGCATCTATAAGCCCGACAAGAAAACAAACCTTACCGTTACGTATGTAGCCCGTGTCAATGCCGACGGGAAACCCGCGTGGATGCAGAGCTTCAGTTATAAAGTGGACAGCCTGGCTCCGGCGGTTGATGGCAACAGTATGCTCGGGCCATTTGAGCTGACCCAGGAGGGATGCGTACTGGTGGTGCGCACGGTCCACCTTACTCAGCCGATAGCGAAGAATGTTTTTGTTTACCTGAATGAAAAAGGAGAAGAAAAATTCCATGTCCGTGTGGCTGATAGAACGGTACCGAGAAAAATCAATTTCAGTGAGCGCAGCAACTCCTTTGTACTCTTGTTCAAGGGCCAGGAGGAAACGGCCAACTATGCTACACTCGAAAACCTTTCCATTGTCGGCGTCAACGCGCTGGGCGACCGCCTATGGCGGCGGCAGGTAACGATGGCGGGTGGCCTGACCGATTTTGTAAACCTCATCGACGGGCATATGCTCGCCGGAAACTACACACAGCTCCGTGATCTGAGCGGAAAAGAACACATTGCCAAGAGCGGGGAATCGAATCCCTTCCTTGTGAAGTTCAATGACCGCGGCGATATCGAAAACATCCTGCCGATCAGTACAACAAAGCCGGTGTACATCACCAATCTTGTAAAGGTCACCGACCGCTCCATCAATCTGATTGGCAAAGAAGGTACGATGTCATTGCTTTCAGGTAAGCCACTTGCCGATAGCGACCAGGTTGTCCACATCATGAGCAATAGGCTCTGCGAAATCGTGTGTACGAACCTGCCCAAGTAGATTGTTCAATCGTTTGCGGGCTTCAGGCACATCATTCTATAGCTTTTTGGATTCATGATGTATTAATGTTTTGTTAGTTTCGCACGGCTTAAAAACCTGGCTAACCTAACCTCATGATCGACCTCAACGAACTGTTTCCCTACCGTTTTGACAAGAAGTACGCGAAACCTGTGGCCTATTTCTCCATGGAATTTGCCATCGACCAATCATTGAAAATTTACAGCGGAGGACTTGGCTTCCTTTCAGGATCACACATGCGCAGCGCGTATGAACTTCGTCAGAACTTCATCGGTGTCGGTATTCTCTGGAAGTACGGGTACTACGATCAGGTCCGCAATATGGATGGTACGATGAAGGCGGTGTATGTGGAGAAGAACTACTCCTTCCTCACCGATACCGGCATTG
>CAYMPU010000147.1:0-35496 GCA_964392375.1 uncultured Ohtaekwangia sp. | reverse complement strand
GGAGGAAAAGGAGCGGAGAAAGTAAAATGACTGTCTTGAATAAGAATATTCCGAACATAATAATACCGTGAAATGGTTGAAGAATATAGAAGGCCAAACCTGCTCTAAGCAGGTCGTGCGCATTCAACCCCGGTAGTTCAGATAATCAGTGAACAGTGGTACGTGTAGATGGGAACATTCCCGACCATGATGTTCGGGTCCCCGTACCTTGAAACCTTGTTGCTGGTGAAGAGTGGAAAATGGTGCGGGTGCAATCCGTCGCGTTCAGCAGGAAGGACTGAATCGTTGCGCTCATCACGTTCTTCGCTTTCTTCCGCGAGGAGACTGAACAGAACTTGATTCTCCTTCTGAACGTAGGCATGCTGATGAACGGTTGTAGTCTCCGTCTCATCCTGGAAAATCGAGGCGATCGCCACATTTTCCGAGGAGAACAGAAGCAACAGGACGGCTGTTAGACCCTGACGGATTATCCGTGTCATCATTGTGAATAGGATGGTACAAATGTCAGTAAAAAGCCGTTTCATTTCCTAATCGCATAACACCAACGTGGTACCGATCGGTTCAAAATGCCTTTAGAAACCGCTTCAGCCGGGTAATTTCGGGATCGGTAATGGCTGGAAAATTCGCAATTCTGACTGTGTTTTTCTTGAATTCGCCATATCCGTCACCCAAGAGGAGGCCATGCTTCAAGGCCGAAGCTTTCAGTTTTTGGATGAGTGCAGGATCACCTTCGAGTGTGACCACCGTCTTCGATCGGACGCTGGATTTCCTGATCAACGGCTGCAATGATGTGTGTATCTTCAAAAACGTGAACCATGCTCGTGCCCGGCGGCTGGTTTCTGCATCAATGTCGCGAATCGACTTCATGTCCCGCAGAGCCTTGTTGAGTAAGTATATACCCAGCACATTTGGAGTATGGGTCGTCTGCCACCGACTCATCATTTCCGACATGAACGTGAGGCTATTGTAATGAAGTCGTTCGTTCCGTTGGTGTGCACGTTCAATACTTCTCGGGCTGCAGATCAATAGCGCCAATCCTGCGGGTAGTCCAAAGCACTTCTGCACGGAGGCAAACCAGACATCTGCCTTCGAAAAATCAAGATTAACGCCTGCCATCGAGGATGTGGCATCGACGGCAATTAATGGTTCGGGGTATTTCTTCTTCAGGGCGCTGATGATCGCGGGAGCAAGCGCTGTTCCATTGGATGTTTCATTCTGAGTAATGCAGATCAACTCGGGCGAAGTATCGGCCAGCAGGTCAACGGACAGTACTTCCTGCTGACCAAAGGCAATGCCATGCGTTGCAGGACGGAGGCGTTTCGTATAGCTAAACCACTTCTCGCCAAAAGCACCGTTGTAGAGGTGCGTACTTCCTTCGCGGATGAGTGACTGTGCGATGATTTCCCAGCATTCGGTTGCCGAAGACACAAAGAACACGGTGTAGGTTTTGGGAACCCGGAGTTTCTCACGAAGCAACCCAACAGTGTCCTCCGCGAGCGTCATGAACGCAAGACTGCGGTGGTTCATGCTGAGGACTCCCTTGCGCGCGGCCTCTGCCGTCCATCGCGGAATGCCGTCATGCACACGCGAGGGGCCAGGGTAGAAACTGATCATGGATTCAGGTGGTACGATTCATAAGGTAGACTAGGGCAAGTACATAGCCCTGAAGCCCGAAGCCGCTAATCATCCCGGCGCAGTTGCCCGAGATCAGACTGCGGTGTCGGAATTCCTCACGCGCATAAATATTTGAGATGTGAACTTCCACCACGGGCGCCGTGATAGCCCCAATGGCATCATGGATGGCCACGGAAGTATGGGTGTAGGCCCCGGCGTTCAGGATGATGCCGTCGTAGGAGAATCCTACATCCTGTAGCTGGTTAATGATTTCTCCTTCGATGTTGGATTGGAAATAGTAGAGTTCGACCTGCGGAAAACTCTGCATCAACGTTTTGAAGAACGCCTCAAATGACTCGGTGCCGTAGACTTCGGGTTCCCGCTTTCCCAACAGGTTTAAGTTGGGCCCGTTGATGATCTGGATCTTCATGAACCTTATTGTTTATGTTTGATCGGGAGGTAATAGAACATGTCATGGATGGCCTTGCGTATGGTGTAGTCGACATCGGTTGAGTAATCAATGTCTTTTTTTGCCCATCCCCTCCACAGTAGTTTGTTTGTTTTCAGATCATACATATCAATGATCAGCGTTCCTTGCTTATAGTAATCAGCAGTGATCTCGCCACCGGCAATCGGTACTGATCCGCCTGCGTAGTAACCCGGGCCTCCGTAGTATCCGGGTGACCCAACAGCAACACCAACACTTACAGTAGGGGACTGCGTGTATCGAACATGATCTTCCAGCCGAGTGTCAAAAATGAAGACGGCATCAGGACCGTGGGTATCGACAACCATGCCTTTCTTTTGTAGTTCGGCATCTGCGGCTTGCTGGATGGTTCCGGCGTACAGTTTGTCATCACGGCGATGACCAAGTACTGTGTCGCCCGGCGCAAGCCATGCGTAGCTCTTATAGGCTTTCAGATCGACGCCCTTGGCTTTCCAAGATGAGACTTTCGTTCCGCTTGAACAGGAGATTAGAAGAGCAGCGAATAATAGAATAAATACTATTGGTTTGATGGACATGGTATTCGTAAGGTTAACGATCTTTACAAATGTCGCGAAATATTCAGCGTAACGAAACGTCATGAGCAAGAAATCGTGGGAGATGGACATCCGGGATTTTAGCAACTACCTGAAGCTGGAGCGGTCGTTGTCATCCAACTCGATTGAGGCTTATGTTCGCGATATGGCAAAGCTGTCTCAATTTGTGGAACTAAAGTATGCCGGCGTCCGGCCTGAAGAGATTACCTATCGACAACTTCAGGGGTTTCTGCAGTACCTCAATGAGTTGGGCATGAGTGCGCACAGCCAGGCACGCATACTTTCTGGGGTAAAAGGATTCTTTAAGTATTTGTTGTTCGAAGAACGGATAGACAAGGACCCCACGGCATTGATCGAAGGACCGCGATTGGGCCGTCGGTTGCCAGATACCCTTGACTACAATGAAATCCTTCGCCTGCTGGAGGCCATCGACTTGTCCGCACCGGATGGTGGGCGCAATCGGGCGATGCTGGAGGTACTTTACAGTTCGGGACTACGGGTTTCTGAGCTGGTCGAGTTAAAGCAGGCGAACATCTACTTTGACTTGGGATTTCTCAGAGTGGTCGGTAAGGGGAATAAGGAACGCCTCGTACCCATTGGCCGTGATGCGATGAAGTTCCTGAAGATCTATATTGATGAAATCCGTGTGCATGTTCCGGTTCAAAAAGGTTTTGAGAGTCATGTGTTCCTCAATCGCGCTGGCCGGAAAATTTCCCGTGTCACAATCTTTCTGATCATCAAAGCACTTGCGGCAAAAATTGGTCTGAAGAAAAGCATCAGTCCGCACACGTTTCGTCATTCCTTTGCCACGCACCTCATCGAAGGCGGAGCTGACCTCAGGGCGGTTCAAGAGATGCTGGGGCATGAGTCAATCACCACGACAGAGATCTACACGCACCTGGACAGGGACTATCTGAAGCAGGTGATCCGGGAGTTTCATCCGAGGCATTGAATAAATACTTTTCATCGTGAGATGGAAGGGCCCTATTTCTTGAATTTCATGACCCTAAAGCGGGTATCCTTTCTTACCTTTGTCTTATGCGTTTGCCCATCCTTCCTATCCTCATTTTTGCGTTTGTCCCCGCCGTTGGCCAGGACATTAACGTCGAATACGACAAGAACCGTGATTTGTCGAGATACAAATCATTTACTTTGGGTTCAGAGGAGATCATCACGCCCAAGGACCGCCGTACGGGCAGGGAAGCATCGTTGCACGAGTGGGTGAAGGCAGCCATTGCAAAAGAACTCAAAGAGAAAGGACTTCAGCAGGTTGACTCTGCTGGCGATCTTCTGGCCACATACCTGATCGGCACTCAACAGCGCAGTGATTTCAGCCAGTTGGGTCCATTGGGAACATCACCGGATAATAGTAGTCAAACGTGGAGCCGTGACTATACCATGGGCAGCCTCATCATCGATCTCAATGATAGAAGCAACAACCTGGTTTGGCGTATCAATGCCACCACCGGCGCCGCCGCTATGGATATCAATGTCTTGATTGAGCAGGTTGTCTCGGCGGGTTTAAGAAGTTCTCGCTAAAGCCGAAAAAGGTCAAGAAGACCAAAGAGAAGAAGAAATAGTCCTCCATGTACAAAGCGCTCATTCGGCCGCTGTTGTTTCAGCTCAACCCCGAGCGCGCCCATCATTTCACTTTTGGTTTGCTCAGTGTGCTGAGCGCCTTGCCTGGCGTGAAGACTTTACTTCGCTCCCTTTACGATGTGCATGATCCTCGACTCGAAAGGAAGATCCTCGGACTGACTTTCCCAAATCCCGTTGGCCTTGCTGCCGGCTTTGATAAAGACGCGCGCCTTATCGATGCAATGGCTTGCTTCGGTTTTGGATTCATCGAGATTGGAACGTTGACACCCCGGCCGCAACCGGGCAATGACAGACCCCGACTTTTCCGTTTGCCGGCCGACCAGGCGTTGATCAACCGGATGGGGTTTAACAACGAGGGTGTTGCGGCGGCTGTCAAGCGGCTTCGGCAACGTACCTCCAAGGTGATCGTCGGAGGGAACATTGGGAAGAACAAGGCCACACCCAACGATCAGGCGGAGGAAGACTATGCGTTGTGTATGGAGGCGTTGTATCCTTATGTTGATTACTTTGTTGTTAATGTAAGCTCACCCAATACACCAGGGCTGCGGGAGTTACAGGAGAAAGAGCCGTTGAAGAAATTGCTGCTTCGGGTCAAGGCCATCAGTCAATCGAAGGAAAAGCCCAAGCCGGTACTGTTAAAGATTGCTCCTGATTTGACAAAAGAACAGCTGGATGATGTGGTGGATATCTTGAAAGCGACGGCCACCGACGGTGTTATCGCAACCAACACAACCATTTCACGGGATGGATTGAGCACCGGTCAGGCCGAGGTTGCAGCCATTGGTGCCGGCGGGTTGAGCGGCAGGCCTGTGCGCAACCGCTCAACGGAGATCATTCGATACCTAAGGGAAAAGCTTGGTAAGGACTTTCCCATCATTGGTGTTGGCGGAATAATGACTCCGGAAGACGCCGTGGAAAAACTGGAGGCCGGTGCGGATCTGGTGCAGATATACACGGGGTTTGTGTATGAGGGGCCTGGGTTTGTGAGGAGGATTTGCGGTGCATTATTGCGCTAGAAGGGCCCTTGGAGGGGATTCTAGTTCAGAATCAATTTTTGTACAATTCCAGTAATTTCCAAGAAGAGTAACCGACCTATTCTGCGGTGTCCTTCGTAATAGTGTTTTGAACCCATTTATGAGCAGATCATTTGTTCATGGCCCAAAATTTAAGGTCGCGAAACCTTCCTCTTCTGAATTAGTTAAAATACCTTTAGCACTCTTTCACAAAACCAGAAACAAAGCAAATCCTATGAAAATCAAGCAATTACTAGCGGTACTTGCCGTATTCTGCTTCACAGCGGTTCAAGCCCAGACGGCCGATGACATTATCAATAAGTATTTTGAAAATACCGGGGGCCGTGCAAAGTGGGAAGCACTCCAGGGTATGAAGATCTCCGCCAAGTTTAACCAGCAGGGTATGGAGATTCCGTTGACCATTGTTCAAATGAAGGATGGAAGACAGATGACTGTACTCAACGTTCAGGGCAAGGAGATCAAGGATGGTGTCTATGACGGCACTACGTATTGGTCTACCAATTTCATCAACATGAAAGCAGAGAAGAAAGATGCGGAGTCGACTGCCAACTTCAAAGTCGACCTCGGCGAATTTCCGGATGCTTTCTTGAACTACAAGAAACGTGGCCTTACCGTTGAGTTGTTGGGAAAAGAGACCATTGATGGTACGGAGACTTTCAAAATCAAGCTGACGAAAAAGCCCATTACGGTCGATGGGAAGCCGACCGACAACATTGTGTACTATTTCTTTGACGCAGAAAGCAACGTGCCTATCATGATGGAAATGGAAGTAAAATCTGGCCCGGGAAAGGGCATGATTGGTCAGGTCAAGTGGAGCGACTATCAGGATGTCGGTGGCATCATGATGCCGTTCTCCATGAGTCAGGGTTCCAAGGGTGGTCCCAACCAGCCTATTACCATCAGCAATATTGAACTGAATCCAAAAGTGGATGACGCTGCCTTCAAGTATCCGGAAGGCAACTAATCATCCAGTACAACATTCAAGCAAGGGCCGGCACATGTCTGCCCTTGTTTTTTCTACTCCATTTGAACAAGCAAAACCAATTCACAGATGAAGCGATTATTATCCCTTATTCTAGCCTTGGCAGTTTCGGCACCCATGGTGGCACAACCAGCCGATGCCATCACCAAGGGCAAGGAACTTTTTGGCGACCTGAGAGCACGGCATATTGGCCCCGCACTCATGAGTGGCCGCATTACAGACCTTGAACTGCATCCAAAAAATGACCGGATCATCTATGCTGGTACGGCCGGTGGCGGCGTTTGGAAGAGCGCTAATGGTGGCGCCACATTTACACCGATCTTCGATGACTATTGTCAATCCATTGGTGCGGTGGAAATCGATCCCTCCAACCCGGACAATGTCGTGTGGGTAGGTACGGGTGAGACATGGACCAGAAACAGTGTGTCGGTCGGCGACGGCCTCTACAAAACCATCGATGGAGGCACCAACTGGATCAAGATGGGTTTTGAGAAATCCGAGCACATCGCCGGCATTCAGGTGAATCCGAAAAACCCGAATGAAGTCTATGTGGCTGCTCTGGGACCACTCTGGAGTGACAGTGAAGAGCGTGGCCTGTACAAGACCACGGATGGTGGCAAAACATGGAGCAAGATCCTTTATGTCGACAAAACAACAGGCGCGAGCGACTTGACCCTGGATCCCAAGGACCCTAACATTGTCTATGTGAGCTTCTGGGAAGTTCGCCGCAAGCCATGGGCATTTAACTCGGGCGGGCCGAATAGCGCCGTCTATAAATCGACCGATGGGGGCAAGACGTTTGCAAAGATTCACAAGGGTTTCCCGAGCGGCAGTCTGGGCCGCATGGCCATTGCGGTTGCACCATCGAACACCAATATTCTCTATACCGTTATTGAGTCAAAAGAAGACAAAGACAAGGGTATGTACCGCAGCGATGATGGCGGTGCGAGCTGGAGACAGTTGAATAATGATTTCGGAATCGTCGTTCGTCCGTTTTATTTCTCGCGCATCGAAGTGGATCCGAGAAATCCCGACGTCGTCGTAAAAGCCGGACTTCTGGGTTCGATCTCCCGGGACGGTGGAAAGACATTTAAGAACCTAGGCCCCAACCACTCTGACATCCATGACATCGTTTTTGATATCAACAACTCCGATCGCATGTACGCAGCCAGCGATGGCGGTATTTATCGTTCATGGGATGGTGGCACAACGCTGGAAATCGTAGAGAACATTCCTGTTTCACAGTTTTATCATGTGAGCGTGGACAATGAAGAGCCATACAATGTATATGGCGGCCTGCAAGACAATGGCTGTTGGTTTGGCCCTTCCAAGTCTCCCGGCGGCATTGAAGCCAAAGACTGGGTGCGTGCCGGTGTCGGCGACGGCTACCGCGTATACCGTCACCCGACAAAGAATCTGGTGTACTCCGAGATGCAGGGTGCGGAAAATGTGTGGCGCTTTGATCCTGTAAAAGACCAGGCCCAAACCATTCAGCCTCTCGCTGCGAAGGGAGATCCCAAACTTCGTTTCAACTGGAACGCCGCACTCACCACCAGTCCCAACAAAGCGGATCGTGTGTATATGGGAAGTCAGTTCGTTCACCGCTCGGATGACATGGGTGAGACCTGGGTGAAGATTTCTCCAGACATCACAACCAACGACCCGACCAAGCAAAACCAGCAGGATTCCGGCGGTTTATCCAAGGACAATTCAGGTGCTGAAAACCATTGTACTGTTTTCACTATAGCCGAGTCACCACTGGACGAGAATGTAGTATGGGCGGGTACCGACGATGGTAATTTGCAGGTGACCAAGGATGGAGGTAAGACATGGACCAACGTAGTAGCCAACGTGCCTGGCCTGCCAAAAAATACAATGACCTACCATATCGAAGCCAGCGTATTTAATAAAGCCAATGCCTACGCGGTCTTCACGGGCTACCAGACTGGCGATCAGAATACATATGTGTATAAGACCACCGACTACGGTGCCACGTGGAAGTCCATTGTAACATCGGATATCTATGGTTTTGCGCGCAATATTCAGGAGGACTACGTCAACGAGAACTTGTTATTCCTGGGAACAGAGTTTGGCCTGTTTATCACGTTGAATGGTGGCAAGAACTGGTACAAGTTTACCAACAACATGCCCGCTGCAAACGTGCACTACATTGAATTGCACAAGAGGACTAACGACCTTGTCATCGCCACCCACGGCCGCGGCGTCGTTATCATCGATGATATCAGTCCGCTCCGTGAACTCACGGAAGAGAACATGAATAAGGAGTTGCACTTCTTTAAGACCAAGCCTGCGACGATTCCCGAGGAGAACGGTTTTGGGGGAGCGAGCACAGAGACACAGTTTATTGGCGAGAACCCCAGTACTTCTGCAAAAATCATTTACTACCTGAAGAAACGCCACTTGCTGGGTAAAATGACACTCGAGATCCAGGATGCCAACGGAAACAAGGTAACCGAAATTGGCCCTGGCAAATCCAAAGGCATCAATGTGGTGAACTGGAGTTTCACCACGAAACCGCCCAAGGTGGCTACAGGAAAAACCTTCACGTTCGGTGGTTTTACTTCGCCACGCGTACCTGCAGGAACCTACAAGGTGGTGATCCAGAAAGGCAAGGAGACCTACACCAATGATCTCGTGGTGCAGTATGATCCCAATTCGCCGATCTCGTTGGCTGATCGCAAACTACAAGAAGCGGCAAGCAAGAAGATGTTTGATATGACCCAGGAGCTTGCCTACACGGTGTATACACTTGACGAGTACCTGAAGATGGCCGAAGCGGTGAAAGCCAAGAGCCCTCAGGGAGCGAAAGTCGCAACACCGTTCATTGCGGAGCTTACAAAACTAAAGGAGTCGCTCGTGGTAACTACTGGCGACAACTATGTGGGTGCGGCGGAACCTCAGTTGCGCGAAAAGATGACGGACATCTATGCCAAAGTGACGTCGAGTTACTACAAGCCCAACCAGGCTGAATTAGGTAACATGGAATCTGTCGAATCGCGTTTCAACACAGCGAAGGCCGAGTACAAAAAGATCAAGGACAAGCACCTCCCCAAGATCAACTCGTTTGTCAACAAGGACAAGCTTCAACCTGTGGTGATGAAGACGATGGAAGAGTATCTGCAGATACCTTAGTTGAAGATGTGATCATAAAACACAAAGAGGCTTCCTGAAAGGGGAGCCTCTTTTGCTGGTAGGGTTTATTTCTTACCGCTTACTGGCCATCGCTCACAAATCACCGCTTACTGATTACTGATCAGTGATTACCGATCACCGCTCAGTAAGCCCCAGATACTTATCATACCAACCCAGTGTTTCCTTGATCAGCTCAGCCCTTGGCACCAAATGCCCGGCGTCATAGATGATGATCTTTTTGTCTTCTGGCCGAGTACCCAAATGCCCGAACATTGCCTTCTGTGATGTTTCGACAGGAAAGAACTGGTCGTGTTTTCCGTTCAGCATCAACGCGGGTTGATATACCCTGGGGAGGAAGTTGAGTTGGTCTACTTCGGGGAGTGATTTGTTCATCTCCATGCCCCCTACGTGTAAAACAATGGTCTTGATCCGCGTTTCGATGGCTGGAAGAATGCCGCCCATGTATCCACCCCAACTCCATCCGAAATAGCCAATCTTGTCGGCTTGCATATCCTCACGTGTTTCAAGATAGTCGATGGTGCGTCCTAGTTCTTTCCGCCACATGATCACGTGATCGCGGTAGGAGACGGTTTCGTTGGCCAGATCGGAATTGAGCTCGTCTCGTCGCTCGAAGGTGCCCTTGAAAATGGGAAGAATAAGTGCACGGCCGCTCTTCAGGATGAAGTCAAGCCGGCGGACGTTGTTGTGTTTCAGTTGGTCCTCATAGATTACATTGGATCCTGGAAAAAAGAGAATAGGCTGGTAGGGAGGTTTTGCGCCCTTGGGAAGAAAAAGATAAACGACAAGGCGTTCGTCACCATAACCCGCATCGATCGTCGCTTTTTCAATTTTCCAGATGGAGGTATCAGCTACCGGGTTCACCTGGGGATCCAGTGGAGTCTTATCGTAAGCGTACTGCCTCAGGAATATCTTGAATGTGGCATCGTCAACGGGTTTCTCTTTCTTGTAATCACGAAATGCAAAGGCTACCGGTGGTGTTAGCATGGCAAGGGTTGTGTCTCCCGGTAACGTTTGGATGCACCGAAATCCATTGGTGATTGAACGGTCTGTACCGTTGGCGGTATAGGCATCGTTAAACGAGTATGTTGGATCATTCCAACCTCCGCCCAATGTGTAGAATGTACCCTTTACTTCGCCACCGTTTGAGCACCACTCACGGACGTTGCCCGCCAGATCGTGGATGCCAAAAGAACTAATTCCCAAAAGACTTCCAACTTCAGAAGTCGAGACGCCAGTAAAATTGCTTAGAGGGATTATGTTGGTAGCCCGGTTCGTCTCTGCAATAACGCTCCAGTGAAAGACAGTAGGCAGTTGCTTCCCAGCAAAGGCGGAGAAGGCCGAGGCTTCATACCAGGAGACTCCATCAACGGGAAAGTTCTCTTTGCCATTGGGGTATGTACCGGCTTCCCAACCTGCCGGACCGGTTCTTCCGGTCTTGTCAACAAAGAGGGCCATGGCCTGCTCCCAAGGTATTTCTTTTCCGTCCGCATAAATGGGTGAAGGCCACCACGTCTTATTCTGGTACCCTCCGGCATCCACAAAGCGTTTGTATTCCTCGTTGGTTACTTCAAACCGATCGACTAGAAATTCACCCACTTCCTTTCCGCCATGCTGTTCGAGCCCGACAATGTACATCGGCGTCTCCCTGGAAGGAACCCGGACCATGTTATCAGGAATGGTACCCGCACTGTCTAACACAATCTCTGTTTCTGATCCAATTCGGCTAGCTGTAACCAGCATGGTTGGAAACCCTGATTTTTCAATCTTGAACAGGACGGCCAACGGTATGCGGATATTGTCTAGCGGCGTTGTGCCGAGGCTCTTCCAAGGGTCAGCCGGGTTGTCGTAGTTTCTCCAAAAAACTTCCGCGCCTTCAGGATGGGTAAAGAAGTCGATGGTGCGCGACACTTTCGGCCACAACTGGATGAGTGTCGAGTCATCAGGAATATACAGAGCGGCCTCGTTAGCCATCTCGAAAGCTCTGGGCGGAGCGGTAAAATTTTCATCAACCATTTTCTGAATGGCTGGAAGAAGTTCTGTTCTCGCGCGGCGTTTGTTTAGCCATTGCGGAACAAGGTAAAATCCTGCTAACACCAGAGCTACCACACCGCCGAATGCCCACAATTTCATGGGTAAGGGCTTTTTGTCCAACGTGACCTTTTCTTTCTGTAGAATTTCTGATGGGGATTCAAGCCCCTTGGTTGCAACCCCTGGAATTGACTGCGGAGAAGTTCCCTGAAAGTTCTTGATTCCGTTGATGATCTCCTTGATGGCCCTCGCCACTTTATTGATTTGGTCGCGGTAAAGTATTTGGTTCGGGGCCTTGATCTGTTCATCATCTTTGGCCCGCAACTGGCGGTTGACGCCCGGAAGTCGGTATATGAAGTCGACCGGCCGCATCACTTCGCCGGTTTCCTTTTCAAAGAGTGCGATATCCTCAGCGTCGAGATCATGTATCCTGACTGGAAGGATGCGGGAAGCAATATTGCCGCTGCTGAGCTTGATATTCTTTCCAAACAGATCACCAGTGATTTGCTGGTTAAAGGCAACAAATTCATTCTGCCACGCAAAGCTCTTTGGATCACAGTAAGTCTGTGAAACAATCGGAATAATGATCAGGCTCTTGAGTTTGAGCTCGAGGCTGCGGTTGACATTATGTGTCTCCAGAAGGCCGTCGTGCGGGTTTTCGTCGAAATAGATGGATACATCATCCTTGAAGGTCGCCTCGAGTTCCTTTTTCAGGTTGGATACAAACTCGGTCACCCATCCGTCGTATTTGTTGTCCTTTTGACGGTAGGAGATAAAGATGTCGTACTCGTAGCCGGGAATGAGTGAGGGCATAGGGGTTAGGTATTTTCAAATATACGGAAATGCTTTTGGCCCTTAGCGCTTCACTTTTAGCCCCGATGGCTCACACCGTGTCTTAAGAAGAGGGAAGATGATGAGTGGCTACGCCAGCGAAGGCCATTGCCAACAGCCAGTACCTTTTCAATACGTCTTCAGCGCACGGTCATGAAAGGGCAACACATCCATGCCTATTCCGAGCGTAATTTCATGTGTGGTGAAGTTGAGATTGGCAGACCCCGTTGGGAGTTCAAACACATAACCAAGTCGAAATTTCTTCACCACCACCTGATCCAGCAGTCCGAAGTTAGTGAAGTTGCGGGTGAAGATCCCACCCGTATACATTTCCTTAAAGGTAAACGTGGCATTGAGATCATACGATAAAGGGCTTCCCTGAGTGGCCCTCATGAGCACCGAGGGCTTGAATCGTATGTTTTCGTTGAACAACCACGCATAGGAACCAAAGAGGTAGTACGCCTGCTGATATAGTTCGATGGATTGTCCGCCTTGACTGACTGTGGCCGGAAGCAATCGGGGTACAGACAGCCCAACCATGTAGTTGTCGCTCTTGAGGAGTATCCCCACGCCTGTATTGAATTTAGTTTCTGTGAGTTCACCAAAAGCTGGATCTCCAGGATCGCGAATGGTGAGCTGAGAGGGGTCAGTTTCGTAGCGTATGAAACCCGTTTGCATGCCGAAGGAAAGCCAGGCTTTATTTACCGGGATCTTGTAGGAAAATACGCCTTGAAACTCGGTGTTCTTGGTATCACCCAGTTTATCCTGGATCACCATCAATCCAACACCCATCTGATTACGATATACCGACATGTGGGAAGAGAAGTTGATGGTTGTTGGGTTCGCATCGAGGCCGGCCCATTGGGTGCGGTACTGCAATGTTCCGTTCAGCATGTTGTTGCTGCCCGCGTAAGCTGGATTGATGGCCAAAGGATTCATCATGTAGGATGCGTAGATAGGATCCTGTTGGGCGAAACAAGAAAACACGATTAATGAGAAAGGAACAAGGAGAAGCGTTCTCTGTGAACGTGTCCAATAATTCGTCATTCGTTGTTCATTCTTCATTTAGCTATCGTTTTAATGAAATGAATCCAAAGCGTTTGGGTTCACCGTTGGTAAATTCCAACGTATAGTAATAGATGCCGGTAGGTAGTTCAGTGCCGCTCGTGTTGACTCCGCGAAAGGCATTCGTTGTGTTGTTATAATCAGACATCTCGAAGACCACATCCCCCCATCGGTTGAAGATGGTAAGCTTGTTTCGCATCGTGAGGGCCGCACTGATATTTTCGATATAAAGAAGGTCATTCTTATTGTCGCCATTCGGAGAGATGGCATTATAGATGGTGATGCCTGTCGCCGGGGGAGCTTCGCCGAGTTTCAACACGAAATTAGTAACCGTACCGGTAGCGCCTAGATTAATGGTTGATGGCCCTGGGTCAACATCGCTAACTTCCTGGAATTGTCCTGTGACATACAGGTAGCCATTGGCATCTGTTGTAAGAACTCCGGGGGAATCGTATAATGGGCCACCAACGCGCATGGCCCAATTGAAATTTCCATTTTGGTCGAGTTGACAGATGAAGATTTCCTGATCTCCAGTAACCGTTAGTTCAAAGATGCCTGCTCCTGGATCGAAATCAACGGTCGAGTAGAAGTATCCAATGATCGTGTAATTATTGTTCATATCGGCAACAATGGAATACGCCTCCTCGAAGTTAGCACCGCCCATGACCCGTGCCCAGACGAATGCACCGTTGTTATCCAGTTTGCAGATGAATGTATCCGTTGAACCCGTGGCGGACAGAGAATAGGTGGATGGCCCCGGATCAAAATCCATGGTACCCTCGAAAGTGCCCGTTAACAAGATGTTGCCTGTTAGGTCGATTGTCACCGAGTACCCCGATCCGAAGTAGCCAGGGCCACCGATTTGCCGAACAAAGACAAAGGACCCGTTGGCATCGAGCTTAAGCAAGAATAGATCGAGACCATCCGATGTTAATGTCAATACGGATGCGCCATCGGTATCAAAGTCTCCGCTACCATTAAAATCACCCGTTATATATACAGCTCCAGCGCCGTCGGTGATGATGCTTCTTCCTTGATCCAGGCCGCCATCGCCAGCCGTTCTCGCCCAGACAAAATCCCCATTGGGATTCAGCTTACTAATGAAGATGGTGTAGTCGCCACTGGATGGGGAAGTCATATTGTACGATCCGGATCCCGGATCAAAATCAACATCGCCACTGAAGTGTCCGGTACTCACGATGTTGCCTAAGGGATCGACAGCGAGGGAAGTAATTTCATCGAGGTCGGGACCGCCAAAACTTTTTACCCAAAGGAAATTTCCATTGCTGGCAAGCTTTAACACGAATGCATCTCCGTCACCGACAACCGTCTGCGTTGAAATCCCAGGACCCGGATCAAAATCAGGCGAGTCATAGAACAAGCCACCAATAATAATGTTGCTTTGATCATCCAGTGCAAGAGAGATCCCAATAGCCCCATCTTGAATAGTCTTGACCCAAAGTAAATTTCCCTGTTCATCCCACGAGGAAATGAAAGTAGCTAATCCTGAAGATGTGATTGGCAGTAGCCCCGGCCCTGGATCAAAGTCAATCGTGCCATCAAAGTTTCCTGCCATGTAGATCTGACCGGAAGGATTTACCTTTATCGCTGTGACGCTCATAGAGCCTGAGATGGCATTTGCCCAGGTCAAATACGGATAGGTTTGTCCAAAACAAATGGCGGGTAGCAGGAAGCTCGCAAATAACAGAAAAGTAAGTGCCCACTTGCGCCACCATGTGCACACACAGCCAAAGTAAGGTTGACTGTTGACATCAATGAAGAGTCGATGTAGGATCATTGAATCACCGCTGTTGTTTTACCTTCTTAAAGAAATAAATCCTGTCCTCTTGGCACCACCAGTAGTAAATTCAAGTGTATAATAATAGGTCCCCGAGGGAAGTTCGCTGCCATTATTACCAATACCCCTGAATACATTGTTGGTATTATCATAATCAATGGCTTCAAATACAACGCTTCCCCATCGATTGAAAATGGTGAGTTTGTTGCTTTTGGTGCCGGGCAGAGCGTTGATGTACTGAATGAAAAATTCGTCATTCTTGCCGTCCCCGTTCGGCGACAAGGCATTGTACACGGTGATATCACCGGCTACCTCAATCGTGATTACTTCCTGGGCGCAGGCTCCCGACACATCACAGACCTGGATCGTGACAAGATCAGTTCCTGCAAAGGGTACATCGGCATAGTCAACGATCAATTCAAAATTCGCGTTGATGCTGGCGATCGCTCCGCTGGCGGGCTGGACCAGTATCTGAAGGGTTGAAAGATCCAGATTGTTGTCAAGATCACTGGTGAGTGAAACAAGGTTGACGGTCACAGTGCTGGCGACGGTGGTGGTTATCGTTGAAGCGGTGATGGCCGGCGGCTGATTGCAGAAAGCGTTTGTGAATGTTGCCGGATCAGAGGCCACACTGCTGCATCCTCCAGCATCCGTGACAACCAGCGTGTAGGCACCGGCCGTGTTAACAACGATTTGCTGTGTCGTTGCCCCGTTCGACCAGGTATAGGTAGGGAATCCTGTCGGGCCGGTGAGGGTTGCGGAAGTGGTTGTGCAATTGGAGGTGACGACAATCGGTTTGGCTACGGTATTCAGCGTGGCTGTAACGGGTGTTCGCAGGCTCTCGCATGTACCGTCGTTTATAGCGACATGGTACGTGGCCGTGTTCGTGAGTAGTGGTGTCAGGTAGTTATCATTCACTTCGCCGACAATAGGCGAACCCCCAAGGGCCACGGTGTACCAACGGTACTGTCCGTTGACACCTCCAGTTGCCGTGAGCGAAAGTGATGTCGGCGCACAACCTGTCGCTCCGGATGTCGCCGGTGCACTGGGCAAGGAATTGATCGTAGCCGTTACAGAGGTTCTTGTGGCGCTCTCACATGTACCATTGTGAATGGAGACATAGTAGAGGGTTGTTGTGGTAAGCACAGGCGTTACATAAACACCGTTCACTTCGCCAGTGAGGGGAGACCCTCCGGATGATAAGGTATACCATCGGTAGTTTCCATTGGTTGTTCCCGAAGCGGATAACGTCACGGTTCCCCCGCCGCACGAGGCAGCGCCGGTTGTGGTGGGCGCAGCTGGAAGTGCGTTGATGGACAGACCCACATCATTGGTTATCACTTCGGGTGCCGCATCTCCGTTGATCCGGCACCGGTAGCGGCCTGCACCAAACGTACCCGTAGTATTGACATCTAGCGTTGAAGTACCCGTGCCGGAATAGCCACCGCCATCGGAGATGTCGCTGAAGAGTCCTCCGTCGATTGCCACCACATCCATTTGAATAAACTGACCATTAAAGGGAGCTGGTGAGGGCGGAATGCCCGGTACGACAATGGGGTTGCCAAGATTGTCACGGTTCTTAATTTGAAGATTATCGCTGGCTACAGCTTTCAGCACAACGGTGGCTCCAGCTTTTATGTTGACCGTCTGCATATAATCCAAAAGGTAGGTGTAGGTAATCCCTGAGGTTCCGGCATTGAGGTAATAGGTACCTGGAGGGTCTGAAATATCGAGTTGATAGACATTGTATCCTTCGGCTAAGGGTGTGCCCCCCACATTCCAGAACCCTGTGGTCGTGCCACCCACATATGTCTTGGCTTCTGCTACGCCTCGGAAGCGTAGGGTAACAGCATACGTCGTTCCCGGGGTTCCCCCCATCGTTGCCGAGACATCCGGAGGATCGACCACATTATCAACATCCGCCCCGCCAGAGCTGATGGCAGGAATAGACCAACGCAACCCCTGAAGGCTGGCCGCCTGATCGTTCAGCCTTTGCCATTGGTATGTGATGCTGGTTGTTCCTGCTGCGGCCGTAGTAAAGGTTGCCGTGCTTCCTTCGCAAACTGTGGCATCAGTGGGTTGAAGGGTGATGGTGATGGTTGATCCTGTTGGACTGTTGATACGGGCGAGGCCATAGCGCTGGGTGCCATTGTAGTCTGTAAAGTCTCCCGTGATCACGAGCTTTCCGTCGGTCTGCAGGGCGACTCCGGTGATAGCCATATCTGTACTTAGGCCCGGATCAAAGTCGCAATCCACCGTGCCGTCGGCATTCAGGCGTACCAGGTTCTTGCGGCTCGCGCCATTGATGGTGTCGAAAAGCCCGGCTACAATGATCTTGCCATCCGATTGGAGAATGATCTTCGTGGCATAGTTTCCCGATTCGATGAGGTCGGTAATGCCCAGCGGAGCAAACGTATTGTCGACACTGCCGTCTGGGTCCAGTCGAACAATTCCATAATGGCGAATATCATTGACGAGATAGAAGGCCCCCGCAATGAGAATCTTCCCATCGGCCTGCACCACAATATCATTTACAAAGTCGCTCGCGGTGCCGGTAAAGGTGGGATCCAATGCCCCCGTCGGATCCAGGCGAAGGATGCCACCGGGGAAGTGGCCGCCCAGGAGAATGAACCCATCCGACTGAACGGTCATGACGGAAACGTCGAGTCCGTCGGCATCAGGAAGCACGCCGTCAGAAGTTCCGTCCGGATTCAAGCGCTCCACAAAGGGCGGCGTCAGGTATGCAGTAGCCGCGACAAGAATTTTGTCGTCGGCGGGTTGGTATGCCAATGCGTTGACGCTGCCGCTGTAATACTGTGGGGCGTTGGTGTAGAACGTCGCGTCATCTGTTCCGTCGCTATTCAGCATGACGGGGTAAGCATAGGTTCCATCCGAATAGGCGACGATGATCCTGTCATCCGGTTGCACAAGAAATTCGCCAGCGTAGGGATTGACGGCAAATGTGTTATCGAGGGATCCATCAGCGTTGAATCGCAGCACGCCACTTTTGATGATGGAGTTTTCAATGGTGTATCCGGTAGACGTGATGATCTTTCCGGTACTTTGCAGCCCTGCCCCAAGGAAATTGCTAGGTGCGCTAATCAGCGGAGCAAAGCCAACATCGAGATCGCCATTGGTAGGTGTTGCGCCAGCACAGGGGTCGGTTATTACAAGGTAGGACACTGAGGTCAAGGTGAGCAGAGGGACGATGGAATTGGTAATGCGGACTTCATATGTACCCACGGCTGTGGCTGGTGCTCCGGCTAACGTATAACTGGCCGATGTAGCGCCGGGTATCAGTACGTTGTCTTTGTACCATTGGTAACTGTTAGCCGTTCCGCCGGTGGAGAATGGAATGGAAAGTGTATTCCCCGGAACAAATGAGATTACGCCCCCGGGTGGAACCTGCGCTTGGGGGTCATAGAAAATGCTGGGGAGACCCATATACGGTTCGAGGTCATCAAAGGTGAGCCTGTTCTGACTGACGTTCACAAGTCCAAGAGATGCATACGCATTGAGATCCGGCAAATCTGTAAACTGGTTGAATTGTGCCAGGAGCGTATTCAGGTTAGCTGTTGATCCGCCGATCAAGGGTAGATCGCCGGTAAACAAATTGTTGTTTAGGAATACATCGGTGAGATTGTTGAGGAACATGAGATCGGATGGCAGGTTGCCACTGAGCGTATTGAAGGCCAGGCCGAGTACCTGCAGGTTGGACAAGTAACTCATCTCAAAGGGCACTGATCCATCAAGCTGGTTTATGGATAGATTGAGGGACGTCAGCGCACTGAGATTTCCAATCTCTGGCGGAATACCTCCACTCAACTGATTGGCTCCCAGGTCGAGGCCTTCCAAAAAGGTCAGATTGCCAATCTCGGGTGGCAGCGTACCAACGAGGTTATTACCGGGCAAGGCAATGTCAATGACGTTGCAGCCGGAGACGGTAACACCAAACCAGGTGCTTACATCGGCACTGAGCCACCCGGTATTGTCATCCCAATTGGCACCGTCGGTAGCGTTGTAAAGTGCAATCAGGGCGTCGCGCTCAGTAGTTGGAACACAGTAAACATTGAACGTGCTTGGGCTCGTAGCCGTACTACAGCCGATGGTAACGGAAACGGTACCTGTCGTTGCACCGACGGGGACCACCGTCGTAATGGACGTCGAAGAGGCAGTAAGAACCGTTGCGGTAATACCATTGAATTTGACGGTGTTGTTCAGAAGGGAAGCTGCACTAAAGTTTGTTCCCGTAATAATCACGGTTGTGCCGACCGGGCCATTGGCGGGACTGATATTGGTGATGGTGGGAGGGGGCAGGGAAGAAACGGTATTACGAAGGACCATCAGCGACGGACTGCCCCAGTTTGCAACCACCAGATCGGGCTTCCCATCCCCATCGATATCTCCGCTCATCAGGTCCCGTGCATTTCCGGTTCCGGGGAAGTTCACTTTTGGCAAAAACGACGCAGTGGTGATGGTGCCAGGCGTATTCGCATTCTTGTAAATTGAAACGTTAGATGTCTGATTAGAAAGGCCAATGTCAGGCAGTCCGTCACCATCGTAATCAGTAATCCAAACACCTCGCGGTTGAACGTTGCCGCTGATATCAACTTTTGCGGCAAATGAACCCGCTCCTATGGTTCCAGGTGTGCTGGTATTTTTTAAGATCGAAATCATGTCCCCTGGCCATGATGATGTAACAATATCTGGCCGGTTGTCTGCATCTAAATCACCAATGACAACATGTTCAGGCCAGGTAGCAACAGTAAAATTTACAGGAGCTGAGAAAGATCCGGTAGTCAGGGTGCCTGGAGTACTGATGTTTCGGGAAACACCAACGGCAGAACCCAGGTTATATCCACCAATCAAGTCTGGCTTGCCATCCAGGTCCATATCGGCTATGGAAAACCCGGAACTGGGGCCGGCAATATCAAGGCGTGCATTGAAGGAGCCGGCCGTAATAGAACCCGGGGTACCGATGTTCTGCCAAATTGAAATTTTGCCAGCGCCCGCATTGCCGACTGCAATATCTGTCTTTCCATCTCCATCCAAATCCTGGCAGCTAATATTATACGGGGCTGTACTCGTTGCAAGGTCAAGGCGCGCTCCAAAGGAGGCGGCGGTCAGTGATCCAATAGTGGAAGTATTGCGAAAAATCGAAATCGTGCTACTACCCCAGTTTGAGGCTATGATATCCAGCTTGCCATCTCCGTCGATATCAGCGATTGAAACTTTATAGGGATTGGTTCCCACGCCAAAATTTATAGAAGGAGCAAATGAGTTGGCATCGATGGTTCCCGGCGTGCTTGTATTTCTGAATATGTGAATTGAGTTGGTGGAATAATCGGTGACGATGACGTCAGCTTTCCCATCACCATCGAGATCGCCCATAGCAACACCGTCACCACCGCTGTCTGAGCCAAATCCCAAGGGGCTTGTAAAGGAGCAGGCATTAATAGTGCCGCCATCAGGGAATGTCACCAAGAATGGCTTGTTTGAAGAGGCCGTTACTCCATTGATAGTAACCGTGATGGGTTGATACGTTGCACCCGTGGGCACCGTAACGGTGAGTTGTGTACTCGTTGAGGCGGTAACCGTGGCGCGGGTGGCGCCGAAGTAGACAATGTTGTAGCCCGGCTCAACGCTGAAGTTTGTACCATTTATCGTCACACTGGTTCCAACCGGTCCGCTCGCTGGAGCAAACGAGCTAATCGATGGAAGTATCGGTGCCTGACTCAGCTTACTAATAAAAATGTCATTGGATCCGACAGCGGTAATGTTCGATACACCAGCTCCAGGATCAAAGTCAACGGTGCTTGAAAAGAAGCCGGTTGTATAGACACTTCCAGCTGCATCCACATGAATTCCGTGGAGCGTTTGATTTGACGTTGCTCCTTCAAAAGCCCTGGCCCAAACAAAACTTCCGGTAGGATCCAGTTTACTGATAAACGCATCGCTGCTTCCCAATGAAGTAAGGTTGAATGTGCCGGGACCGGGATCAAAATCAACAGTCGATTCAAAAGATCCAGCCGAGTAGATGTTGCCTGCACCATCCAGGCTCAGGCTGTTGCTGTAATCATCGATGGCGCCTCCTGTGCGGCGAGCCCAAAGGTGATTTCCAGAGGCGTCTAGTTTGGAGACGAAGCTGTCATTGAAACCTGCTGAAACTAGATTATCTATCCCAACCCCCGGGTCAAAGTCTGCGGTGTTTTCAAAGTATCCTGTAGTGTACACATTTCCGGTGATATCTACCTTGATACCATAGCCAATGTCGGTAGCGACACCCCCGATTCGCTTAGCCCAAACAAAGTTTCCTGATATGTCGAGCTTTGATACAAAAAGATCCGTATTTCCAACCACAGTTAGGTTGTATGTTGTTGGGCCCGGATCGAAATCAGCGGTGCTGCGAAAGGAACCTGTGGAATAAACATTTCCGGAAGCATCCGTGGTAATGGCATACCCAACATCGGTACTGGTCCCGCCAATTCGTTTGGCCCAAACAAAGTTTCCAGCTGCATCCAGCTTGGAAATAAACACATCATCGCCAGAAGCAGCGGTAAGAAAACTTGTTCCCGGGCCCGGATCAAAGTCCACTGTTCCTTCAAATGAACCGGTGGTGACTACGCTGCCGGAAGGTCCTATGGCAATCGCCCGGCCGATATCAAAGCCGGTGGACCCCATTTTTCTTGCCCATAAGAAATTTCCATCGGGGTCAAGCTTCAAGACAAAGATGTCATAGTTGCCGCCTGATGCCGTGAGGTTAAAAACTCCGGCTCCGGGGTCAAAGTCTGCTGTTCCCTGAAAAACCCCAGTGGCATAAACATTACCACCTTCATCAACGGCATGTTCATAGGCCCAATCATCTTGAGTTCCGCCCACCTTCTTAGCCCATATGAGATTGCCAGAGGCATCGAGTTTCGTGATGAAAGCGTCTGTAAACCCGGCGGATGTAAGGTTTACTATACCAGCCCCCGGATCAAAGTCAATTGTCCCGGTAAATCGTCCCGCCGTAAAGACATTCCCGGCAGCATCACCGGCGATGGAAAAACCGGAAGAACTTGTTCCCGCATCACCCGTTCTAACCGCCCACTCGAAGGCCGGCCCCTGCGCTTTGACAGCAAAGGAACACAGCAGGATAGCCAACACACTGATTGCTGAGGCCTTGCCAAACATAATACGCGACATTCTCTGTTAGGAAGCCATGAAAATAGGGATTTTCTGATCAGCAATGAAACCACTCGAGCCAACGCATTTCTGCGCTTTTTCCTTAGTTTTGGATACTTTTTAAACTAATGGCCGAAAACACCTACAAGTCAAACACCTTTAAGAAACCAGAAAAAGAAAAGCGGAGCAAAAGCAGCAAGACCGGCTCACGATTCAGCCTCGCATTCTTTAAAGACCCCCGCCTCCATCTCGCGGTAGGGTTCTTTCTGCTCATTACCGCCTTGTTTCTTTTCACGGCCTTCGTTTCCTACCTATTTACCGGCAAGGCCGACCAAAGTGTGGTCGAAGCCGTGGGTGATACTAACCTGATTGAGTCGGGCAAGGAGGCTGATAACTGGTTGGGATATGCAGGCGCCTTCGTCTCTCATTACTTCATCTTCCGATGGTTCGGAATCTCCGGGTTCTTCGTTCCACCGCTGCTGTTTTTGCTAGGCTTCCGCATGGTCTTCAAGCGTGAGTTGCTTCCATTCTTTTCGGCATTTAGTTTTTCACTGTTCGCCGGACTGTGGCTGGCACTTCTTCTTGGTTACCTGACCCACAGCATCACCGGCGCAACGGAAGTCTCCTTCCTCAGCGGCGGCCTGGGGTTTGAGCTAGCTGCGCTTGCCGACAGCATGCTCGGCTGGGGAACATTCCTGTTCCTTGTGCTTACCCTCTTCATCTTCATCATTTACTTCTTCAACGTCACGTCCATCAATGCCTTCCAGGTAAGGGACCCGAAGCCCATGGGCAATGATGCTCTTGATGCCGCGGCCACCGCCTCTGCCTACACCGATGAGCGCGACAACTGGCCCGACCTTACGCCACCAGAGCCCGAGCCCGTACCTGACCTGGTGAGCAAAGTTGTTGATGCACCGGCACCCGTTCCGGAATTGGCGCCTGATATCATCACCACACCGAAAGTGGTCAAGGACAAAACCAAAGAACCGGAGTTTACGATCGAGGAAGCAAAAAGCGATACCGATATTCTTGCTGAACAATTGGTGGAGGAGAAAGGCTTCTATGATCCGGCACTTGATCTCAGCGGATACAAGTTTCCGCCGCTCGAATTACTCAACGAGTATGACACGGGGAAGGTGCAGGTAACGCAAGAAGAACTGAACCAGAACAAAGACCGCATCATTGCTACGCTCGTCAATTTCAAGATCGGCATCCAAAGCATCAAGGCGACCATCGGACCTACGGTGACGCTTTATGAAATTGTTCCCGATGCGGGCATCAAGATATCCCGTATCAAGAACCTCGAAGACGACATTGCGCTGAGCCTCTCCGCGCTGGGTATCCGTATCATCGCACCCATTCCGGGTAAGGGTACGATTGGTATAGAAGTACCCAACAAGAACCGGGAGATGGTGGGTATTCGCTCCGTGCTTGCATCGCCAGCCTTCCAAAAAACTGACAAGGAATTACCGGTAGCCTTGGGCAAGACCATTTCCAACGAAGTACTCGTCATCGACCTTGCCAAGATGCCTCACTTGCTGGTGGCAGGTGCAACGGGTCAGGGTAAGTCGGTTGGACTCAATGTGATTCTGGCCTCTCTATTATATAAGCGTCACCCCAGCCAGCTCAAGTTTGTGCTGGTTGACCCAAAGAAGGTCGAAATGTCGTTGTTCAGCAAGATTGAGCGGCATTACCTCGCCAAGCTTCCCAACAGCGAAGAAGCGATCATCACCGACACGAAGAAGGTAGTCCACACGCTGAACTCGCTCTGTATCGAGATGGAAAACCGGTACGAGATGCTGAAGGATGCCGGGGCTAAGAACCTGAAGGAGTACAACGCAAAGTTCATTGCACGCAAACTCAACCCGAAGGAAGGTCACCGCTTTCTTCCGTATGTGATCCTCGTCATCGATGAGCTGGCCGACTTGATGATGACCTCAGGCAAAGAAGTGGAGACGCCGATTGCCCGACTGGCGCAGCTTGCGCGGGCTATTGGTATTCACCTGGTTCTCGCCACACAACGGCCATCAGTGAATGTAATCACCGGTGTGATCAAAGCCAACTTCCCGGCACGCTTGTCGTTCCGCGTCATGTCGAAGATCGACTCACGGACCATCCTGGATGCCGGTGGTGCTGATCAGCTCGTGGGCATGGGCGATATGCTTTTGTCGGCAGGGTCGGATGTTATTCGCTTGCAGAGTCCTTTTGTGGATACACCCGAGATCGAGCGCATCTGTGAATACATCGGCTCGCAGCGCGGGTATGACTCTGCCTATCTGCTTCCCGAATTTGTCGGAGAAGATGAAGGTGGGGCTACTGATGTGGATCTCTCGGAGCGCGATGCTTTGTTTGAAGAAGCTGCCCGGCTGATCGTGATGCACCAACAGGGAAGCACATCACTCATCCAGCGGAAGCTGAAACTGGGATATAACCGCGCCGGCCGACTGATCGACCAATTGGAGGCAGCGGGTATTGTGGGGCCGTTTGAAGGGTCCAAGGCACGGGAAGTGCTGGTCAAGGACGAAATGAGTTTGGAACAATTATTGAGTACGCTAAAGGAAAAGCACGACCAATAATTAAATTTGCGGCCGGTTCGACGAAATCCCGCTCTGATTCCATGAAAAAAGCCATTCTCGCAGGATTCCTGCTTTGCCTCGTTACCTCCCTTCAGGCCCAATATGACCCTAAGGCTCTGGAGATCCTGGAAGCCATGAGCAAGAAATACAAGGGGATCCCGTCTTTTGAGGCCAATTTCTCCTATACGCTGACCAATGAAACGGAGAAAATCAACGAGGAATTCAAGGGCAAAATGATGATCAAAGGCGACAAGTACCGCCTGGTGCTTCCCGAACAAGAGGTGATCAACAACGGTGCGACGGTTTGGACGTACCTGCCGGACGCCAAGGAAGTGAACATTGACAATTTCGATCCTACCTCCGACGAGCTGAACCCCTCGAAGTTCTACGAGATCTACAAGAAAGGATTCAAGTACATCTATCTCGAGGACAAGACCGAAGGCGGTGTTCTCTGTGAAGTGGTGGACCTTGTGCCGGAGAAGCGCGATGCACAGTATTTCAAGGTTCGGATGAATATTGTAAAGAAGGACAAGAGCATCCAGAGCTGGACCATGTTTGACAAGGCAGGCAATCTTTACAAGTACACCATCACCAAGTTCAATCCGGCCGCCAAGATTGACGATACCCTGTTTACGTTCGACCCGAAGAAATACCCGGGCGTCGAAGTCGTTGACCTTCGCTGATCATGGCTGAGGACGGACTTCCACGCGAAATACTCTCCGCCTCATGAACCGCCAGCACCTCATTGCCGAAATCAAACAGAAGAAATCCTACCTCTGCGTAGGTCTTGATACGGACCTGGAGAAAATTCCGACACATCTTCGCGGTCTTCCCGATCCCATCTTTGAATTCAACAGGCAGATCATCGACGCTACCATCGATCATTGCGTTGCCTACAAACCCAACATTGCGTTCTACGAAGCACTCGGTCCGAGAGGATGGGAGAGCCTGCAGAAGACCATGGAGTACATCCCCAAAGAAGTCTTCACCATTGCCGATGCCAAACGCGGTGACATTGGCAACACATCGACGATGTATGCCAAAGCCTTCTTTGAGCAAATGAACTTTGATTCCATCACGGTGGCTCCGTACATGGGGTCGGATTCGGTTAAGCCCTTCCTTGAATTTCCAAACAAGACCGTGATCTTGCTGGTGCACACTTCGAATCCGGGCAGCGCAGACTTTCAGCTCTTTGCTTCTGCGAATGGCAAAAAGCTCTATGAGGAGGTGATACTGAAGTCACAATCATGGGGAACGCCGGATAATCTTATGTACGTCGTCGGTGCCACGCGAGCCGACAAGATTGCAGAAATCCGGAAGCTGGCGCCGGAGCATTTCTTCCTCGTTCCCGGTGTAGGTGCACAAGGCGGCGACCTTCAGGCGGTGTCGCGTTTGGGAATGAATAAGTCATGCGGTTTGCTGGTTAATAGTGCCCGTGCCATCATCTACGCCTCTTCCGATAAAGACTTTGCCCGTGCCGCCCAGCTAGAGGCAACCCGGACGCGCGAAGAGATGGGCCGCTATCTCAGCGAGTTTATAGGCTGGTAAACCTTCTCAAAATGATCAGGATTTCCGTCAGCGACAGACCGCTGATATGTGCGCTCCGCGTACTAAATCGCTCCTATGCAGGAGAGTTTACTACATCATCTCTGGGGCCTTCAATACTTTGATAAAAAGGACTTACGCACCACACAAGGTGACATCGTAGAGCTGTTTGATCCCGGAATCCTGAACACCAACGCGGGCCCGGATTTCTCCAACGCCCGCCTGCGCATCGGGCCAATTCACTGGGTTGGCAACGTGGAGATCCATACGCAATCTTCCGGCTGGATGGATCACCATCACGATGCCGATCCCGCTTATGACAGCGTTATTTTACATGTTGTATGGAAGGAGGACGCGTTCATCGTGCGGAGGGATGGCACGCCACTGCCGACACTTGAGTTGCGCGAGCGTGTCCACGAAAGTCTTATCCTCAATTACCGCCAGCTCGTCGGCAGTTCGTTTTCTATTCCGTGCCAAAGGACATTTCCCCGGGTGGAAACGTTAACGAAAACGGCCATGGTCACCAAGGCCCTTGTGCACCGACTTGAGCGCAAGGCGGAGGAGGTGCAATCGGTGCTGACAATGAACGGCAACAACTGGGAAGAGACGACGTACCAATGGCTTGCGCGGGCTTTTGGTTTCAAAATCAACAGCGATCCGTTTTTCCAACTGGCCAAAGCGGTTCCACAGAAGCTTGTACAGAAGCTAAACCAACTCATTCAAACCGAGGCGTTGCTGTTCGGTCAGGCTGGATTTCTCGAAGCTCCCAAGGGAGACGCTCATTACACGAACCTCCGACGTGAATATCGCCTTCTGGAGCACAAACATTCCCTCGCCGTCGGACGGATGTCTAAAGCGCAATGGAAGTTTCTGAGGCTGCGGCCACCCAATTTTCCCTCGTTGCGTCTGGCGCAGTTCAGCGCACTGGTGTTTCATCGCAAAGCGCTGTTCGCTGATATTCTGGAGATGCGGACGGTGAACGGCTTCGTCAGCTTCTTCACGGTGTCCACATCCGATTATTGGATAGACCACTACCAGTTCTCCAAAGTCGCCGCCAGCCGGGGTCACGCTTTGGGGAGGGGGAGTATCGACATCATCATCGTGAATGCCGTGGTGCCGCTACTGGCTGCCTATGCCCGTCGCATGGACGATCAGCGGTTCATGGATCGAGCGATCTACCTTCTCGAGCAACTCCCGGCTGAGGATAACAGCATCACCCGACGATGGGCCGATCTCGGCATGCCGCCACGAAATTCCTATGACGCACAGGGGCAGATTGAATTATTTAATACCTTTTGCCAACGGAAGCGATGTCTGCAGTGCACGATAGGCACCGCGATAATACGCCCCCCTGAACATGAACCTGATCATCCTTCTCCTTGATGTTGCGCTCTTCGCCTGGCTCTCCTGGCGCTTGTTTAAAATCCAGCCGACGTCATTAAGGGTGTATTACTGGCCTGCCTTGTCGTTCAAAGTGCTTGCCAGCCTTGCGGTCGGCTGGCTCTACTTCTTCCACTACGGCTTTGGTGATACACTTTCCTACTGGCAGGATGCCATACAAATCGCCGCATCCCTTCGATCAGCGCCGGGTGAAACGCTGGCATTTTTCTGGGATGAAGCCGGACATCCGGACCTTCTGTCATCCTTGCAGCAGCAGGCCCCGAGGTCGCTGTTCTTCTCAAAAATCTGCGGTGTTCTGGCTCTGGTCACCGATGGCAACTACTGGATGATGGCCACCCTATTGGGAATGATTTCTTTTGTGGCTGCGTGGTACCTGTTCCGGTTCATCGCGGAAAGCCTTCCATCGATGACGATGGCAGCGGCCATCGCATTCCTGTTTTTTCCTTCGGTGATTTTTTGGTCTTCCGGACTGATCAAGGAAAGCCTTGGACTGGCTGCGCTGTATCTTTTGGTGATGGTGGGTTTCAAATTTGTCTTTGGCCAACGACCCGGTATTTTGGAAGTGCTCCTGGTGCTCCTTGCTTTGTGGGTGGGATGGAATTTGAAGTATTACTGGATCGGTATTTTCCTTCCTGTGGCATTGCCTACACTGTTGACCTCCATGATAAGACGGTGGAGGCCAGCCGTGGCCAAGTATGATGCCATGCTGTGGATTCTTTTGTTCGTGCTGGCGTTGGTGGCGGCCACCAATATCCACCCCAACTTTTATGCGTCCCGGTTCATGGAAGTCATCTACCAGAACAACCTCGAGTTTACGCGCCTTTCCGATCCGCCGCGTATTGTACAGTATTTTAACCTGGAACCTTCAATCGCGAGCCTGTTGATGAATGCACCCGCCGCCTGGATTGCCGGACTCTTCAGGCCCTTCGCCTGGGAAGCCTTCAATACGCTGTCGCTGCTTGCCGGACTGGAAAATTTTCTCCTCCTCGTACTTGTGTTGCTGGCATTGCCATCCCTGGGAAGAATGTTTAGTACGGAGCACCGGATGCTCATCCTTGCTGCTCTGGTGTTTGTGTTTCTGCTGACCACGTTCTTGGCTTTGTCAACGCCCAACTTTGGAACATTGTCCCGATACAAGATTGCCGCGGTGCCTATCCTGGTCTTCCTCTGCCTGAACCCCGACACCATTGTTGGCCGTTGGCTGGGTCGCAAAAAGTTTGGGTGAAGCTCCGTTTCGGTCTACCTTTGCGCATCGTTTACACTATGGAGAATCCGGTAATTATATTCGGCGCCAATGCATTGGGGCGAACAGCCAAAGAGATATTTGAAAGCAATGAGGTTGTGATTTACGGCTTCCTTGACGACAACAAGAAGCTGCACAATAAAGAGGTTGATGATGTGGTCGTGCTCGGCAGCACCGACGATGATGGTTTCCTCAAGCTCATCGGTAAGAAGTGCGAGGCTTTTATCGCTATCGACGACAATAAGGTGCGCAGAAATCTTGTGAAGATGTTGCTCGAGGTACGCCATGTTCAGCCCGTCAACGCGACCCACCGCCTGGCCATGCTCTCACCCCGTGTAACCCTGGGCTATGGCAACTTTTTTGATGCCGGATTCTCGTGCGGGCCGGGTGTAACGCTTGGCAGCTACGGTATATTCGGCGCGGGGAGTCATGTCGGGGCAGAGTCGATCATTGGTGATTACGTACAGATAGGCGCAGGCGCCATCATTAATTCGGGTGTGACGGTGGAGGAGGATGTCTTTATCGGTTCCGGCGCCGTCGTGGTGTCGGGCGTCACGCTGGAGAAGGGTGCGCGGATCGGAGCAGGATCTGTGGTCATTGCCACCGTTAAAGCGGGCACGACTGTCTTTGGTAATCCGGCTCACGCCATCAAGTCCTAGCATGGCGCGCATCAGCGATACCGACCTTATCCTCAATGCCGACGGAAGTGTATATCACCTCGGCCTCGTACCCGATCAGTTGGCCGACACCATCATCGCGGTGGGCGACCCGGGCAGGGTCGAGCAAGTCACCCACTATTTTGACGCCATTGAATTCAAAAGCCAGAAGCGCGAATTCATCACCCACACGGGCACATTTCAGGGCAAGCGCATTTCGGTGATCAGCACCGGCATTGGTCCCGATAATGTAGAGATCTTCTTCCATGAAGTAGACGCTCTGGCAAACATCGACCTGTCCAAAAAGGAAGTGCGTCCCGTGCAGCGGTCGCTTAATATTATTCGCGTAGGTACGTCGGGGGCCATGCAGGCCGATATCCCGGTAGGATCGCACGTGATCAGTGACCATGCCGCCGGACTGGACAACCTCATGAATTTTTACAACCTCTCACAACGGGAGGAAGAGTATGCGATCTCTGAAGCACTGCAACGTCACACAAGGATTTCCTTTCAACCCTACATGGTTCGTGGATCGGTGGCATTCCGGGAGAGAGTCAGCAAGGGTATGTTGGTGGGGAATACAGTTACCTGCCCGGGATTCTATGCGCCGCAAGGCCGGCAGGTGCGCGTGCCTATCCGTTATCCTGAACTGCTCACCGATCTCAGTTCCTTCCGATCGGGGAGTTTTCACTTCTCCAACTTTGAGATGGAGACATCCACCTACTTCGCCTTCGGCCGGCTGATGGGGCATGCAACGGCGTCGGTCAATGCCATCATCGCCAACCGGGTCACCCGGGAATTTTCGAAGGATGGACACGCAGTGGTCGATGCGCTGATCCTCAAAGTGCTTGAGCAGTTATAAAAAAAGCCCAGGCCAACCATCGCGATCGCCGGGCCTTCTTGAAATGTTTTGATTCCTCTTATGCCGTCGTCATGCTGTCCATACGGACGATGTGCTTACCTGCCTTGTAGGGCTCGTTGTTATAGAACCCGGACAGGATACGGTGCGCAATTTGTTCGATCACGAGTTCTTCTTCTGTCTTGCCCTCCTTGCCTTGCCAGAACACGCGTAGCGGATGCCGCTTCATGTCCTCGACGTAGGACTTGGCGTGGTGGTATTGCTCATCCGTAAAAGTAATGGTGAAGCAGGTGCGTACTTTTTGAGTTTCCATAGGTTACTGGTGGTAATGATGGTTTTGCAAGCCGTATGCCACGATTTTTATGCTATTTTAATAAATTCCTGCCCTAGTGTGCAACACCCTCGACCGCAAGCGGGCAATGGTGTTCGGCATTGAGACATTTGCCCATGACCCGTTAACTTTGCGCCCCATTCATGCGCGAACATTCCATACACACACTTAAGAACGGTATACGGGTTGTCCACAACCGGGTTACAACCACCAAGATTGTCCACTGTGGCATCATGCTCGACATTGGCAGTCGTGACGAGACTAC
This sequence comes from uncultured Ohtaekwangia sp., assembly GCA_964392375.1. GTDB lineage: Bacteria > Bacteroidota > Bacteroidia > Cytophagales > Cyclobacteriaceae > ELB16-189. The sequence goes on along the minus strand of CAYMPU010000147.1, from coordinate 4,290 downwards.
CGCTAATCAGGGGATCGCTCACTTCTGGGAGCATATGGCCTTCAAGGGTACACGCAAACGAAAGGCTTTCCATATTATCAACCGGCTTGAGTCCCTGGGCGGGGAACTCAATGCGTTCACCGACAAGGAGAAGATCCTTTTCTATGCTTCGCTGCGGGACGATTACTTTGAGCGTGCCGTAGAACTCCTCACCGACATCACCTTTAACTCCATATTTCCAACACCCCAAATCAACAAGGAGCGCAATGTCATTCTTGAGGAAATGGCCATGTACCACGACGACCCGGAGGGATCACTGCAAGACGAATTCGACCGTCTGGTTTTTGGAGGGCATCCGCTCGGTATGAATATTCTCGGGACAGAGAAAACGGTAAAATCGTTTCATCGGAGCGATTTCACCCAGTTCATCCGCGAACACCTCGACACGCGTAGAATGGTATTCTCGGTGGTGGGCAATGTGACGCTGGATGAAGCCGTTCGCCTGGCGGAGAAACACATGGGATCTGTCCCCCGCATGGTGAGCAAGAAAAGGCGGAAGCCCTTCCAGGAATACAAGCCGAAGGAAATAACGCTGCAGCGCGAGGTGAAGCAAGCCCGGTGTGCCATGGGCTGCACAGCATACTCGTTAAGCGACCCGCGCCGGGGTACTTTCTTTCTGCTTACCAACATCCTCGGCGGCGGAGGATTGAATTCACGTTTGAACCTTTCGCTTCGTGAGAAATACGGATTTGTATATTCTATAGGATCCCATTTTGTGCCGTTTACCGATACCGGCTTGTTTGTCATATCGTTCGGAACAGAACCTTCGCAACTATCCCGAAGCATCAAGCTCGTGCAGGAGGAACTTCGCAAACTGCGCGATGGTAAACTCGGCGTGCGGCAATTGACCTCGGCAAAAGAACAGATCATGGGCCAGGTGGCCATGGCGGAAGAGAGCAACATCAGTTTCATGATGATGATGGGCCGCAGCTTGCTCGACCTGGGACGCGTCCCGCCGCTCGAAGAAATATTCTCCCGCATCCGCACGGCCACCGCTGACGACCTTCGGGATATGGCGGTCGACATTTTTGATATCGAGAAGATGAGCTACCTGCGGATGGAGCCCCGGTAAACCGGCGATCGTATGAACATTGAAAACCCTTCCATTCTTCGCTACGCCGAGAGTCTGACGACACCGGAGTCGCCACTACTTCAACGCATCAATCGTGAAACCTGCGCCAACGTGTTCATGCCACGCATGCTATCGGGGCACCTTCAGGGGAGGTTCCTCGCTATGATCAGTACGATGTTGCGGCCAAAAGCCATTCTCGAGATCGGGACGTATACCGGTTACTCCGCACTCTGTCTGGCGGAAGGACTTGACCCCAACGGCACACTCATTACGATTGATTTTAACGATGAGCTGGAAGAACGTGTGCGTGGATATTTTGCCGAGTCATCCTGGAATGACCGCATTGACTATCGGGTGGAAGACGCGCGAACAGCAATACCCACATTGCCCGGGCCGTTCGACCTTGTGTGGATGGATGCGGATAAAGAAAACTACTCGATGTATTTTGACATGGTCATTGACAAGGTTCCATCCGGTGGTCATATTCTCGTCGACAATGTATTGTGGAGCGGGAAGGTGCTTGATGCCCGCCCTGACAAAGACACCCGCGCCATTATTGCATTTAACCAAAAAGTCCGTAACGATAACCGTGTGCAGACCTTGCTGCTGCCCTTCCGCGACGGCATCACGGTGATGAGGAAAAATTAGCAAAAACCCCTTATCTTTGAGTTCGTAATGAGACTTCTCGCTCCAGCGCTTATTTTTTGCGGAGCCATAGCCAGTTTTGGCCAAACTCCGCAGGTACCCCACAAAATGCAATTTGCGGGCATGACGCTCACTATCCGCGACGATGCACGCCGTGAGATACAGGTGGATGTCGATGCGCTGACCCGCAGCCCCAAATATTTTGGCATCAAGGCCGAACGCGCCAAGACCTACTTTCCCATCATCGAGCAAGCCTTTGAAGAAGAACGGCTACCGGTCGACTTCAAGTACCTGGCCCTGCAAGAGAGTGCGTTGATTCCCGATGCGGTGTCTACATCCAATGCCGTCGGCTTCTGGCAGTTCAAGGACTTCACCGCCATCGAGATGGGTTTGCGTGTTGACAAAGACGTTGATGAACGCATGAACATTGCCAGTGCCAGTCGAGCGGCAGCACGGTACCTAAAACAATGCAACCACTATTTCAACAACTGGGTATATGCACTGCAGTCGTACCAGATGGGTGCCGGCGGCGTTATGCGCCTGGTGGGCGATAAGGACCTAGGCTCTCGCCATATGGAGATCACGTCCGAGACATATTGGTACGTAAAGAAATTTCTGGCGCACAAAATCGCTTTTGAAAGTGTGGGAGGTAAAGGCGCCATGGAGATGACGGTCCTGCGCAATGCTGGCGGTAAGTCCCTGGCCGAAATTTCGAGGGAAGCATCGATGGATGAAGAGAAAGTCCGTGAATTCAACAAGTGGCTGAAAACAGATCGCATCCCGGAGGACAAGGAATACGCTGTGCTGATACCCAAAGGTGAGTCGACTCCCGGATTCAGCGTATTGTACGTAGCTGCGGCTTCGAAAGGCTCATCAGTGCCGGTCAAGCCAGTTGTCGTTGCCACTGAGACGAAGGAGATTAACGGCATTCCTGTCATTATGGCCCGTGAAGGAGAGACGCTGTCGGCACTCGTGGCCCGCGCCGATGTAAGCATGAGCCGGTTCCTCAACTACAATGAAATGGACATCGACAAGCCCGTTCAGTCTGGGCAGTGGTACTTTCTTGCCAAAAAGAAGAAGCACGGACCTCAGGAGCTGTACACCACCGGCCCTGGTGAAGATGTGTGGGCTGTAAGCCAGCGCTTCGGCGTTCGGATGAAATCGCTGATGAAGTACAATGACCTTGACCAGCCCCGCGGGAACGTTGACGGCATGACGCTTTACCTTGCCCATCACCGGCCAGGCAGTGTCATGGAGGTCCCCGACAGCGTGGTGGCCGTGCTCGACGAAGAGGGGTCCTTTGACTGGGATGTATCCCTGTCACCGACGCGGAGTACGCCAACAGCTTCTGCGCGTCCCCTGACCAAAAGCGCTGTCGTGACGCCGGAGCCGGTGTCTGAACGGAATCCAGTGGCTCCGGGGGGCGGCGTACATGAGGTCAAGGCATCCGATACACTGTATAGCGTGGCGCGACAGTACGGTGTAACCATCCAGGAGATCATGGAGTGGAACGGCAAGCGCGATTTTAGCCTTTCGGTAGGCGAAAAGCTGAAGGTGGCCGCGCACTGACCGTTCCACCATTCCGATCGCTATCGGGATTCTGCATTTTCAACCTTTTCCTTACCTCCGATTTCCTATTATTTTTTCTTCCCCCTTTGTTTCATGCGAAAAAAGATAATTTTGCACGACTCGTCCTTGTGGCGATTACCTAACAACTGGTGGAATGAGCCCTATGAAGAAGCCGATTGACCTTGTGATGCTGGTAGACGATAATGACACCGACAACTTCATCAGCAAGCGAATCATTGAAATAACAGAGTTTGCGGAACGCGTAGAAGTAAAGAACTCGGGCAAGAGCGCCCTCGATTACCTGTCCGAAAACGAAGACAGTCCCGAGAATTTGCCCAATATCATCTTCCTTGACATCAATATGCCGGTCGTCGATGGGTTTGTTTTCCTGTATGAATTTGAAAAATTCCGCGAGCTGGTCCGTACCAAGTGCAAGGTCATCATCCTGTCGAGCTCGGACAACAAGCGGGATATCGATAAGATCGTCAACAACAACTACGTCATCAAGTTCATCACCAAACCCCTGACCGAAAATTCGCTCGAGGAAATCCGGGGGAAACACATATGATTGGGCCGGCTTTTGTATTTTTGCCGCCTAAACCCCATGTTATGACGTACCGTTCCCTCTTTGCATTGGTGATCCTGATCGCCGTATCACTCACCGCCGGTGCACAGGTGGTCAAAATCGACTCCACCTCAAACTGGAGGAAGTCCATGAAGGCAGGACTGAATATCAACCAGGCCGCTTTTTCCGGAAACTGGAAGGGCGGGGGTGTGAATTCGTTTGGGTTCAACACGCTCTTTAACTATAAGGCCAATTACAAGAAGGACAAGGTTTCCTTCGACAACGAGATTGACTTTTTGTACGGCATGGTCAACAACGAGGGCCAGGGCGTTCGCAAGACCATGGACCGGTTCTACATTGATACCAAGTACGGCCACGCATTGTCATCGACATGGGATGC
>CAYMPU010000146.1:0-53771 GCA_964392375.1 uncultured Ohtaekwangia sp. | reverse complement strand
CCCTCCAGCGTAAGTAGTGCGTAATCCGTTGCTTGACTTATGGATACAATATGGGTTGACAAAACATTGCAGAAACGATCGTACTTCACCCCACCGGGAGCATATTCATGGTGAAAAGTACTGGTGTGTCGTGTATAGATTCTTCTAGGAACACGCGCGAGCCAAGCTGCCGCAAGGCCAGCCAGCGATGCATCAAACAAATGGGTATGCACAACATCGGGTTTCTCACGAAAGAAGAGTTTTATCAATTTACGTGAAGCAGAGAACAAATCCCGCTTGCCCCGGTAATGTACGGACAACACGTCGATGCCCATGCGCTTCAAATTGCTCTCCAATGGGCCGGGCGCTGGGTTCAGCATAACCAACATGAACACATCCGTGTCTGCCAATGCCTTTGCAATCCATTCAAAAGCAATAGCGTGCTGAATATTGGAAACCACATACATGATCTTCTTGCTGGTCATTGCCGTGCGATCACATCCATGTGGCAATTTGTAAAGTCCATTCCGTGGCTGAGCGAAGAGCCAGTTTCAGCGTTGACCAGCGATGTGTACCCTAGCTCGGCGAGGAAGCGAATGAGATCCGCGGTTGAGTCTGCCTGGTCGCGAAGGTTGTTGTCGTCCAACTCAATAAATAATACCGGTTTGTGCTTCAGGAGAATTTCCCTCGCACCCCTGAGCACCTGGAGTTCATAGCCTTCAACATCAATTTTAATCAGGTCTATTCTGTTCAAATTTCGCAATTTGGACACATCATCCATTCGGGTGACCGGAACACGTCTGTTTGTGCTCACGCCTTGCGGCGCGATCCTGTTTCCGCCACGGTTCGAGGGCGTTCTCACTTCCATGGCAACCGTTGTTTCCGTATTGCCGAGTCCAATGGAAAACAATTCGATGTTGGTCAAGTTATTCCTCTTGATATTATCCTGACATTGCTCGGCGTTATAGGGATCAGGTTCAAAAGCGTACACCTGGCCACGAATCGCCAAGAGCGCCATGCGCAGCGCCGTCCAACCGATATTGGCACCAACATCAACTACGGTCGCATCTTCTTTGCATAAGGAAAATAATCTCTGCATGCCGCGATCTTCAAACCCAAAGTAAAGATAGTGTCCGATGTAGTCACTGATATCCACCTTCATCGTAATCCCATCGCGCTTCATCAACCGAAACGCCCCCGCCGGGTACTGGTACGGATTGGGTACCCACTTGCAAACAAAATGGTCTGGCGGAAGTCCCCGGGTTTTTCGCGCAAGAAAGGATTCCAGAACAGGGATCATCCACACCCTGCGAAAGACATTGAACACACGGACCTTAATGGGTAGATTCATTTTTTCTTTCCCGCAGAGTATCCTTTAAAGATTTTTGCTGCCTGCAGCGCAGTGAACAGACGAAATTTCAGTGGGTCCATTTCATCAGGCATCCATTTCAAAAGACCCAGAATGGTTGGGTAGCCCAGCAAAAGTAAGGAAAGTACAGCTTGCTTGGTGGGGCCGTACTGCAGCGTTAATTCCGGATAACCACGCTCAACAGCGATGCGACGTGTCAATGCCCTGCGTTCCTGATTACCGAGCCACGTCTGCAGGTGCAGGCGATCCTCTTCGTTGTGATGGACTACAATTCTTGTGTCAATATAAAAAGCGATTCCTGCCTTCATCAGCCGCTTTGGAAAATCATAGTCCTCAAAACCCGCGAATGGGAACTGCTCGTCATAACCTCCTGTGCGTAAAAAGTCAGATCGAAGGATCGACAGATGAAAACTAGCGACTGACAGCGATGAGAACAATGCACACTCCCTCCAACTCGTATGGTCGTACCAGCCCTTAAAGGTCGTCATGTTGTGGGCCATCAAGAACCTTCCAAAAGAAGTATGACTCAGCGTATTCAAAAGCTCGGGGGGATACACCCAATCCGGATTAAGTGCGATTCCTGTCTTATCCTTATGGACACCAAAGACATGCCGTACGGAGTCCTCGGAAATGATAATATCGTCATCCAGAAAAAGCATCAAATCACCGGACGCTTCCCGCGCCCCAAGATTTCTTGCCGATGCAACGCCCTGGAATGGATTGTTGAGTAATCGAACACCTGGCAAAGATCCTGGAATCTGGGGCGAACTGTTCTTCGAGTCATTCACCACAATAATTTCTGCGTCAATACCACGAATTGCTCCAACGGCCGCCAGAAGTGTCCTGTCAAAGATCCGCCCCCGGTCCTTGGTGGGTATGATGATGCTGAGCTTCATCTAGGCGGGTCGTATGTAGGCCATCGAGTAACGCCCGTAACGATCCAAGGTTGCTGGTGACAGGGAGTAGATCTTACCTGGAGCAAAGGAGAGAATTTCCAGAGTACCCAACATGTAGTCGGGCTTGTGTACATCGTCCAGCACCATGAGGCCTCCGGGGCGGACCATTGGCAGAAGCCGTTGAACGTACTTGATTCTCTCCTCCACAAAATTAAGGTCGTGGAGAATACAATCAAATCCATCTTGATTTTGGGAAACGAATTGTTCAATCGTCATCATACCGCGTGTATCGAGGTCATGCGCATCCAGAAAGTCTTTTGTTTTTTTCAACCATTGCGCATCGTCATCGACCGAAATGACTTCTACGCCTGATGTCTCCCTCGCATAGAGACGAAACACATATGAGCTGAAGCCTGATCCAAGGTCAAGCAATCGGGTGTAGGAATTGGCTTTGCACAGACCATACAAAAAAGTAGCGAGTTCCAGGGAGGCGGCCATATCTGGTGAGGATACATCGCGAACATAGTGCTCATACACAGGTCGCAGTCTTTCACGGTACTCCTCCTGAACGTGTTTGTCCAGCGCATGAATGTTTCGCTGCCGCCGCAAGAACTCCTCATAGGAACCCAGAGAAGTCCGCAAGTACAAGAACTTCAGTTTGCGAAAGATGCGCTGGATCATGAGTTCGTATCACTTGAATGCACGGCCCACTTCACATCGCGAATAAAGAAACGATTGAGCTGGCGGTCGGGCATTTCGCCAGAAGCAGAAAAGGATACGGGTTCAACCACAAACCGGCATGCGTCGCGCAACACCTCGATGTCTTTGAATCCATTTCCGAAATGTATATCCAAACTATAGTGTCCTTCAAACAACGGAAGTTGCGGGATGGCTACGGAAATAAATCCTTGGGAAACCGCCCGTGAGGTCATCGCTCCGGAATAATGCTTGTTGTTGATCCCTACCAAAGGGGCCTGTTGGCTGTCTTTAATTATGATACCGAGGACGGGCGCATCCAGTGATTGGGCGGATACAAAGTGTACCCGAATCTCCATGCGGCAGCCCATGTACATCGTGCCGTTCCTTACTCCGTCGCAGAGCAACTCTACTTTCCTGACAGGCCTACCCGAATCAGCCGACGCCACCATGACGCCGGATGTTGTCAACATCTCCTGCGCGGTGTCCGTAAGGTAATTCTCAATTACTTCTGCAGTGGTGCCTGAAGCGGCCATCTTCCCTGACTCCAACTGTATTGCCCTCCCGCACAGCCGCATGATGGCCGCCATGTTGTGACTCACGAAAAGGATGGTCCTTCCACTACGGCTAACATCCTCCATCTTTCCCAGGCACTTCTTCTGGAATTCCGCGTCACCCACCGCAAGAACTTCGTCGATGATAAGTATTTCAGGTTCCAGAAATGCCGCCACGGCAAACGCCAGTCGCAATTGCATTCCGCTGGAGTAGTGCTTCAATGGAGTATCCAGAAACTTCTCTGTGCCAGCAAACGCAACAATCGCATCGAATTGTCTGTCGATCTCGCGCTTTTTCATTCCCAGAATGGAGCCATTGAGGTAAATGTTTTCACGTCCCGTAAGCTCAGGGTGGAAACCCGTACCCACTTCCAGCAAACTCGCAATTCGTCCACGACCAATGACCCGACCGCTCGATGGTGGCGTTATTTTGGACAGGACCTTCAGCAACGTGGATTTCCCCGCTCCGTTTCTTCCGATTATTCCAACAGACTCACCCGCATTCACGGTAAAACTCACATTTCGAAGGGCCCAGAAATCTTCGGCTGTTGTGGAGCTCTTGCGAAAGAGCCCGCCCAGCGATTCACGCATACTCAGGTACGGCTGCGTCTCATGACGGATCCTGAATTTCTTTGAGACATCCTGAATTTCCAGTATGGGCTTCATCGGGCAAATCAGGCGAGGTCTGCAAAATAAGACTCCGTTTTTCGAAAATAGCCTAGTCCGACGATCAACAGAACAAGGCCTGAGATGATGCTCATCATGAGCAGCGTGATATCGGCGCCTAAATCCGTAAAGGGCATACGAAAAATCGTGATGGCCGCGTACATCGGGTTCAGCGCCACGATATACGGAAGCCATTTACCCGGCACAATGGACATGGGATAAATTACCGGCGTCAGAAAGAGAAGTATCTGAACCAAAAATGGTATCACGTAGCGGAAGTCTCTATACTTTACATTCAGCGCTGCCAAAAGACAGCCGGGGCCAAATGACCCTATGATGGCCAATGCCAATCCCGCAGGCCAGCACCACAAGGCCTCGACCATCGAAACCGACGCACCGTAGTAGAGCAACACAGGAACAAATACCACCGTGGTCATGGCAAAGTCAAAGGCTGCAACCAGCACAGAGGACAGGGGTATGATCAGCCGGGGAAAATAGATCTTCTTGATAATTTGCGCATTGCTAACCATGCTGTTTCCGGCATTGGCAATTCCTGAAGCAAATAGTAGCCAGAGCATAAGGCCGGAGAATACAAACACCGGATATTCCATCCCATCGGACGGTACGTTCAGGGCTCGCCCCAGAAAGAATGTGAATATGATCATCAGCAGAATGGGCTGAAGAATGGCCCACAAAAAGCCAAGGGCTGTCTGCTTGTATTTTACTTTGATGTCGCGCCAGGTAAAAAAGTAAAATAGCTCCTTGTACTCAATTAGTTCTTTCAGGTTTAGGCTGAAGGTATTTTTTGGCTTTAATTCGAAGTAGTATTCACTATTATCCGCCATGCTTTCCTTCGTCGTATACGCGTTGTTTCCTCGCAAAAATGCAGAAAAATAACAGAACAATCCTTTTTCTGTGCCCCTATCCGCGTGGTCACGCTCCTTCGCAGCGATTTCGGTTCGAACAGTATCTGGATACACTGGTGGCAGCGGGGTTTACCATCGACTTCCGTCCGTTCGTGAATGAAGCCGGATGGCGGATACTCTACACCCAGGGCAATCTGGCGCGCAAGTTACTGTTTATGCTATCGGGGTACATGCATAGAATCGGACTGCTTTTCACCGCCATACCACGTGCTCACTTTGTATTCATCCATCGCGAGGCCAGCCCTGTAGGCCCTCCGTTTCTCGAGTATCTCATCGCGCGTACACTGCGAAAGAAGGTCATCTATGATTTCGATGATGCCATCTGGCTTCCGAACACCAGTACCGAAAATGCACTTGCCGCGGGAATGAAATGGCACGGCAAGGTGGCTAGTATTTGCCGGTGGAGTTTTGTCGTTAGCGCTGGCAACTCCTATCTCGCTTCGTTTGCCCGAACGTACAATAGTCGCGTGGTCATTAACCCCACTACAGTAGATACCGAAAATGTTCACAAGTCTCCCGCACGAAAGGAACCGTCCGGCAGCATGGTGCACATCGGTTGGACGGGCAGTCACTCAACACTGAAATACCTTCACCTCGTTGAATCGGTCATGATCCAACTGGAGCAAGAATTTCCCGACAAGGTCCGTTTTGTAGTAATCGCTGACCGTGCCCCGTCACTGGGATTGAAGAATCTGTTGTTCGTTCAATGGAGGAAGGAAAGTGAAATCGCCGATCTTGGGATTTTGGATATTGGCATTATGCCATTGACCGACGATCCATGGGCAAAAGGCAAATGTGGGTTAAAGGCATTGCAGTACATGGCCATGGCCATTCCTACCGTTGCCTCACCGGTTGGTGTAAATACAGCAATCATCGAGCACGGAATTACCGGGTATCTTTGCGAAACCCCGGAGGCCTGGCTGATGCATTTGAGAAAACTGATCCTTGAAGTTGATCTCCGCCGACAACTAGGAGATGCCGGGCGACGAAAGGTCGTCGTAAATTATTCTACAGCATCCAATCGATCCACATTTCTCTCCCTCTTTGAGTAATCCAGAATAAGGATTAACGCGGTAACAAAGAAAGGCAGCAGAGGCACCTTGTACCGGACCAAGGTTCCAAAGTTAAAGGTCGAAACTCCGATAGCAAAGGCAAAAACCAGAGAGAAGGCCAGGGTAAACAATACATTGGGTTTCGAAAACGATGCGAATAGGTTGTGTCTTTGCTTACCAATTACAAAAAGCCCAAGCCCCAGGAGAAGCAAACTTTCGACGGCTGAAAAAAACATCAAGGGGTTCTTTACTTCCCACAGGTAGGGCCGGAAGAGTGATACATTGATCGCTCCCGGAGCTAGCCGAACCATGGAATTGAATGAGCCATCGAGTTCACCCAGAGAATATCCTGACCCGGCAAATCTGCCCGACCAATAACGAATGTCGTAGGCTGTTACCCGAGCTGTAGCCGCAATCTTCGACAAGGCATACTTGTCGTCATCCTCACCAACTTTCATCACCGTATAATATCCTGAGGCCATCAACACACCCGCCACGAAAGGGACCACCAGGATGCGCAGGATAATGGAGCGTATGCGGTAGATCTGCGAGGCGCCAATCCAGAGAATAACGGCCGGGAGGTAAGCCTGAAGAATAAATTTCCGAATGCTGAATATGAAATAGAGGGAGACGAGCAGCAGGAGCACGTTGAAGATTGTGAACTTCCGCTCGATGAACACCTTATAGAATTGATACGTGGCAATACCCATGCAAGCCAGTGTGACAGAATCCTTCAGGATGCCGCTGCCCCAGAAAAAAACTGATGGGATAAAAAACGCAGCGATAGCCAGTCGGCCATGCAAATGCGGAAACTGCTTATAGAACGTGAGGTAGAATTGCCACGATCCGATAAAACTGAGTACGGCGAAAAGGCATGCCGTGGAGGAATAGGTGGAAAACGTTAGCAAGTCAAAGAGTGCCGCCAGCTTAATTACAGTATACGAATTAGCATCCCGAAAAAGATATATCTGGGAGGCATATTGATACATGTCGCCAGGATTTTTACTGTCGGCAAACAATAGTTTGAGTCCCGATAGCGGGGAGTCTACGAAGGCATTCCAGATGAACCGGCTGCCATAGGTATGGTACATAAACGTATCCCCACTGCCGTAATAGAATTGGTACACCAAGCCAAGAGCAATGGCCCCAAACAATTTGACCGTAAGTGCTGGAAAATAGTAAGTCCGATTGATGGCATCCGTAACATATGGGCGCACGAGATAGGCAACCCAATAGATGAGGATCAAAAAAATGGGGGTAACAAGAAGATCGCGAAGATCCACAGATTACGGGTTAGGATGAAAATCCTGCTTCCTGATAGGCCGTCACCAGTCCTTCTTCCAGAGAAATCCGATGCCTCCACCCCAATTGGCGGATCTTAGCCACATCCATCAACTTCCTCGGCGTGCCATCGGGTTTGGTCGTATCAAATTCTATCGCCCCCCGGAAACCGACGATGCGTGCGATGAGTTTAGCCAAATCGCCGATCGACATTTCCGAACCGGTACCTACATTCATAAACCCTGGCTCATCAAAGCGCTCCATCAAAAACAAGCTGGCCTCTGCCAGATCGTCGACGTGCATGAACTCGCGCATCGGCGTGCCGGTTCCCCACACTACCACACGGTCTTGGTTCCTGACTTTTGCTTCGTGAAACTTCCTTAACAGGGCTGGAATGACATGGCTGGTTTGCAGATCATAGTTGTCATTGGGCCCATACAAATTCGTCGGCATGCCTGAAATGAAATTACAACCATACTGGCTCCGGTACGCATCACACATTTTAATCCCCGCAATCTTGGCGATGGCATAGGGCTCGTTGGTGGGTTCCAGCAACCCCGTCAGCAGATATTCTTCTTTCAGCGGCTGCGGCGCCAGCTTGGGATAGATGCAAGAACTCCCCAAAAACAACAACTTCGTCACACCGGCTTTGTACGATTCGTGTATGACGTTGCTTTGAATCATCAGGTTGTCATAGAGGAACTCGGCACGAAACGTATTGTTCGCGACAATCCCACCGACTTTGGCAGCAGCAAGAAATACAAATTCAGGCTTCTCCCTTTGAAAGAATGATTTCACAGCAGCACCATCGCGCAGATCCAGTTCCGAGGAGGTTTGCAAGAGCAGGTTAGTATAACCAGCCTTCTCCAACTTCCTGACGATGGCCGAACCGACCATGCCGCGGTGACCAGCCACAAAAATCTTTGCTGTGTTTTTCATCATTCGGTACGGCGCAGGACCTTGTAACCGCCTTGCTTCAGGTGAACATCACGACGGAAGATATCCAGATCGGAGGCAACCATCTCGTTGATCATGTCGGCAAGGGTAAACTTCGGCTGCCAGCCGAATTTCGCCTTTGCTTTGGAGGCATCGCCGATGAGTAAATCCACTTCCGTGGGTCGGAAATAGCGGGGGTCAACTTCCACGACCACTTGCCCTGGCTTTACATCAAATTCAGGGTTCGAGCTTTTCATCACAACGCCCTGCTCGCGCTCGCCCGTGCCCTGGAAGGTTATCTGAATCCCTGCGGCAGCAAAAGCCATCACACAAAAATCGCGTACCGTCGTCATCCTGCCGGTAGCCACGACATAATCATCCGGATCAGCCTGTTGCATCATGAGCCACATGGCTTCGACGTAGTCCTTTGCATGACCCCAGTCGCGCTGAGCGTTCAGATTACCAATAAATATTTTCTCACCAAGGCCGAGCGCGATCTGCGCTACGCCGCGTGTAATCTTCCGCGTCACAAACGTCTCACCGCGAAGTGGACTCTCGTGGTTGAACAAAATTCCGTTACACGCAAAGATCTGATACGCTTCGCGGTAGTTCACCGTGATCCAATAGGCGTACAACTTCGCTACGCCATACGGGGATCGCGGATAGAACGGCGTCTTCTCGGTTTGTGGAACCTCCTGGACAAGCCCATACAATTCCGAGCTCGATGCCTGGTAGAATTTCGTCTTCTCTGTCATCCCCAGCAAGCGAATGGCCTCCAGGATGCGCAGTGCTCCAACGCCGTCGGCATTGGCCGTGTATTCCGGCTCTTCAAAAGAAACTTTGACGTGACTCATCGCACCGAGGTTATAGATTTCATCCGGCTGAACTTCCTGGATGATCCTGGTGATGTTCATCGCATCGGTCAGATCACCATAGTGCAGATGGAAAGCGGGCTTGGCTTCATGCGGATCCTGATAGAGGTGATCGATGCGCCCCGTGTTAATCAACGATGAGCGACGCTTGATGCCGTGGACCTCATAGCCCTTTGACAACAGCAACTCACTCAGGTAAGCGCCGTCCTGTCCGGTGACTCCGGTAACCAATGCTTTCTTTTTCAATGCCATGACCGTTTAATCTCCTTTTTCCAAGTTTTTGAGCCGGCGCTTGGCATCTTTGAATGCTTCGTCCTTCCGGCCTGCCTTTTTCTTTGCGTCCTCAAAATACTGGCGAGCCAACGCCTTGTCGCCCTGTTTGTTGGCAATCTCACCCAGGGCTATCAGGGAGTAAAGATAATAGCCTGTTTTGGTTGCCCCACTCTCTTCGGCAAACCGCACTGTTTGCAGATAGTATTTTTTGGCGTCATCCGGCTTTCGACGGGCCTCACCCAGCTGGCCCAAAAAGAAAGAGGCATAGCGGCCGCTGGTGGCCTCATACCCCAGATCTCCGCTATCGATACGAGTGAGGATGGCCTTCGACTCCCGCTCCATATCACCGTACATCCCACGGGTGTATAGCATACGGGCATAATACCGGTGGAAATAGGGATTGTCGGGATAGGTCTTGTATAAGTATTCGGATATCTGCAGCGCCTGCTCATTTTTATTCTCGTAGCTGTTGTAAATGCGCATCAGCCACACCATCGCTTCCGTCCGCGTATAAAAAGCATTGAACGAAACTTCACGCAGCTGCTTCAATCCCAGTTCCTTGTCGCCCTTCGGAAAGAACCAAAGAAGCGGTTTGAGGGCAGGATAGTTTTCACGAACCCAAACCGAGAAGTAGTTATAGAGTGCGTCACCAAACAGAAGCTCCGGACTGAGATAGTTCATCTCCTTGCACTCTTCAAGATAATGCAGCGCACGCTTCCCGGCGACCGCTGCTTTCCTCCACTCCTTTCGATCCTCATCGGAATAGAGTCGTCCTTTGAATCCATACGCGGCGGCCATGAAGAAGGCGGCCTCAATGCGGTACTCGGGATACTTGTCATGAAGGTTCTCCGCTATCGCAATGGTGCTGTCCATATAAGCAAGAAACCGGTCGTCATGATCCCTTGTCTCCAGTCGCGGCATGATTTTCCACCACTCGCTCAGGCCCAGGAGAAAATACGGCAACGGGTGCCAGGCATACTTCTGTTTGAACCACCGAAACTGCTGTTCCGCCTTGCCAAACTTAAAGTTATACATGTCATTGAGGGCCTGCGTTGCCTCCAACTGAACGGTGATATCATTGATGAGAATGATGGTCGTATCCTTCTTCACCTGGGCCGCCGAACTTCCGAAATTCAGCGCCAGCAACAGTGCAAATACTATTTTACCTGTATCTTTCAACCCTGCAAAAGTAACATCCCCGGATTCAGTAATCACCATGTCTCTAGCCGACGAACACAAATCGATCTATAACGCACCGAAGCGCCAGTTATTTCTCCTGATCTGCCTCGCCACACTGGCCGTCCTGTTTGTCAAGAAGTCCATGATCGAGAACGAAACAGCGGCGTTTGAGTTTCTGGCCGACCAACCGGAGGGTTCTTTCCTCTATCTGCGCAGCGCCGCGCAATACCTTTCCATTCCGCTGATCTATCTATGGAAATTTACCGCCCTGGGATTTGTCATCTGGGTGGGTTGCTTTCTTTTTGGCTACCGAGTCACCTACTCGCAATGCTGGAAGATCGTGATGGTGGCTGAGTTTGTATTTTTTATCCCCGAACTCATCAAAGTGTTCTGGTTCCTGTTCATCGAAAAGGACCCGAACTTCTACGATATCGGAGCGTTCTATCCGCTCTCACTCATGAGCCTGGTCGACTACCGCACCCTTTCGCCGGAATACAGCTACCCCTGCAAGGCGCTTAACCTCTTTGAACCGATCTATTGGTACTTACTGGTGGTCGGCATCACTCACTTTACAAGAAAAGAAACAAAGCCGGCCTGGATCATCGTCCTGGGCTTTTATGTACCCCTGTTTCTGCTCTGGCTATTGTTTTACACCATCGTTTATTGACCAGAGCCTGACGGCAGGTTTTTGGTAAAAAAGGACGCTGTTGATGGCATATTGACTATTTTCGCCCCTTAAAGTTCTGCTTTCCATTCATGAAATTTCAAACGATCAACAACATCGGCGGCTGGTTCGCCTTTGCCGTGGCCCTGGTCACCTACTGGCTCACTTTTGAAGAGACCGCCAGCTACTGGGATTGCGGTGAGTTCATTGCCGTGGCCTACAAGCTTGAAGTTTCCCACCCACCGGGCGCTCCCCTATTCATGCTCCTGGGAAGGATGTTCTCCTTCCTTGCGTTCGGTGACCCCACTAAAGTAGCCTACTGGATCAATAGTCTCAGTGTTCTGTCCAGCGCATTCACCATTCTCTTTCTGTTTTGGTCCATCACCCTCTTCGGCCGCAAGCTGATGGGAGTCTCCCGCGATGAAGACATGAATGAAGGACAGACGTGGACGCTGATAGGAGCCGCGCTCGTTGGTGCCCTTGCCTACACGTTCTCCGAATCATTTTGGTTCTCGGCGGTCGAAGCGGAAGTATATGCCATGTCCGCTTTCTTTACGGCTTTTGTCGTATGGGGCATCCTCAAATGGGATGTTATTGAAGATGAAAGCGCAGCCAACCGATGGCTGATCTTCATTGCCTACGTGATGGGTCTCTCCATCGGCATTCACATGTTGAACCTGGTCACCATCCCGGCACTTGGACTCATCTACTATTTTAAGAAATACCAACCCTCCCGCTGGGGTATCATCGCCGCGCTGGCCTTCAGCGGCGCAATCGTCATATTCATTAACGATTTTATTGTTCCCGGACTTCCTTCACTGGCTGGAGGATTTGAATTGTTCTTTGTCAACAACCTCGGACTTCCCTTTGGCTCCGGAGTCGTTGTCTTCATCCTGTTGCTCGTTGGCGGTTTGGTGTACGGCATTCGTCACTCACAACAGAAGAACAAGCCATTGCTCAACACCTTCCTGTTGTCAACAGCATTTATTCTGATCGGCTATAGCTCCTATACCGTCATTGTCATCCGAAGCAATTTTGACACGCCCATCAATGAGAATGCTCCAAAAGACGTCATGTCGTTTGTTCGCTACCTGAAGCGCGAACAGTACGGCAGCCGACCTTTGCTCTACGGTCCGTATTTCACCTCGAAAATCATTGACCTGGAGGAAAAGGCAGCGGTCTACACGAAAGGTAAAGACAAGTACGAGATCACCGACCGCAAGTATGACTACGTATACGAGCCCGGACAGGAAACCATACTGCCCCGTGCCTGGAACCCGGAGTTCAAGGCACAATACCGCAGCATTCTGGGACTGGCCGAAGGTGAGCGACCTACGTTTGCTCAAAATATCTACTACATGTTCCGTCAGCAGATCGGTCACATGTACATGCGTTACTTCATGTGGAACTTTGCCGGCCGGACCAGCGACATTCAAGACGCGGATTGGCTAGGACCGCGAGATTGGTTTGAAAAGCTACCCGAAGAACTCGCCGAGAACAAGGCGAGGAACAACTACTTCATGATTCCCTTTATCCTGGGCTTGATTGGGATGTTCTATCAGTTCGTCAAAGACACGAAGAACTTCGCCGTCGTGGGACTGCTGTTTGTCATGACCGGCGTAGCTATCGTTGTTTACCTAAATTCCCCTCCTGTAGAGCCGCGTGAACGCGACTACATCTACACCGGCTCGACCTATGCTTTTACCTTCTGGATCGGATTCGCCGTCATTGGCATGGCGACGCTGTTCAATCAATATATCCGCAACATGAAAATGAGCGCTGTGATTGCCACGGTGATAGGCCTTTCCGCGCCATTCCTCATGGCCTCGCAGGGATGGGATGATCACAACCGCAGCAACCGGTATTTTTCTGTTGATTCAGGCAAGAACTACCTTTCTTCATGTGAGCCAAACGCCATTTTATACACCGGCGGCGACAATGACACGTTCATGCTGTGGTATGCGCAGGAGGTGGAGGGCCATCGGACGGATGTCCGCGTTTGCGTTTTCAGCTACTACAACACGGATTGGTATATCGAGCAATCCATGTTGAAGCAAAATCAGTCGGAGCCGTTCCAGTACACGCTGACCAGAGAAAATTACCGCCAGGGTGGACCGAATGATGTCCTCTATTACACGGACCTGAAGATTCCGAGCATGGATCTCCGTCAATATCTGGACCTTCTGAAAAAGAATTACCCGCAGCTGCGCTACGACCGCACCAACATCGTTCCGAGCAAGGTATTCACGCTGAACATCGACCGCAATGCCGTGCTAGCAAAGGGCATCATTCCCAAAGGAATGGACAGCCTTGTCGTTGACCAGATGCGCTTCCGTCTGAAAGGCACCACGCTGGAGAAGAAAGATCTGGCCTTCCTGGATGTTCTTGCTACCAACAACTGGGAGCGCCCCATCTACCTGAACAACACATCGCTTTCCCAGCTGAATCTGGAGATTCGAGACTATGTAGTACAGGAAGGCAACGCCTATCGCGTGCTGCCTGTGCGCAACAACCGCGCGGATCGGGAGAATCTCGTCGACGTTGAATCTTCCTACAAGAAGATGATCCAGGATTTCGGTTACCGCGGTCTCGACAACCCCGACTTGTACTACAACGAAGACTACCGGGGCTTTATCCAGAACCACCGTGGCTCGTTGAACTCGCTCGCTGAAGCGCTGCTTGATCAGGGCGACCTGGAACGAGGCAAGGAAGTGCTGTACTTCAATCTCGCCAAAATGCCGGACGTCGCTGTGAAGTATGACATCACTACCGTGTCTACCATCGAGCTTCTTTTCCGTGTCGGCGACAACGCCAAGGCTGTAGAGATCGCTACCGTACTAGGAACGCGTGCCGAGGAAATGGTGAACTACGAAACGAAAAAATATCCCGGTATCTCAATGGAAGTGAGGCGCAACCTGTACGTATTGGGTGAGTTGCAGCGCATCCTGTATGAAAATCAGGAACTCGAACTCGCCAAACGCTTTGAAGATGCCTACCAGAGAATCCTTGACGGCCTTCAGGTACGTAACGGAGACCGCGACAATTATTGATTTTTACTTCCTGACAATCAAAAACAGGTCAAGCGCAGTCGCTGCCTGATCGGTGATGAGGTAGTCCTCGTGCGTAATGCCCGTCACCAGAGCATCAGCGTGCTTCTGCAGGTTGGTGCGGTTGAACCGGTTCAACAGGTCGTACGGCACCCGGAGGACCGCCGCCGGCAGCCGGTGCTGGAGATCCAGGATATCCCAACGCATCAGGCGGTTGACGGATTCACGGTTCTTTTCGTGGTACGTCATTACTTTTTCATTTCCCGCAACACCCTTCATTTCTACCGATGAAAAGATCGTCCTGGCCAGCGTCGTGAGTTCGGCTGCCGTGTACTCACGGATGTGCCAGGGATTCCTCGACAGCGACATCGGACGGTTTGGGGTCGTGATCAATGCCACACCACCAGGACGGAGCACGCGATGGATTTCCTTTAGAAAGAGTACATCGTCCTGAATGTGTTCAATGACCTGAAAGCTGACCAGCGAATCAAAGGATGCATCGGGATAGGGAAGTGGAGGAAGGTTTCCTGCCACGAGCTGTGCCGCAGGGAATAGCTGGCGCAATTTTTGAATGGCTGAGTCAATCTTGTCGATCGCCCAGTACGAGCGAACGTGCGGCAAGATATGCTGGATGCCACGCCCCTCACCGCACCCTACTTCAAGCAGGTCGCCCTGTATCCATTGACCAGCGACGGTATAGGGTTTTAATAGCCGCTGGTGCAACGGGTTGTCGGAAACCAGCTGGTCGGAGGTGATCTCGGTGGTATAAATCCTTGACATGGCCGGCAAAAATACGTGATTTAACCGTGCACCGTTTCTATTTGTTTCTTCGTTAATTTTACATCATTGTATGCGCGTTCCATTTCTTAGTATTGTCGCCTTCGTTCTCCTGACCGTGCTTCCGGCCGCCGGACAGGCCGTCAACAGCATCAACTTCAATTACTGGTATGACCCGCTGGCCGAGGTTATCCTTCAGCTCAAGCCGGTGCATCATGGCGACAGCATCGAAGTATTCTACCGGCTCAAATGCAACAATGCAGTAGCCACATCCTACCTCTTGAAATGGGAAAAGCGTGATTCGTTTAGTCAGCGTCAGGGCAGTGCCCTCCAGCCTACCGACACGCTGAGTCTTACCAATGAATGGCGTGATGGTCGTTTTATTTTTGGAAAGGCCGTGAAGCCGTGGTTGCTGGTGGTCAAAGTCATCAACATCGCTACAGGGAAGAGCTGGTTTTTCTTCCGGCAGATCGAAGCACACTATCCGGTGAATGGCTACCTCGACGCGGGTAAGGATAAACAATGGTCGTCGTACGTCACGGCCGAAGCCCGATATACTGCACGCGGGAGTGGCAGCGGCAAACCCATTCACATCTCCTACTATAAAGACCGCTTCCCTACACCCTCCCCTCCTTTCGTGGTTAAGGAAATCAAGATGGACCGTTTTTTATTTCCCGATTCCACATTCACCGTTCTTCCCGATACCCAACTGGGACCCTTTACACACGAAGGCCTTTACCTTGCACAGGAAGACACGGCCGCGGCTGAGGGATTTTCGTTCATTGCCAAACGCGCGCCCTACCCACGCTACAACAAGCTTGGTGACCTTAAGGGGCCGTTGTTGTTTGTCACGACGAAAGAGGAAAATGATGCCCTCGGACTCGCGGGTGAAGACAAGGCAAAGTTCGACAAGGTCATTCTGGATATCACAAAAGACAAAGACCGCGCCCGCACGTTCATGCGTAACTACTTTAAAAGGATCGAATACGCCAATTTCTACTTCACTTCATTCAAGGAAGGCTGGAAGACCGACCGAGGGATGATCTTCGCGATTTTCGGAAGGCCAGATGAGGTTCAGGTCGATGGTCAGTATGAAGTCTGGAGCTATAAGAACCCGCGACAGTCGTTCAGTTTCGCGAAGGCCGGAAGTGTCTATCATCCTGATCATTCCGTACTGGTGCGTGAGAAAGGATACACGGAATACTGGTACCAAACCATTGACTTGTGGCGGAAGAGCCGGCTATGACCTAGCATCCAGATACCAGGCTGTGGATTGGGAGCGTGGCTGCGGGCGGGATAATTCTCAATGAATCCATCATCCATCATGGTTGTCATAGCCTTCATAGTCGTACTTTTGGGGCACGATTGAAACATCATGGACAAGAGCGAATTGATTTACGGGACGCGCGCCCTCATTGAGGCTGCGCGGTCGGGACGTCATATAGAGAAAGTGTTTGTACAAGCGGGGGTGAACAATGACCTGATGAAGGAATTGGTCACAACGTTGAAAGAACATGGCATCCCGTTCAGTTGGGTGCCTCCGGAAAAACTGAACCGGCTTACCTCCAAGAATCACCAGGGCGCTGTCGGATATCTCTCGGCAATCCAATACGCCTCCATGCAAGCCATTATCGACCACGCTTACAGCGAAGGGCGTGTTCCTTTTTTCTTGCTGCTCGATCGCATCACGGACGTGCGGAATTTTGGCGCCGTAGCAAGAACCTGTGAGTGTGCCGGACTCGACGCCATCGTGATTGAAGAAACCGGAAACGCACCGGTGACCAGCGACGCTGTAAAAACGTCTGCTGGTGCACTGCATCATTTGCCCGTGTGTCGTGTGAAATCGCTGAAGCAGGCCATGAAAGAACTTCGTGAAAACGGCATTCAGGTAGTTGCCTGTACAGAGAAAGCCACGCAAGACATTTACACAGCCGACCTGTCGGGGCCTACGGCATTGCTGCTTGGATCGGAAGAGGATGGAATCTCGCCTAGCTTGATGAAGGATGCGGACCTCCTGGTCAAGATACCGATGAAAGGAAAAATTGAGTCGCTGAATGTTTCGGTTGCCGCCGGTATAGCCATCTACGAGACCGTTCGGCAGAAATCGGCGAGCACGGCAACAAAGCAAAAATAAGCTTAGAGAAAGTCTGTACCGTCCGGGTGAGCCCGCAGGTCGTTGACATATCGTCGGAACATTTCCTCTTTGTCCTTTTCGCAAATGATCACCACGTTGCCGAACACGCCGACGAGGTAGCCGTTGAGCCCTTGCGAAACAATTAA
This sequence comes from uncultured Ohtaekwangia sp., assembly GCA_964392375.1. GTDB lineage: Bacteria > Bacteroidota > Bacteroidia > Cytophagales > Cyclobacteriaceae > ELB16-189. Next base: position 36,324 of record CAYMPU010000146.1, on the reverse strand, counting down.
CGTCTCCGGAGGACCAATGATGACCGAGTTGCGGGTATCATAAACCAGCGCTTCGCCCATGATGACGTTATTATCCGTATCCTTGATCGAAGCCTCATGAAGCGATGCCCATGAGCCGAGGTCAGACCATGCAAAATCGCCCAACGCGACGTACACGTTGTCGGCCTTTTCCATGATGCCGTAGTCAATAGAAATATTTTTTGTTTGACCGTATACCTTGTTGATGAGGCTGCGCTCATCCTTGGTCAGTAGCTTGGGACGGATCTCTTCGAAGGCCTCCGACATTTCCGGAAGGTAGCGGTGAAAGGCTTGCAGAATAGCCTTCACACCCCAAACAAATACTCCGGAATTCCATACAAAATCCCCACTCTCAATAAATGTCTTGGCCAATGCCAACGCTGGCTTTTCGGTAAATGTTTTTACTTTTTTCAGGCTCGATTTGCCTTCCAGAAATTGGATGTACCCGTACCCCGTTTCAGGCCGCGTGGGCTTGATGCCCAGGGTAATCAATTTGTCTTGGGTGCGCGCATGCTCAACGGCTCTTTGGATGGTACCCAGAAACTCCTTTTCATTAAGAATCAAGTGATCCGAGGGGCTCACCACCATGACAGCATCCGGGTTGTTGAGGTAGATGCGGCTGGCGGCATAAGCGATACAAGGCGCTGTATTCTTGCGCATGGGCTCCAGAATCATCTGTTCTGGCTTCACCATGGGGAGCTGCTCGGTGACCAGGCCTGCGTGCTCCTCGTGGGTAACAATCAGAATATTTTCCGGAGGGCATACCGAGAGATACCGCTCGTAGGTGGATTGCACGAGCGTTTTTCCTGTATTCAGGACATCGAGGAACTGCTTGGGTTTGGCATTTCGGCTGTAAGGCCAAAAACGGGTGCCGATTCCCCCGGCCATCAGTACAACAAATAGATTCCTGTCCATTCTATGCGTTCAGAATAACAAATTGGCCTTCTCTCCGTTCATCATTAAGCATCGCCTTTTCGGAGGAAACGGTGCGCGAACTTCCGCAATTTTTAGTATATTCAATGACCCTTCCCCTTCCATCGATTGCGGAAGGCAAATGTAAGGATTTAATCGACTCAGGAACCTATGATTGTGGCTGAAGATAAGGATACACTCCGTGCGCATCTCAAAGAGAACTTTGGATATACTTCGTTTCGTGGCAACCAGGAAATCGTCATCAAGAACATCTTAAGTGGCCGCAACACCTTCGTGATCATGCCTACCGGAGCCGGTAAGTCACTGTGCTACCAGCTGCCTGCCATGATCAAAGATGGTCTGGCCATTGTTATCTCGCCGCTCATTGCCCTGATGAAGAACCAGGTGGACCAGCTCAACGCATACGGCATCCACGCCCGGTTTCTGAATTCCACACTGAGCAAAGCAGAAATCACAAGGCTGAAGAAAGATTGCGTGACGGGTTCCGTGAAATTGCTCTATGTGGCGCCCGAGTCACTCAACAAGGAAGAGAATATTACCTTCCTCCAAAAAGTGAAAATCAGCTTTGTCGCCATTGACGAAGCTCACTGTATTTCCGAGTGGGGTCACGACTTCCGCCCAGAGTACCGCCGCATCAAAACCATGATCGGGCAATTGGGTGATCTTCCCGTCATCGCCCTTACCGCCACGGCTACACCCAAGGTCCAACTCGACATCCAGAAGAACCTGCAGATGGAAGAGGCGGATGTGTTCATTTCCTCATTCAACCGCAAGAACCTCTACTATGAAGTGCGGCCGAAGAAAGAGACCAAGAAGCAGCTTATCCGCTTTCTAAAGGAACACAAGGGAAAATCAGGGATCATTTACTGTCTCAGCCGCAAAAAGGTTGAGGAAATCGCTCAGTTGCTCAATGTCAACGGCTTCAGCGCGGCACCCTATCACGCAGGCCTCGATCCCGACGTGCGCATCAAAAATCAGGATGACTTTCTGAATGAAGAAGTCAACATCATCGTGGCCACCATCGCCTTTGGCATGGGCATCGACAAGCCCGATGTCCGGTTTGTTGTTCACTATGACGTGCCGAAATCGCTGGAGGGCTACTATCAGGAGACCGGCCGTTCTGGTCGGGATGGACTGGAGGGCATCTGCCTGATGTTCTACAGTCACAATGATCTGAACAAGCTCGAAAAATTCAATAAAGACAAGACCGTGCAAGAGCGCGAGAACGCTCGTGTGCTCCTGCAAGAAATGGAGTTTTATGCCGAGTCACCCGTGTGCCGCAGGCGTCAGTTGCTCCACTATTTCGGCGAGGAGTTTACGCAGGCCAACTGTGGCTCCTGCGACAACTGCGTGCATCCCCGCGAACGTTACGATGGCACAGAGGCCGTTAAGACGGTCCTCGAAGCCACCCGGCAGTCCAACGAACGCTTTGGCCTCAACCACCTCATCCATGTGGTACGTGGCACTGAGGATGAATACATCAAGAGCTACGGCCACTTCGATCTCCCCATCTATGGTGCGGGTAGTCACGAGGGTGAAGATTTCTGGAAATCCGTGATTCGCCAGGCGCTGATCTATCAGTATCTGGAAAAAGACATCGAAAACATCGGCGTGCTCAAGCTGACAGAAAAGGGCAAAAAGTTTCTCGTGAAGCCTCACCCGATCGAACTTGCACGCGATCACGATTTCACGACGGCGGTTGAAGACGAGGAAGTCTCTTCGGATCGGTCACCGGCTACATCGAAATCATACGACGAAAAGCTTTTTGAAATGCTGAAGACCCTGCGCAAGCAGGTGGCGCGGCACAAAGACCTTCCACCCTACGTTATCTTCCAGGACCCTTCACTGGAAGAGATGGCAACGACGTATCCCACCACTGAAGAGGATCTTGCTGCCGTCAACGGCGTCGGCATGGGCAAGGTCAAAAAGTTCGGAAAAGAGTTCATCGAACTCATTCAGAAGTACATCGACGACAACGATATCGAAACAGCTACGGAGGTCGTCGTCAAGTCATCGGTCAACAAGTCGAAGATCAAGATTTTCATCATCCAGCAAATCGACCGTAAGGTGGACCTGGAGGAAATTGCAGAATCGAAGAGCCTTACCTTTGAGGACCTGCTTACGGAAATAGAAAACATCTGCTACTCGGGCACCAAACTCAACCTCGATTACTACATCGACGAGATGCTGGACGAGCACAGGCAGAATCAGATTTTTGACTACTTCCTCAACTCCGAGACCGACAGTCTGGAGGAAGCCATGTCCGATGACAACAATGCCGACTTCAGCGAAGAGGAGATGCGGCTCATGCGGATTAAATTCATGAGCGAGTACGCCAACTAGGGCAAGACCAGCGAAAAGCTTTATTATCTTTGGCCTTTTCCTGTCTATGAATATCCTCTTGATTGGTAATGGTGGCCGCGAACATGCTCTGGCGTGGAAAATCAGACAAAGTCCGCTCACCGAAACCCTCTTCATAGCACCCGGCAATGCCGGAACTGCCCTTGTGGGTGAAAATATTCCCGTAAAGCCTGACGATCTTGAAGGGATCGCGAGCATATGCCGCGATAAAAAGATCGGCCTCGTTGTCGTCGGACCAGAACTTCCGTTGGTAAACGGTATCCGGGATTTTCTGGCAACAGAAAAAGGATTGGAGAACGTATTGATCGTAGGCCCAGGAAAGGCCGGCGCCACACTGGAAGGAAGCAAGGATTTCTCCAAGCAGTTCATGCTTCGCCATGGGATTCCTACCGCCAAAGCAAAAACATTCACCGAAGCCAGTCTGGACGAAGGATTGAGCTACCTCGACTCTTGTAAACTCCCCGTTGTATTGAAAGCGGATGGTCTGGCGGCCGGCAAAGGCGTCATCATCTGCCAAACGTTGGCCGAAGCAAAGACGTCACTCCGCGAGATGCTGGCCGACCGCTTGTTTGGTGCAGCAAGTGCACGCGTTCTGGTAGAAGAATTTCTATCCGGCATCGAACTCTCCGTCTTTGTACTTACCGACGGCAAAGACTACGTACTGCTTCCCGAAGCGAAAGACTACAAGCGCATCGGCGAACAAGACCAAGGTCCGAACACCGGTGGCATGGGTGCCGTCTCTCCCGTGCCCTTTGCCCATGGGGCGTTCATGCAACAGATAAAATCAAAGATCATCGAGCCCACACTCGACGGCCTTCGCAAAGAAAATATTCCCTACCGGGGCTTCATTTTCTTTGGACTGATCAATGTCGATGGAGCACCTTTCGTCATCGAATACAATGCGCGCATGGGTGATCCGGAGACTGAGGCGGTTATTCCCCGCATTGAATCCGATTTGGTGGACGTTCTTATTGCCTGCGCGGAGGGAAACCTTAAGGACAAGACACTTATCCTTTCATCCAACGCAACGGTCACCGTGATGCTGGTTTCCGGTGGTTATCCTGGCGACTACGCAAAAGGAAAACCCATGACCGGACTTACACCCCCGCAAAACGGAGCCCTGTTTTTCCATGCCGGTACCCGACAATCCGGTAATCAAGTCGTTACCGACGGCGGCCGCGTCATTGCCGTTACGGGCAAAGGAGCAAGCCTGGAGGAGGCACGGGCACAAGCCTACCAGAGCCTGTCGGCCATTTCATTTGAACAGGCCTACTTCAGAAGAGATATTGGTGTAGATTTGCTTCAAACCAGGAAACCCTAACGTCGATCAGACGGGTTTTTTAGACGGAATGGACTAGCTATGGGTTGTTCGTGCGGAACCAAGAAAGGCGGAAAAACAGCAGGCTGCAATAACAACGGAGCCTGTGAGACGGGCGGCTGCAACAAAATGAACGTGTTCGACTGGTTGTCCAACATGGACATGCCGGTGGCCGAACGATTTGATGTTGTCGAGGTCCGCTTCAAGAACGGACGGAAAGAATACTATCGCAATTCCGATAAGCTTGATCTGCACGCAGGTGATGCCGTTGTTGTCGAAGTCCAGAACGGACATCATCTCGGGCATGTGTCGCTGCAAGGCGAACTCGTGCGTCTGCAGATGAAAAAGAAGAACGTTGCCAACGACGGAGAGATCAGAAAGATCTACCGGATTGCCAATACCCGCGACCTGGAGAAGTTTGAAGAGTCGAAAAAGCGTGAGCTACCCTCGCTGCACCGCAGCCGCGAGATCATCCGACAGATGCGGCTGAACATGAAGCTATCGGATGTAGAATACCAGGCCGACAATCTGAAAGCCAGTTTCTTCTACTCTGCCGAGGAGCGTGTTGACTTTCGGGAGCTCATCAAAGTATTGGCTGGCGAATTCCGTGTGCGCGTGGAAATGCGACAGATCAGTCTGCGACAGGAGGCCGGCCGCCTGGGCGGTATCGGCGTTTGCGGACGCGAGCTCTGCTGCTCCACATGGCTCACCGATTTCAAGAACGTCGCAACAAGCGCTGCCCGCTATCAGAATCTTTCGTTGAACCCCAGCAAGCTGAGTGGCCAGTGCGGCCGACTGAAGTGCTGCCTGAATTACGAATTGGAGACCTACATGGATGCCCTCAAAGACATCCCTGATATTTCACGGCCACTGCAGACGGAGAAAGGCGAGGCATCGTTACAGAAGACAGATATCTTCCGCAGGATCATGTGGTTTGGTTTCAAGGATGAAAGTGCCTGGATCCCCATGAGCGTTGACCGTGTGAAAGAAATTCTGGCCATGAACCAGGACGGACGGAAGCCCGCAACCCTTGAACTCAATCAGCTTGTCGAACGTGAGCCCGTGTCGGTGCTCAACAGCGACCTCGAGCGGCTCGATAAGAAGTTCAGCAATAAGGGCGGCCGCAACAAACGACGTTCACGCCCACCACGCCGGGATAATCGCGGTGGTGGTGGCGGTGGAGGCGGACGAAGGCCGAACCCCGGCGGCAATCCCCCCAAACCCCGCTAAGTACTTTTTTCATGCGACGTTCCAATATCCTGTTGACGTTGTTCTCGCTGGCAGCCATCCTGTGGTTGGCCGCCTCTTGTGACGACCAGCGCGTATTTGAGAATAACCAGGAGTTTAAAACACGGTCATGGATGGTTCAGGAAGAGCCTGTATTTGAGTTCAACATCCCTGACTCTGCGCAGACCTACGCTCTCTACTACAACGTCCGTAATTCTCTGGACTACCCTTATGCGCGCATTTTTGTCCAGTACACGCTCATTGACTCCACCGGGAAGGAACTGTCGAAGAAATTGGTGTACCATGATCTGTTTGACGAGAAGTCCGGCAGGCCGTTTGGCGAAAGTGGGCTGGGTGATTTGTACGATCACCAGTTTCCTTTGCTGACGAAGTATCATTTTCCCACCCGGGGAAAATACGCTGTGAAGCTCACGCAATTTATGCGGAAGGATACCCTTCAGGGCGTGCTGGCCGTTGGCGTGCGGGTGGAGCGAGAAGTACAGGAGGCCCAAAAATAAGAAAGGGGCCTTTCGACCCCTTTCTATCTTCCTTTCGACCTTACTCCACTATGAATCTTGCAAAGGAAGCAGAGGATGACTCATTCTTCGCTATGACCTGATTAGAATTCAATTAGAAAGCTCCGATCGCTTTGAGGTTAACGGTAACATCCGTTCCGACCCCGAGTCGTGATTTAACATTCACGCTGCCTTCATACAGACGAATGATGCGCTGACTGAGCGATAGGCCGATGCCGTAGCCCTTGCTGCGTGACGTTCGGTCAGCCCGGTAAAAGGGCTGAAAGATATTGTCAAGATCCTGTTCTCCGATACCCGGACCCTGATCCGAAATACGAACATGGATGTACTGCTCTGAACAAAACAAAGAAACTCTGGCCGTCTGATCTTTGGAAAACTTACAGGCATTCTCCACAATATTAGCCAGCGCTGTCTGCAGTAAATAGGGATTACCGTAGATGCATAGTCGTTCCTCCTTGTCCGGCAGTTCCAGCGCAACAATCTCCGTGTGGTAACCCGGGTTGATCGACTTAACCTTTTCAAGTACCTCCCACAGCACTTCGTCGACCCTCACCTTCATCATGGCAAAGGTCCGGTTCTCATCGTTGACAGAAGCGAGGTCAAGCAGACTGGATGAGAGCATATTCAGCTCCAGGGTATCCTCAAGGACCGATTCAATGGTCTGCTTGTACTCCTCGTTAGAGCGCGTATTGAGCAACGTGACTTCAAGTTGAGAGGTTATTTTCGTAAGCGGATTTTTCAGCTCGTGTGAAACATTACTGACAAATGACCGCTGGAGATCAAATGCCCTATCAATCCGGGTCAGTAAACCATTGAATATGCGGATGAGCTTGCCGATTTCATCATTGGGGTTCCGTTCCTTGAGACGTTGCTGGAGATCTTTTTCTGAAATGGACTGTATCTCACCAATCAATGTATTGATGGGGCGAAGTGCGCGGCCAGCATAAACCCAGCCTGCAACGATCACCATGAGCATGGTAGCCGCCAACAGACCCAGCAGCAGTATTCTTAAGTTGGCCAGCAGGCGATCGCCCATCACATCTTTGGCGCCGGCAATGACTACATACTCCGACTGCTTGGCCTGAAACAAAATCCCAGAAACTTCAAACCCGTCATAATGGAAATATTGCCTGCCGGTCTTTCGTATTTTCTGCATGATCTCAGGATGCAAGTCAAAGAAGATCGTATCATTATTGGTATATATTTCCTGATCTGCGGAGTCATAGACCGTTATGTTTTCACTATACAACACATCGTGCTTGGCTCGGTCGATAACCTTGAGCAAGGATGAGTCCACCTGGTCGATCCGCAATAAGAGTGTCGCCGATGTCACCGCCTTGTCATCGAGTCGTTGATGAAACTGCTGTTGGTTATACCGGTACATGAAAAAATACACCAGGCTGAACGACAGTGCCAGGAAGAAGAAAACGACCACGGCAAATTGCAGCGTGAGGCGAAGGCGGATCTGCATGGCTAGTGGGCTTGCTTCATCACATAACCCAGGCCAAACTGGGTGTGTATCAATTTCTCAGAAAAATCCTTATCAATTTTTCTACGCAGGTAATTCACATAGACCTCTACCATGTTGGTGCCCGTATCAAAGTCGAGGCCCCATACCTGCCGCACAATTTCCTGTCTTGAAAGAACCTTTTCCTTGTTGCGCAGGAAGAATTCCAGGAGTGCGTACTCTTTGGCAGTCAACTGAATCTCCCGACCAGCGCGTCTGACCACACGGCTCACCATGTTCATTTCAAGATCACCGAGACTCAGCGTCAGCGCTTCCTGTTGGGCTGCCGGATTTCTTTTCGTGAGCGTCCTGATCCGGGCAAGCAACTCTCGAAATTCAAAGGGCTTAACCAGATAGTCATCAGCACCGCTGTCAAGGCCTGCTACGACATGGCCTACCCCACCGAGGGCTGTAAGCATAAGCAAGGGGGTGTTATTGTTTGACTCGCGCAGTTCCCGGCATAATGCCACGCCATCCAATCCCGGCAGCACAATATCGCTGATGATGAGCTGATACATGCCAGCCATCGCCAACCGTTTGCCCGTCAGTCCGTCGGAGGCGGTGTCAACCGCATAGCCATTTTCCTCCAGGCCTTTCTTGATAAAGGCCTGGGTCTTCGGCTCGTCTTCAATTAGCAGGATATTCATTGATTAAACATACATCCATCCCATGACCCTCCTCAATCGCTGAAATTAGAATTTGGTTAGAAGGCCCCGGGCATAAGTTACGAGGTTCCTACCTAAGTATCTTTCTCCCGAAAACCATCCAAGCCCATGGAATTGCTTGTTGTGTCAACTTTTCTACTCGGGTATGTCCTGATTGCCTTTGAGCATCCACTCAAGATCAACAAGACAGCCACAGCCTTGCTGACAGGATCCCTTTGCTGGGCGATGCTGGCTTTGTCAACGCCAGAATTCAGGGATGTGCTGATAGGGAAAGGTGTGCTGAGTGACGCTTCGCAACTTCATACGTTTCTCAACAGTGCGCTATCCCATCAGCTCAGCGGCATAGCCGGCATTCTTTTCTTTCTTATCGGGGCGATGACCATCGTCGAACTTATCGACGCGCACGATGGCTTCAAGTTTATTACATCGCTCATCCGCACCTCAGATACCCGGATACTGCTGTGGATCGTAAGCTGGCTTGCCTTTATTCTGTCAGCCATCCTGGACAACCTGACCACGTCCATTGTCATGGTTTCGCTCATCCGCAACATCATTCCTTACCGTGATACACGCATGTTTTTTGCGGGCATGATCATCATCGCTGCCAACGCCGGTGGCGCCTGGTCGCCCATTGGCGACGTCACGACGACGATGCTTTGGATTGGGGGCCAAATAACTTCGTGGGCCATTGTCAAGAGTTTGTTCCTTCCGAGCGTCGTTTGCCTATTGGTGCCTTTGATTTTTCTCTCTTTTCGACTCAAGGGTAAAATCGAGGGCTTTGAAAAGCCGGATGCGCACACCCCTGGTTTGAAAAGTGGCAAGTTGATGCTCCTCGTTGGATTGGGGGCATTGGTCTCGGTACCGGTTTTTAAGACAGTCACCCACCTCCCACCGTTCATGGGCATTCTTCTAGGACTTGGTGTACTGTGGGTCGTCTCGGAGATCGTCAATCCTGAGCTGGATGAAAAAGAACGATCCCGGTATACCGTGGCCGGTGCTTTGACTCGCATTGATGTGCCGAGTGTGTTGTTCTTTTTTGGAATACTCCTGGCCGTAGGCGCATTGGAAACTATTCATACACTCGAGGAATTCGCCCTCAACCTCGACCATTGGATCGGCGATCACAGGGTCATCATTACCGTCATCGGCGTTATCTCCGCCATCATCGATAACGTACCGCTCGTTGCTGCCAGCATGGGTATGTACGCTCTGGAGACGCACGCTGTCGACTCCATGCTCTGGCATTACCTCGCCTACTGTGCCGGAACCGGTGGCAGCTTACTGATCATTGGGTCTGCGGCCGGCGTGGCGGTCATGGGTATGGAAAAAATTGATTTCATCTGGTTTCTCAAGCGCATCAGTCTGCTCGCCCTGATGGGATACATTGGCGGAGCCTCTTGCTACCTGCTGCTGAACTAGATAATTCAGGCGCAAATAAAAATCCCGACCGGCGAACCGATCGGGATTTTGTTCTTCAGAAGAAGTCGGATCAGGCTTGGACCGGCTCTAATCCCTTCTTATCCAAATCGATCACCAGCGGTGCGGCGATGAAAATGGAGGAGTAGGTACCGATGACTACGCCTATGACCAGCGCAAACGAAAATCCACGGAGGATTTCGCCGCCAAAGATCAACAGCACGATAACCACCATCAATACGGTACCTGACGTAACGATGGTTCGGCTCAACGTGCTTGTGATGGCGCTGTTGAAAATCTTGACGCGCTCGTGGCTGGTGCCCAGACCCATGTACTCGCGGATACGGTCAAAGATGATCACCGTATCGTTGATCGAGTAACCGATGATCGTGAGCAAGGCCGCCACAAAGATCTGATCGATCTCCAGGGCAAAGCCGAACACTCTGGCGATTCCGAAAGCAGCAAACGTGAAAAGCATATCGTGAACCAATGCCACGATAGCACCTGTACTGAACTGCCAGCGTCGGAAACGGATAAGGATGTATAAGAAGATCGACAGGATCGACAATCCACCGGCCATGTACGCCGAACCTTTGATATCATCCGCAATCGTAGCGCCGACCTTGGAGGTTGACGGGATCGTGAAATGCGCATCATCGAGCTGACGGTCATTCTCCGTGTACTTCTTGCCTGTCTTCGTCTCCAGACCTTTGATGATGGCTGCCTTCACCTTTTCATCGGCTGCCTCCGATTCATCCTCTACGAGGTATGACGTGGTCACCTTCATGACGTTGTTGCCACCATAGTTCTTCACTTCCGTGCCCGCGTTTTCAAAGCTGGCTACGAGATCCTCCCGCAATTGCGTTGCCTCTACGGGTTGTGTGAACGCCACGATAAAGGACCGGCCACCCTTGAAGTCAACGCCAAGGTTCAATCCTTGTATGGCAATCAAGATAAAGCCGACGAGTATCACGGTCGACGAGAAGATGTACGCTCGCTTGCGGAACGATACGAAATCAATGACCAGGTCTTTCGGAACGGCCCACGAGATACCGGTCTCAAACGTCATCTTCGCTTCGTCACCTTTGCGAACCATCCACTCAATAATCACACGGGAGATGTAAACCGCTGAGAAGAACGAGGTGCCAATACCAATCATCAGTACGATCGCAAATCCCTTCAACGGCCCGAGACCGAAGACGAACAGGAACATACCCGTGAGGAAGGTTGTCAGGTTGGAGTCAAAGATGGCAGAGAAAGCGCGCTCGTAGCCAATCTTGATGGCCTCGCGCAGTTTCTTTCCATGCCGCAGTTCTTCACGAATGCGCTCGTAAATAAGAACGTTCGCATCCACGGCCATACCCATGGTGAGTACGATACCGGCAATACCCGGCAGGGTCAACGCAGCATTAAACTGCGCAAGGATACCGAGGATGAAGAATACGTTGAACAACAAAGCGAGGTTGGCAACCCAACCACCCTTGGCGTAATACATGATCATGAAAATAACCACCAGCGCCAAACCCGCAGCGGCAGAAATCAATCCCTGATTCTGCGCCAACTGACCGAGTGAAGGACCTACATAAGCTTCCTCCACGATGCGTGTCGGCGCAGGAAGTGATCCCGCCTTCAGCACGTTGGCAAGGTCTTTTGCTTCTTCAAGGTCAAAGCTTCCAGTGATCTGTGAGTTTCCATTAGGAATTTCACCGTTCACGGTGGGCGCCGTGTAAACGTAGTTGTCCAGCACAATGGCTATACGTCCCTGCTGGGGCGATTTAGCGGCAGCGGAAGCGGTTACTTTTGCCCATACGCGTGAACCGGCTGCATTCATTGTCATGCTTACAGCCGGACGTGCAAACTGGTCATAGTCAAGACGGGCATCATTGATTACTTCACCGGAGAGCAACGGCTTGGCTCCACGGCCCAGATTGACAAAATTCAGGCGCAAATCATCGACACCCGGTGTGATGTCCGGCTCGGGCTTCACATCCCAGAACCAACCAATGGTACGAGGGATCATCGCCCGCACATCGTCGCGTTTCAACAGCCTGTTAATCTCGGCCGTGTCTTTTACCGCGTACAGGAACGGAGCGCTCGGATCGCTCAGCGCAAACAACGGTGATACCGACAGGTTGCGGAGAGAATCCAATGCATTGCCGGTCGTGTCGGAAGCTGCCTGGCTGAGTTGCTGCTCGAGTGCCGACTGGGCACTGTCCGCTTTGACATCGCCGGTGGTTTTCTTCTCTGTGGTTGATTTAACATCGGATGACTGCGCAGTGCGCTTGGCGGCCTGCTCATTCAACAGCATCTGGTTCACACCCATCAGTGCCTGGCTGAGCTGGGGGTCATTGTATTCCACCACTTCCCAGAATTCCAGACGGGCTACACCCGACAACAGTTTGCGCACACGCTGGGGGTTGTCTGCGCCGGGGATTTCTACCTGGATGCGGCCACCACCCTGAAGACGCTGGATGTTGGGCTGGGATGTACCAAACTTGTCGATACGGGTTTTGAGAATCGTGAATGAGCGATCAAAGGCGCGCTCAATCTCTTCCTTCAGAAAGGAAACCACTGTCTCATCGCTGTCAGCGAGGTTAACGCGACCGCGGTTGGCGGTAGATACAAATAGTGATGCCAGGGATCGATCGGCATTGGCCTCTTTAAAGGCGGCATAAAACAGATCGGCAAAATTTGCGTTGCTGGTCTTATACCGCTCGCGCGCTGTCTGCAGTGCCGTGATGAACGCGGGGTCCTGGTTGTTTCCGCTCAGGCCGCGAACAATATCAACGGGGGAAACTTCCAACACGAGGTGCATGCCTCCCTGCAGGTCGAGGCCCTGGCTCAACTCGTTCTCTTTAACGTCTTTATACGTGTACTCAACACCGAAGAGATTGTACACGGGCAGGTTCCAGATGGAATCCAGGTAACTCTGCTTCTTTGACAAATTCAACGCGCCATTCGCGTCGGTCGCATGGTTCACCGCATTCTGCTGTACCCGGCGTGACACAAAAGTGAACGACAGGTAATACACACAGAGTAATGTGATGATGATGGCCAGAACAACAACAACTCCTTTATTACGCATACAATTAAAAATTAAATGATTACGTGAGACTATAGAATAACAAGGACGGCTTCACACAGGGCGAAGTCCGAACTACATCAGATACGAATGATTAGGGTGCCTGCGGGGAAATGACAGACCGCAGGAACGTCGTAACAATCGACGTGGGGAAAGAAATGCGTGGCAGCACGTGGGCTGTCTGAGGCTCACCTTCCGTGATGATCTCCTGAATGACAAAGGGGTTTGCCGATTCAACTTGTACAGCCTGGCTGGACGTTACCGCATCCGAAGAAACATTGACGATCTGTTTTTCATCATTACCAGCCTTCTCGGCTTCGGCGTTGGTTTCCGTGATGATCCGGGTGGCCTCACGCTCAAAGGCAGGGGAAAACAGGATCGTCAGCGCGGCGACTATACCGACGACGATCATCCATTTCCTGCTTGTAGCCTGATGCTTCATATTTCCTTTAAGGGCCACAAATATATCAGAATTTTGAGCAGAATTGACCAGAATTAGAAAATTTACAGAATGAGGCCTGCTCCGTTTCTAGAGGTGCAGAAGTGCGTTTTCAAAGAAGGCTACGGAGGTAGCCGGTGACTACCTCCAGGGCACGGTCAAAGCCGTGGTCGTTGGGGATCACGAGGTCGGCGTGGTGCTGGAGGGGGGAAATCATGGATTCATAGACCGGCATGACGTGGTGCTGGTAGCGGTACAAGACATCATCCAGATCATAGCCGCGTTCTATGCGATCCCTTTTGATGCGGCGACCAAATTTTACATGATCCTTGGCCTCAATGAAAATCTTCAAGTCAAGTTCGGCGGCGATCTCCTCAAAATACTGTACAAACAAACCCTCGACGACGATGATTGGCGTAGGCTTGAAGACAAGCTGCCGGGGTTCCTTCGTAGGGTTATTGAATGTGTATTCCTCTTTGGTCACCACTTGCCCGCTCTTGAGCATCTGCAGATCGTGATGAAAGGCTTCGCGATCGATAGAGGCAGGAAGGTCAAAATTCTTTACCTGATTTATGTCCTGAGGCTGCTGATCGCGGGGCTTGTAATAGTTGTCCTGTGAGATGAGACACAACTGCTCGTTAGTGAACCGGGCTTTTATACCCTCGAGGAAAGACGTTTTTCCCGATCCGCTGCCGCCTGTAATGCCGATGGTATAGGGCTTTTTCACCTGAGGTTTTTTGACCGCCGCAAAATCGGAAACAAAAGGGAGAAACCCCTACAAGGACTCGAGAAATTGAGACAGCTTTCTCACCGCAATACCCCGATGGCTGATCGCGTTCTTCTCTTCCAAGTTCATTTCAGCCAGCGTCTTCATGGATGACTCAGGCTGAAAGACCGGATCATAGCCGAAACCTCCGGTGCCCCGCAGCGATTCAATGATCGTACCCCTGACGATGCCCTCGAACGACCATTGTCCATGAGGTAACGCCAGCCAGATCACCGAACGAAACTGTGCCGTCCGCGGCGACCGACCAGAAAGATTCTGGAGTAAGAGCCGAATGTTATCCTCGCTGTTGCGTTGCGGTCCGGCATAGCGCGCGGAGTACACGCCGGGTGCGCCCTGCAGCGCGTCTACCTCAAGCCCTGTATCATCGGCAAAGCAGGGGACTCCATAGTTTTCGAAAACATGTAACGCCTTCTGACGGGCATTGCCTTCCAGGGTATCCTGCGTCTCCGGCAGTTCCTCAAAAATTCCAGCTTCCTCGAGCGTGACCAACGTAAAAGCGGTACCCAAGGCGGCGCTTACTTCGTCGACCTTGTGGCGGTTGTTGGTCGCAAAGCAAATCCTCATGGAACAAGTAAACCTTAGTTCGTGAAGCCGATCAACTCCACCTCGAAGATCAGGTTGGCGTTGGCAGGAATGCTCCCTCGACCGGAGCGTTTATACGCCAGCCCGGAGGGAATGTACAATGTCGCCTTGCCACCCTTAGCGATGTATTTGCCAAAAGCAATCTGCCATCCTTCGATGAGTCCGGAAAGCGGGGTTTGAAATGGCTGTATCTGACCCGAAGCGTCGGGTTGTGACTCATCAAACACCGTACCGTTCAGAAACATCCCCTTGTACTTCACGGTTAGCTTGCTGGTGAGTATCGGGAACAATCCCGTGCCCACCTGGTCGACGACAATTCGCAATCCGGATACATCCTCCGTAGCGACAATACCATTCTTGTCAAGGTACGCATCAATAGCCTTCAGATCTTTCTTCATCTGATCCTCATACGACAAAATATTGTCTTCACTGCATCCCGCAAGGAGCAGGACAAGGACTGCAATTACATACTTCTTCATACGATACATTCGTTCTTTCTCTTAAACGTTACTTAAAGTCTACCAGTTCCACTTCAAACACCAGGTTTGCATTCGGGGGGATATCGGGCTGGTAACCGTTGGGGCCATACCCCAAAGAGGAGGGGACATACAAATTTGCCTTCGAGCCTTTCGGGAGATATGGGAAAACAATCTGCCAGCCTGCAATCAGCTGATTAAGGGGGTACACCACCGGCTCCTGCGACTCTTGAACAAGCTGTCCATTTTCCATCAGACTGACTTTATACTTAAAGGTGATGGTGCTGGTCAATTCGGGTTTCGGTCCTTTGCCCATGCGGGTAACAACATACCGAACGCCGGATTTATCTTTAATCGCGTTGATGTTATTGGCTGCGAGGTAAGCATCCACAGCCACAGAATCCATGGCGAGCTGGCCCTCCTGCATTTTCCGGGCTTCATCCATCTGGCGCGCCTGGAGCTCCTGTTGAACACGGTTGACACCTTGCTGATCGGCAATGTCTTTAACAGCAAAAATGAACGTCATCTTATCGGTCTCCTTCATGTTGGGAGGCAGCGGCTGGTCACGGAACAGATCCTTGGCATCCACCTGAATGGAGACACTGTCGCCCAGCTTCATCACGCGGAAAGCGCTCTCGACACCCTTCTCTGTGGCAATGGCAGACTCCTCGCCTACCGGGATGATCATGGGCAGGTTCTGATCGTGTGTGTCCCTCCAGGTAGAGTCCTTCGCATCACGGATAATCATGCTGGTGATGAGAAACTCGCCGGGGGCGGCATAGTTGCCCGTACCCTCTTTGAGGACCTTTACCTTGAGACCATTCGGCGCCTCGCGTTCTTTGTTGCAGGCCACGCAAAGTACAAGGGCCAGGATGGAAAGTTGTGCAATTTTCATTTTCGTAGTGAGATTAGGAATTGAGTTTTGATTTGTATTCAGGTAAAAGGTCCAGAAACTTTTTCAACGCGGCGTCGAGCGTACCGTTAAACGTTCCGCCGGCGGCATTCTTGTGTCCACCGCCTTCAAAATGCTTGCGGGCAAGTTCATTCACAGAAAAATCGCCCAGGGAGCGGAACGAATATTTGATTTCTGTCTTCCGCTCGTGCAACAGCACCGAGAGGCGGATGTTGCTGATGGACAATCCATAATTGACAAGCCCTTCCGTATCGCCCGTCTGTGAGCCAAATTGCTTGAGGTCCTGAGCGCTCAGCACCATGTAGGCGGTGTTGTACTCCGGCAGCACCTGTAACTTCTGTCCGAGCACGAAGCCCGTCAGTCGCAGACGCTCGATCGTGTTGTTATCATAGATGAGCTTTGCCACCAGGCTGGGGTTCGCACCATGCCCCACCAGCTCGGAAGCAATCATGAATTCTTTCTGCGTGGTGTTTGAATGACGGAACCCGCCCGTATCGGTCATCAGACCCGCATACAGGCAATTGGCGATGTCGGCATCCACCAGGTGCTGCTCGCCCATTTCACCGATCAATTGAAAAATGAGTCCGGCTGTAGAGGCAGCTTCGGTGGTCCACTGCTCGTACTGAGCAAACCGCTCCGGCTCGAGGTGGTGATCCACCAAAACCTTGATAGCCTTGGTCTCCCGGATGGCATCCTGCAAGTCCTCAGCGCGCTTCAGGTTTGAAAAATCGAGGCAGAAGACAATGTCTGCATCTGCTATGGCCTTTCTGGCACGGTCGGCTGGAGCCTGGTTGTCTTTGGTCAAAGCGAGTACCCCTTCGTTGCCGGGCATCCAGGCAAGAAAGCCCGGATAATCGCTTGGAGTGACTACCAGGACACTGTGGCCCTTCTTGCGGAGAAATCCAGCCAGCCCCAGGGAGGAGCCCAGCGCATCGGCGTCAGGCTTGAAATGCGTGACGATGACGATGTCTTTTGAGGACTCCAGCAGGCGCTTGAAGGGTTGGATATTTTCCATGAAGGGGGCAAAATTAATCAGGATTTGAGGATCTGCGGACTATTTGGAATTTATTCTCCCCGGAACGGCCCAAACGATAGCCTAAACAGAACAAATGATTTGGATTGTCCTTCCTGATTCTACCTTCTTTTGATAGTTTTGCGGCCGAAAATCAGTACTGTCACGACCCTGAGGAACCGGGCAGAATGCGTCAACCACACTTATTCATAAACCAAAACGAATGGCTACCAACAGAACCTTTACGATGATCAAGCCCGATGCAGTATCGGCAGGAAAAACCGGGGCAATTACCAAGATGATTGAGGAGGCCGGCTTCAAAATCGTGGCCATGAAAAAGACAGCGTTGTCGGCCGCACTGGCAGGCAAGTTCTACGCCATCCACAAGGAGCGCCCCTTTTACAAGGACCTCTGTGCCTACATGTCTTCCGGCGCGATCGTCCCGATGATTTTGGAGAAAGACAACGCCGTAGAAGATTTCCGCAAGCTGATCGGCGCCACCGATCCCTCCAAGGCAGCTCCGGGCACCATCCGTGCTTTGTTTGCCAAGTCGATCGATGCCAACGCCATCCACGGTTCCGACTCCGACGCCAACGCCGAGATCGAAGGCAGCTTCTTCTTCTCGCAGTTCGAACGTTTCGAAAATTAAATCACCAAGGTCAGGACAAATCCTGACCTTGTTTGTTATCAACAAGCCATGGTGCACCGGTGCCATGGCTCTTTCTCTCCCAGAACCCGCAAGCCATGAAGATCAATCCACACTACTCCGAAAAATTTGAATCGCGTCACAATGGCCCCGACCAGCGGCAGATCGACGCGATGCTCAAGGTTGTCAAGGCCTCTTCACTCGATCAGTTGATTGAAGAAACCGTCCCCGCCGGCATTCGCCTGAAAAAGGCACTGAACCTGCCTGCCGCACAATCGGAGGCCGCCTTCCTGAAGCATTTTAAGAAGACGGTGTCGAAGAACAAGATCTTCAAATCATACATCGGCACGGGCTACTACGACAACTACACACCCGGCGTTATCCTCCGCAACATTCTGGAGAATCCGGGATGGTACACGGCCTACACACCGTATCAGGCCGAAATTGCGCAAGGACGTCTCGAGGCACTGATCAACTTTCAGACCATGGTGATCGATCTCACCGGCATGGAGATCGCCAACGCATCACTCCTCGATGAGGCGACAGCCGCGGCTGAAGCCATGCACCTGTTGTTCGCTTCACGCAAAGGATCCAAGAAAGACGCAACGAAATTCTTTGTGGATGAAACGGTATTCCCCCAGACCATCGATTTGCTAAAGACCCGCTCTGCTCCCATCGGTGTTGACCTCGTGGTCGGCAAACTCGACAAGCTCGATGTAACCGACAGCAATCTCTTTGCTGTCTACATACAGAATCCTAACGGCCTCGGAGGCGTTCAGGACTATACCAACTTCATCACGGCAGCACATGAAAAAGAAGTGTTCGTGGTGATGGGTACCGACCTGATGAGCCTCGTGCTGATGAAGTCGCCCGGTGAGATGGGTGCTGACATTGCTGTAGGATCGTCACAGCGCTTCGGTATCCCCATGGGTTTCGGCGGACCGCACGCCGCGTTCTTTGCAACACGCGATGAGTTCAAGCGTCTGATGCCCGGACGCATCATTGGCGCCTCCGTCGACGCACAAGGCCACCCCGCTTACCGCATGGCCCTGCAGACCCGCGAGCAGCATATTCGCCGCGAGAAAGCGACTTCCAACATCTGCACCGCACAGGTACTTCTTTCTGTTATGGCCGGCATGTACGCTGTCTATCACGGACCCGAAGGATTGAAGAAAATTGCCGGCCGCATCCATGGCCTTACGCGCATGCTCGAAAATGGATTGAAAGATCTGGGCTTTGATCAGATCAACGCAACCTATTTTGACACCTTACAAATCGCTGTTGCTGACGCCGCCGCCGTAGAACGCGAAGCGATCGAGCGTGAAATCAACTTCCGTTACATCAACAAGAATCGTGTCGGCATCTCGCTCGATGAAACAACAACGACGGAAGACGTGAACGCCATCCTTCACATCTTTGCTGCCTCCGCTAAGAAGCCATCCCCCGGCATAGGCGTTGAACCTGATACGATTGCCTGGCCCGCATCGCTGGTCCGCACGTCAGCGTTCCTTACCCATCCCGTCTTCAACATGCACCACAGTGAGCACGAGATGCTGCGGTACATCAAGAAACTGGAGAACAAAGATCTCTCCATGGTGCATTCCATGATTTCTCTGGGCTCGTGCACGATGAAGCTCAATGCCACAGCCGAGATGATTCCTGTGACCTGGCCTGAACTCGGTCACATGCACCCGTTCGTGCCCGCCAACCAGGCG
This sequence comes from uncultured Ohtaekwangia sp., assembly GCA_964392375.1. Classification (GTDB taxonomy): domain Bacteria; phylum Bacteroidota; class Bacteroidia; order Cytophagales; family Cyclobacteriaceae; genus ELB16-189. The sequence continues at coordinate 16,691 of CAYMPU010000146.1, read as the reverse complement.
AAGGGCTACCATGAAATGATCACGCACCTCGAAGACTGGCTGAAAGAGATCACCGGCTTCACCGGCGTTTCCCTTCAGCCCAACAGCGGCGCGCAGGGTGAGTACGCAGGCCTCATGGTGATACGTGCTTACCACAACAATCGCAAAGATGGCAGCCGCAACATCGCGTTGATTCCCGCCTCTGCACACGGAACCAACCCAGCCAGCGCCGTGATGGCCGGTATGGACGTCGTGGTGGTGAAATCGGACAGCGAAGGAAAGATTGACGTTGCCGATCTGAAAGCGAAAGCGGAACAATACAAAGACAAGCTCGCCTGCCTGATGGTGACCTATCCATCCACGCACGGTGTGTTTGAAGAGTCGATCGTAGAGATTTGTGATACCATTCACAACTACGGCGGTCTCGTCTACATGGACGGCGCGAACATGAACGCCCAGGTAGGCCTCACCTCACCCGCCAACATTGGTGCCGATGTCTGTCACCTGAACCTTCATAAGACTTTCTGTATTCCTCACGGCGGCGGCGGTCCCGGCATGGGCCCCATCTGCGTGAACGATAAACTGAAATCCTTCCTCCCTGGCCACGCTGTAGTGAAAACCGGTGGCGATCAAGCGATCACTGCGGTGTCGGCAGCACCGTGGGGAAGTGCCAGCATCCTGGCCATCTCGTATGCTTACATCGCGATGATGGGCAGTGAAGGACTGACGATGGCGACGAAGCTCGCGATCCTCAATGCCAACTACATCAAAGACCGTTTGCGCGAGCACTATCCCATTCTATACACCGGCACCCACGGACGCTGTGCGCACGAGATGATCGTCGACTGCCGTGAGTTTAAGAAGTCCGGTGTGGAAGTCGAAGACATCGCCAAGCGTCTTATGGACTACGGTTTCCACGCGCCGACGGTCTCCTTCCCGGTGGCTGGCACACTGATGATCGAGCCTACCGAGAGCGAGCCCAAAGAAGAGCTCGACCGTTTCTGCGACGCGCTGATCGAGATCCGCAAAGAGATCCGCGAAGTGGAAGAAGGCTCAGCCGACAAAGTACACAACGTACTGAAGAATGCGCCCCACACAGCATCCGTCATCACCGCCAACGAGTGGACGCTCCCCTACAGCCGTCAGAAGGCAGCCTACCCGCTACCCTACGTAAAAGATGCGAAGTTCTGGCCAAGTGTCAGCCGCATTGATAATGCGTATGGGGATAGGAATTTGGTTTGCAGCTGTTTGCCGATGGAGGAGTATGTTTAGTCGTACACTCGTTCAAGGTTAGGAGACATCCCAAAGTCAGGGCGTTTAACGGTTTAACATTTCAACGGTTCAACAGTTTGAACCTTCGCATTACAAGTAGTCCATCAATGGTCGGGAGGAAACTCTGACCAACTTGGGGTAGGTGGGGGCAGCTCTTTACCTCGATTGGAAGAATCCAGTGAGGTAAAGTGCACTTCCCAACGAACCCAACAAACAAATCAAAATCAAAACACCTCTTGTAGATTCTTGCGCCTTTGTCTCGTTTTGCCAGCGGGCTTTCAGCTTAGTATAGGGAACAAGCCAGTAATATCGATAAAAGTTAAAGCCAAAAATCAAACCCATAATAACATACTCTTGATTTCCTTCGAAATTGTAAGAGTCACCAATCCCGGTTAATAGCATAACTCTATCTATAGAGAGCAAGACAAAATACTGAGACATTGCAATCGCTGGAATACCAAAAGCCCATGGTCCTGATTCGTTGAATCCCTGGTAGAACTTAAAAATGCGATAGTAGGTATAATCAAAAAATCTCATCGGCGTTCAACTGTTCAACAGTTTAGACTCTCCAAGTGGCAGGTGGGCAGACCATAGCATACCTGTGCATCTTCCCATCCGCGGTGATGGTTTGAACGTCCCTTTAACAATAATCAATACTCCTTCGGCTCCTGCTTAACATGACGCATCCGAAGCACTCGGATAGTATCTTCGGCAATGAAGTAGGCAATTCGATAATTATGCTTTTCAAAAGGACGGAAGCGAACATCCTTGTCTTTCCTGAACTTGTCAGGCGGGTGCATTTCCGGGTGATTCGCAAGTTTCCTGGAGGCTTCTATGATTTCCTGCTTTACTTTATCGGCTTGCCTGACAGAGTCCTGTCTGATGTGATTGTATGCTACTCTCAATGCGGCCCGAGCTAATTCGTCCCAGACTACCTTCTTCTTACTCACCATTGAGCGGCTTCCTTTTCCAGATCCTCCTGTGTGATGAATTTGCCTGACTCAATCCTGGCATTGGCCTCATCGAGTTCCCGATTGTATTGCTCAATGCTGATATGTCCTTCATTCTTTAGCCCATAATGAAGTACAGCCTTTATCGCCTGAAGCAAGGAGATATCTTCTACCTGCTGAAGCTCTTTGATCAATAGCGATCGTTCGGTGTTGATGTCCATGACCTGCTTGATTTACATTCCAAAGTTAACGATTTCATGGCTGTTTTGATTCACGCATTTTCGTCCATTGGTAAGGATATTGAGAATACGACTACCTTGGCAACCCACAATTAGCGGGAAATAGGATGCTTTTTGGACCAGCCGCCATACACGTCCTATTAAATTCCTATTAGCCACCCAGTCACCATCAAGTATCGGCTAAGTATCGATCAAGCGTAGATCAAGAGGATTCCCATTGCATTCCCAATGGATTTCCAGTCTTTCCCAGATGTTTCCCAATGATTCCCAGTAATCTCCAGTCTTTCCCAATAAAACTCGCTGGAATCGCAGTTTCTGGGAACAGACCCGTTTGTGACTAGGTGAGTAGTAAATCATTTCCCCAAGCCAGCCAAAGCCAAAAGTAGCCAGCGAGAAGCCAGAAGTAGCCAGCGCAAAGCCAGAGAATAGCCGGATATAAGCCGGATATAAGCCAGATAACAGCCAGCAGCAAGCCGGCCGCAAGCCCGCAAGAAGCCGGCCGCAAGCCAGAGGGATGCCAGACGAAAGCTAGTCCAGTTTGTAACGGCTAACAGCGGTGCGGCAAATCAAATCTTGTGCTAATCTGTGTAATCTGTGGCAACCCTACCTCATCGTGGCAACCCCCAACCCTGCTTAGGAACAGTCTCCCGCCTGACAATTGTCATTTTTATCCGCTCCCAACCGGTCTACATTTTCAGAGCATTAGAAACCCTGAATTCAAGCAAAATGAGCAAGATTATAGAGCATCTCGAGGACGTCACCATACGGTTTGCGGGCGACTCGGGCGACGGCATGCAGCTGGTCGGTACCCAATTCTCTGAAACGTCCGGGTTCGCCGGCAACGAAGTCACCACCTTCCCCGACTACCCCTCCGAAATCCGCGCCCCAGAAGGAACACTCTACGGCGTGAGTGCTTTTCAAGTGCACTTCGGCACCAACAACATCCACACCATGGGTGACTACATCGACGTGCTGGTGGCGATGAATGCCTCTTCGCTTAAAGTCAATAAGGCCAACCTGAAAGACGGCGGCATCATCATCGCCAACACGGAAGGCTTCGACGCCCGTAACCTGGGTCTGGCAGGATACACCGCCAATCCTCTCGAAGACGGCAGCTTGCAGAACTACACCGTTCACGCCATCAACTTCGGCAAGGAACTCAAGGCGGAGTTCGCCGAACTGAACATACCGACCAAAATTGCCAGCAAGACGAAGAACATCTTTGCACTCGGACTCACCTACTGGCTCTTCAACCGGCCACTGGAGCCCACCGTGAACTGGATCAATTCAAAATTCAAGGGCAAAGAAGAAGTCATCATGGCCAACATCCACGCACTGCGCGCGGGGTGGAACTACGCCGAGAAGAACGACGCGTTTACCATGAACTATATTATTGACAAGTCACCCCTGCCTCCCGGCCGCTATCGTACGCTATCGGGCAACCAGGGTGTGGCCCTCGGACTTGTCGTGGCCGCAAGAAAAGCCAACCTGCCGCTGTTTTTGGGATCGTATCCCATCACGCCGGCAACGGAAATTCTCATGGCCATCTCCGGCTACAAGAAATACGGCGTCAAGCATTTGCAGGCCGAAGATGAAATCGCCGGCATCTGCAGCGCGATCGGCGCGGCCTTTGGCGGAAGCCTAGCAGCCACCACAACGAGTGGGCCGGGACTGTCACTGAAGACCGAAGCCATGGGGCTCGCCGTCATGACGGAACTTCCATTGATCATCATCGATGTAATGCGCGCAGGGCCATCTACTGGCCTACCCACAAAACCAGAACAAAGCGACTTGCTGATGGCCATGTTCGGTCGCCACGGCGAAGCACCCATGCCGGTCCTGGCCGCAGCGAGCGCTTCTGACTGCTTCGCGATGACGATGGAAGCAGCACGCATCGCGCTGAAATACATGACCCCGGTACTCCTGCTTTCCGATGGCTACATCGGACAGGCGTCGGAGCCGTGGAGGATTCCCAAAATCGCCGACCTGCCCGATATTGAAGCTAACTTCGCTACCGATATTGAAGAGTTCGCTCCGTACCGCCGTGATCCGAAAACACTTCGCCGCCAGTGGGCCATACCCGGATTCCAGGGCATGGAGCACCGCATCGGCGGACTGGAAAAAGAGGATGGCAACGGCAACGTCAGCAACGATGCCATCAACCACGAGAAAATGGTCAGGCTGCGTCAGCAGAAGATTGACGGCATCGCCAACGATCTCCCTGATGCTGTCGTCGAAGGACCGGAAGAAGGTGAGACACTGCTCCTCAGTTGGGGAAGTACGTTTGGCGCATCTCGGACGGCATATGAAAAACTGATCGCCAAAGGCCTCAGCCTCTCCTACTTACATCTGAGGTACCTCAATCCCTTCCCGAAAAACCTGGGCGATATCCTGAAACGGTTCAACAGGGTCATCGTCCCTGAACTGAACTCCGGCCACCTCCAGTGGATGTTGCAGGCAAAGTTTCTCAAGCCCATCACCGGCATCCACAAAGTGCAGGGCCGGCCGTTCAAGTCCGTCGAGCTCGTCGACAAAATCACTGCGTTACTCACTGAAAAAGAAGTTACTGTATGAAAACCGCTATCGATAACCTCCTGGAACGGCCGCATGAAGGCAGCATTGTCTACACCGCCAAGGACTTCAAACCCAACGTCGACGTACGGTGGTGCGCTGGCTGCGGTGCTATCTCCGTGCTGTCGCCGTCACAACGGCTGATGCCGGAACTGGGGCTGCCCAAAGAAAAGATCGTGTATGTGTCGGGTATCGGGTGCTCGGGACGCTTCCCATATTATATGGAGACGTATGGCTTCCACTCCATCCACGGCCGGGCTTTGGCCATCGCATCGGGACTAAAGATCTCCCGTCCCGACCTCAGCGTATGGGTCGTCACCGGCGACGGTGATAACATGAGCATCGGCGGAAACCATTTCATCCACACCTGTAGGAGAAATGTTGACCTCAATATCATGATGTTCAACAACGAGGTGTACAGCCTCACGAAAGGTCAGTACTCCCCTACTTCCCACCGCGGGCAGGTGACCAAATCCTCACCGCTGGGCTCCCTCGACGATCCATTCAATCCCGTCGGATTGGCCCTTGGCTCCGGAGCGACGTTTGTGGCCCGTGGTCACGACAAAGACCGTACACAGCTGCAAGAGCTGCTGCGCCGCGCCTATCATCATAAAGGAACGGCGTTCATCGAGATCTATACCAACTGCCGCATTTTCAACGACGGCGCCTTCGATCTTTACACTAACGCCGAAACCCGCGAAGATGCCACCATCTTCCTCGAACATGAGAAGCCACTGGTATTCGGCAAGGCGAAGAACAAGGGTATCATTCTCGATGGCTATACCCCGAAAGTAGTGTCACTCGACGCCGGCGGATATTCCGTCGATGACCTGCTCGTGCACAACGAGAACGACTCCACGCTTGCCTTCATCCTCGCCAACATGACCTACAGCGAAACGCTGCCACGGCCGATGGGTATCTTTCAGACCCTGCAAACGACACCCTACGAAGTGCGCGTGTCGGATCAAATCAATCATGAAATTGAAACGAAGGGTGAGGGAAATCTAGAGGCGTTGCTGGCGGGGGGAAGCAGCTGGTCGATTCATTAGCCCCGGCACAAGGCCGGGGTGACACAAGGCCGGGGTAAACCAAAACGAAAGTGAGTCTGCATATAGGAGCCAGGCGGGGAGAAATTGCATCGACGGTGTTGATCACCGGTGATCCGTTGCGGGCGAAGTATTATGCTGAGAACTTTTTGGAGAAAGCGGTATGCTACAATCAGATTCGTGGCATGTTCGGCTATACCGGCACTCATGAGGGAAAAAAGATTTCCATTCAAGGTACGGGCATTGGAATACCCAGCACTGCTCTTTACGTTCACGAGTTGATCCATGGTTACGGAGCGAACTGCATCATGCGCATTGGCACGTGTGGGGCCATCCAATCCGATCTCGCGCTGGGCGATGTGGTCATGGCCACTGAGGCGCTCACCGACTCGGCAGCCGTGCAGAAGTTCATGAAGACAGTTACAACACCCAAAGCCGATCCCGGACTCCTCACCCTGGCCGAAACCGCAGCACGCAAACTCAGCATCCCGCTCCGAAAGGGGCCCTTGTTCAGTACAGACCTTTTTTACAGCGAAGACAATCAACGATACAGCAAGTCGATGCAGCAGGGGGTGCTGGGTGTAGATATGGAGACAAGCATGCTGTATGCGATGGGAGAATATTTCAATATTCAGTGTCTTTCCCTATTAACTGTTAGTGATAATTTAATTACTGGCATGGAAGCAACTGCTGAGCAGCGGGAGAAGCAGGCAAGTGATATGATTCGGTTGGCATTGTTGATTGCGGAACTTCGCGCCTTAGCGCCTTAGCGGTGAAATACGGTGCACGAAGGTTTGTACTCCTGTTTGAAAGAGTCTATTAACCGCTAAGGCGCGAAGACGCGAAGGGATTCAGAATTTATTTACTATTCGCTTGAACCCATCCTTGAGTAAAGGAACGTTGAAGTTTATCAGGAAGCCGAGACGCTTATCAGCAAGTTTAAGGTAACTGAGTATCTGTGCCATTTGAACAGGAAGAACACCCTCCACAGCTTTCAACTCGATAATAATCTCCTTGTCAACAAGGATATCAACAATGTACTCTTTGTTCAGTGCTTGTCCTCTATAGTATAGTGGAACAGTGACCAGGGTCTCGACCGGAACTCCCCTAATCTGCAATTCTGTCACGAGGCAGTGTTGGTAGACCGCTTCGAGTAAACCCGGACCCATTTCTCGATGCACTGTAATTGCTGAATCAAGAATCATAGTCGCCAATTCCTCATATCTATTTCTTTCCATGCGCGCAATCAACAAAGAAATTCTAGCTCATGCCCAATCTTTCCCTGACGGAAAACCTGACTACTTCGCGCCTTGGCGTCTTCGCGGTGAATTACCGGCGCGTTCAAGATGCCAAAGTGTGAATTCGAAGCTTTTGCGCTCCATGGGAGTGAGGGGCTATAACCGCTAAGGCGCGAAGACGCAAAGGGAAACCTGACAAAAGTCACCTCTTCAATCCACCTTAATCATTAGCTAAGGCAATAGAAAGGGCCTACTTAGTGGCTGAAGAAAGGGCAAGGATATGCCCGGGAACCCACCAAAAAACCATGGAAAGCTACCAGCTATTGACATTCTTCCTCACCGCTGCCCTACTCGTCGGCGGGGCGATCCTCTTCTCACACTTTGCTGCTCCCTACGCCCCCGGCACTGTAAAATCTGAGCCTTACGAATGCGGTATTCCTACGGAAGGTCCAACCTGGATTCAGTTCCATGTAGGATACTACCTCTTCGCCATCATCTACCTCATCTTCGACGTGGAAACAGTCTTCCTCTACCCCTGGGCTGTCGTGATGCGCGAGGTGGGACTTACGGCCTTTGTTGAGATCTTAATCTTCTTCACTGTATTGGGTTTGGGGCTGCTGTATGCCTGGAAGAAAAAAGCATTGATATGGGAATAGACATCAAATCGGTACCCTACGAGGATTTTAACGACAACGAGACGCTTGAAGAACTCCGCAAAGGCGGTGCGCCGGTGTGGTTGTCGACCATGGACAGCATAGTGAACTGGGGACGCTCCAACTCGGTGTGGCCGCTCACTTTCGCAACGAGCTGTTGCGGTATTGAGATGATGGCCGCCGGTGCGCCACGACACGACTTTGCACGCTTCGGCATCGAAGTATACCGCGCCTCACCACGGCAAGCCGACGTGATTGTTGTGGCCGGGACGATCGTGCGCAAGATGGTGCCCGTACTGAAAAGACTTTACGACCAGATGGCCGATCCGAAATACGTCATTGCCATGGGCGCATGCGCTGTTTCAGGCGGACCATTCTACTACAACTCATACTCAGTCGTCCGTGGTGTTGATCAGGTGATCCCGGTAGATGTCTACATTCCGGGCTGCCCTCCCCGTCCGGAAGCCCTGCTCTATGGAGTCATGCAACTGCAGCGAAAGATTCAGGCGAAGACGATGGCCAGCGAAAACGATCCCGTCATCGATCCGAAACTCGATACCTCGACCGTAGACCAATCTCGCTATATACAACCCGAAGGAGCATCGGAACAAAGCACCGAAGAATGCAAACCGAAGAGCTAACCACATTCATAACCGCACTTGTCCCCATGGCCACTCCGGGGGTGAGCAAGCAGTATCCAGAATTTATCATTCCGGCCGACCAATTGCATGCGGTCGCCAAAGCACTAAAAGATACTCCGTCAACGAAGATGGACTATCTCTTCTGCGAAACCGCCCTCGATCGCAAAGATGGATTTCATATGGCTTACCACCTGACCTCTTCCGCCTTGCACCATGTCATCGTGTTGCGGGTTGTGCTGACCGACAAGGTGAACCCGATGATTGCCACCGTGAGTGACCTGTGGAAAGCTGCCGAATACTTTGAACGCGAGATCTTTGACCTATTTGGCATTCGCTTCGAAAATCATCCCGACATGCGCAGGCTGTTCCTGGAAGATGACTGGGTAGGCTACCCCCTACGCAAAGATTATAAAGATTCGTTCACCCTTGAGCGCTGATGTATGGAGGAAACAATGGTTGATCTTGATTTGAAAGAGCGCGAGGAATACGTCATCAACATGGGCCCTCAGCACCCATCGACGCATGGTGTACTCCGCTTCGAGACGTGCCTCCAGGGAGAAAAAGTTAAGTGGATCATCCCGCACTGCGGATACATCCACCGCGGCATCGAAAAGATGAGTGAGTCCTTGACCTATCCCCAGCTGGTGCACCTCACCGACAGGATGGACTACCTCTCTGCCCACATCAACAATGAAGCCGTTGCCCTCTGTGTAGAGAATGCCATGGGCGTTCAGGTAAGCGACCGTGTGAAATACATTCGCACCATCCTCGCCGAACTCACCCGCATCGCCTCACACCAGTTGTGGTGGTCGGCCTTTGGTATGGACCTGGGCGCGCTGACCACTTTCTTCTACGGCTTGCGCGACCGCGAAAAGATCCTCGACATCTTTGAAGAGTCGACCGGCGCCCGGTTGCTGCAGAGCTACATCACTCCCGGTGGACTGATGGCCGACGTGCACCCCGATTTTCAGAAACGCATCCGCGAGTTCATTACGTATTTCCGCAAGAAGCTTCCGGAGTATGATCAGTTGCTGTCCAACAACATCATTTTCAAGGAACGTACACGAGGCATTGGCGTCATGAGTCTGGAGGACGCCATCAACTATGGCGTTACGGGTCCAAGCGGTCGCGGCTCCGGTTTTCATTGCGATGTCCGGAAGATCGCTCCCTACAGCGCTTACCCGTTGGTGAAGTTCAATGAGATCACCTACACCGAAGGCGATACCTATCACCGCTATCTCGTCCGCATCCGTGAGATGTGGGAGTCACTGGACATTCTCGACCAGCTCGTCGACAACATACCGCAAGGACCGATCATGCTGGAGTTGAAAGCCGTGAAGCCACCGAAAGGAGAATTCTACCAACGCGTGGAGACAGCCCGCGGTGAGCTGGGCGTGTACATCGTCAGCGACGGAGGGCCTTCACCGGCGCGCATCAAGTACCGCACACCGAATTTCTCAAACCTGTTCATCATCAATAAGATTGCCGCCGGCCACAAGATCGCCGATCTCGTTGCTATCAGCGGCTCCCTTGATTTAGTAATTCCTGATATCGACCGCTAGCCATGTACGACTTCGCTCCCTATTCGACCGCCATCACCAGCTACCTGGACGCTCACTTTAGTCCTTTCTGGTCCGGCGCGATTCAAATGATTCTTCTTGGCGTTGTGATCCTGGCTTTCTATGCCGTACTCGGTTTGTATCTCGTGTATGCCGAACGCAAGATCTGCGCAAGGATGCAAAATCGCATGGGCCCCAACCGTGTTGGTCCCGGCGGACTGTTCCAGACCATCGCCGACCTGATCAAGCTGCTCATGAAGGAGCTCATCTTCATCAAGAATGCCGACAGTCTGCTCTTCAACATTGCTCCGTTCATCGTCATCGTCGCCTCCATCATGGCCATTGGTGCTTTACCCTTTGCCAGAGGTTTGCAGGCCGTTGACCTCAACATCGGTGTACTCTACATCCTCGCCATCTCATCAATGGGCGTGATTGGCGTACTGATCGCAGGCTGGGCCAGCAACAGCAAGTACTCTGTAATTGGCGCAATGCGCAGCGGGGCACAGGTGATCAGTTACGAACTGTCCGTAGGCCTTGCATTGCTTTGCATCATCGCCTTCGCCGGCTCCATGCAGCTTTCAGAGATCATTGCTTCACAGCAAGACGGCTGGTGGATTTTCAAAGGACACATTCCCGCCTTCATCGCCTTTGTCATCTACCTTATCGCTGGCACCGCTGAGACCAACCGCGGTCCGTTTGACCTCGCCGAAGCGGAATCGGAATTGACCGCAGGCTTTCACACCGAATACTCAGGCATCAAGTTCGCCTTCTTCTTCCTGGCCGAGTACATGAACATGTTCATCATCGCGGCGTTGGCCACAACCCTCTTCCTGGGTGGATGGCTGCCGTTCCATATCTACAACTTCACGGCCTTCAACGGGATCATGGACTACATCCCTCCCATATTCTGGTTCTTCGCGAAGACGGCGTTCGTCATCTACCTGATGATGTGGTTCAAGTGGACCTTCCCCCGCCTGCGCATCGACCAGCTCCTGGCCCTCGAGTGGAAGTATTTGCTTCCCATCAACCTCATGAACCTGATTCTGATATCCTTCTTAATTCTGATGCAATGGCACTTCTGAAAACCATAAAAGAAGTCGGCAGTTACTTCCGTGAGATCTACGAAGGCGTGGCCTCGCTGGTGAACGGCATGAAAGTGACTGGGAAGTACTTTGTCAAGCCCAGCTCGGTGGTCACACAGAAGTACCCTGAGAACCGTGCCGAGCTAAAGATGTTCGGCAACTTCAAAGGCGAACTGGAACTCATCCACGATGAAAACAACCACCACAGCTGCAACGTATGTAACACCTGCGCGCGCCGCTGCCCCAATGGATCTATAGAAATCATCTCGAAGAAAGTTGTCGGCGCCGACGGCCGCACCAAGAAAATACTGGACAAATACGTCTACCACCTCGACACCTGCACTTTCTGCGGCTTGTGCGTGCCCGCCTGCGATGAGCATGCCCTGCGGTGGGATCAGGAGTTTGAACACGCCGTATTCGACCGTACCAAGCTCGTGAAGACACTCAACAAGCCAGGCTCGAGCTCTAAAACTGTGAACGAATGACAGGCCCAAAAATCATATTCTTCATCCTCGCCGCCTCCATCGTGGTGTTCTCGATTCTTTCCATCACCAGCAGGAAGATTCTTAGAGCAGCCATCTACCTACTCTTTGTGCTGGTAGCTATAGCCGGATTGTACTACATGATGAACTACCCATTCCTCGCCGCGGTGCAACTCATTCTCTATGCCGGCGGTATCATCGTACTGATCATCTTCTCCATTTTACTGACCAGCCAGATCAACAGCCGACTCGAACCTCCAAGGCGCAGTCACTTGCTATCAGGAGCGCTCACCGCTGTCGGCGGCATTGCCCTTTCGGCCGTGACTATTCTACAGTTTACATTCAAGTCCTCCACCGCAGCACCCATCGGCACCGACATGCGCACCATCGGGTTGTTGCTCATGGGGACCGGTGATAACGGCTACGCACTTCCCTTCGAGGTGATCAGCATTTTGCTGCTCGCCGCGTTGGTTGGATCCATCTTCATTGCTTTAAAGAACCGCGCATGAACCTCCAGTCCGAAATACCGCTCGACTACATGATCATCCTGAGCATCCTCGTGTTCTTCATCGGATTGATGGGTGTGTTGATACGGAGAAACCTCATCACCATGCTCATGGGGATCGAGCTCATGCTGAATGCCGTCAACATCAACTTTACAGCCTTCAATCACTACCTGTTTCCCCACCGTCTGGAGGGACACTTCTTCGCACTCATTGTCATGGCCATCGCGGCGGCTGAAGCGGCCGTGGCCATTGCGCTGATCATTAATATATACCGGCAGTTTGCTACCGTCAGTGTGGACGATGTTGACGAGCTGAAATTCTAAGTGCTATGGACTACACCTACACACTGATCATTGTTCTCCTTCCCCTGGTCACCTTTGCGACCCTCGGTCTGCTCAGCAAGCGGATTCCCGAAGCCCTCGCAGGACTGATCGGCACAACCAACCTGTTCATCATTGCAGGGCTGTCTTGCTTTACCGCTTACACCTACTTTTCAGGCGAATCGGCAGAGACAGGATACCGCGCCTTTCAGGCATTTCAAATTGTTTGGCTGCCGCTGACGGAGAAACTAACCATCCACCTCGGGATTCTCCTGGATCCCCTTTCCGTGATGATGCTGGTCGTTATCACGGTAGTATCGGCGATGGTGCACTTGTACAGCATCGGCTATATGAAGGGTGAGAAAGGCTTTACCCGCTATTACGCTTTCCTTTCCCTCTTCACCTTCTCGATGCTTGGACTCGTTGTAGCCACCAACATCTTCCAGATGTACATCTTCTGGGAATTGGTGGGCGTCTCCTCTTATTTACTCATCGGTTTCTACTACCAGCGCCCATCAGCCGTGGCAGCTTCTAAGAAAGCCTTTATCGTCACGCGCTTCGCTGATCTTGGATTCCTCGTAGGCATTCTCATCCTGTCATTCAACACCGGCACGTTCGACTTCCAGACACTCACCGATGTTACCGGACCCGTGATCGGGCAAACTTCTACGGTCGCCTTCATGGGGCTTTCCGTTACCACGTGGGCATTGCTGCTCATTTTCATGGGTGGTGCAGGGAAGTCGGCCATGTTCCCGCTGCACATCTGGTTGCCCGATGCCATGGAAGGTCCGACGCCCGTATCCGCCCTCATCCACGCGGCGACGATGGTCGTCGCCGGTGTATACCTCGTAGCACGGCTCTTCCCAGCGTATGCACTCTCCTCACCCGATGCCCTTGAAGTCATCATGTACATCGGCAGCTTCACATCGTTGTTTGCCGCCGTCATCGCGTGCACGCAGTTGGACATCAAGCGTGTACTCGCATTCTCTACACTATCGCAGATCGGGTACATGATGGTTGCGCTCGGCGTATCGGGGTATGCCGATCACGGGCTGGGTTACATGGCCTCTATCTTCCACCTGTTCACCCACGCTTTCTTCAAGGCCCTGCTCTTCCTCGGCGCCGGGTCTGTCATCCACGCTGTGCACAGCAATCTCATGACCGAGATGGGTGGATTGAGAAAGACGATGCCGATCACGCACATCACCTTCCTTATTGCTTGTCTCACCATCGCCGGCATTCCTCCGCTGTCAGGCTTCTTTAGCAAGGATGAGATTCTTGTCGCGGCCTTCGAGCATAACAAACTGATCTTCGTCGTACAGTGGCTGGTGGCCGGTATCACCGCCTTCTACATGTTCCGGTTGTACTTCCGGGTGTTCTGGAATCAGGAACCAGCGTACCACCATCCTCCCCATGAATCACCGCTGACCATGACGGTGCCATTGATGTTCCTGGCAACAGCATCCATCTTTGCCGGCTTCGTCCCCTTTCATCACCTCGTTACTTCCGATGGCCTGCCACTGCATACGGAATTTCATTGGATGATCGCTTTGCCGAGCATTGCCATCGCGGTAGCAGGCATTTCCATAGCCGCGATACTATACTATAAGCAGAGCCCTCGGCCGGATAATATCGCCAAGAGTATGAGTGGTCTGTATACCATGGCCTTCCATAAATTTTACATCGACGAGATCTACTTGTTCATCACGAAGAACATCATCTTCCAGTTCATCTCCCGCCCCGTGGCCTGGTTCGACCGGCACATCGTCGACGGCACGATGAACCTGATTGGAAATACCACCGTTTTCTTTTCCGGCGCCATCAAGCGGATGCAGTCGGGACACGTGCAGCTGTATATCTGGTACTTTACCTCCGGGGTTCTTTTGCTGGCCCTTCTTATTCTCTATTTAAACTGAACTGGTCATGAATCCACTGCTCATACTCCTGATCATCCCGCTCCTGACGGCTACCCTGATTGCTGGATTAAAGGATTTAAAGATGGTACGCGTGGTCTCTGCGATTGGCATGGGCGCTCAGTTACTCTTTGCCGGATATCTGATCTATGCCTTCTACGCTCTCCGCAACGCTGGAAATACGGAGGCCATGCTCTTCGTATCGACAGCGATGTGGTACGAGGCCTTCAACATACAGTTCAAGATCGGTATTGACGGAATCTCGCTCTCGATGATTGGCTTGACGGCCATTGTCACCTTCGCCGGTATCTTCGCCTCCTGGCAGGTGGAGTATCTCACCAAAGAATTTTTTATATCGCTCATTATCCTGGCAGCAGGTGTATTCGGATTTTTCATCTCTCTCGATCTGTTTACGATGTTCCTCTTCTACGAGGTTGCGGTGATCCCCATGTATTTGCTTATCGGCATCTGGGGCAGTGGACCGAAAGAATACTCGGCAATGAAGTTGACGCTGATGCTCATGGGCGGATCGGCGCTGCTGATGGTTGGACTCCTGGGTATCTACTTCAACTCGGCACCGGAAGGTGGCCCGCTCACCTTTGACCTCACCGAAATTGCCAAGGTGCACATCCCGCTCGCCGCACAGATGTTCTTCTTCCCGTTCACCTTCATCGGCTTCGGCGTACTCGGCGCACTCTTCCCCTTCCACACCTGGTCACCCGACGGTCACGCTTCAGCACCAACAGCTGTGTCCATGCTGCATGCCGGTGTGCTGATGAAACTCGGTGGTTACGGTGCCTTCCGGGTAGCCATGTATCTCCTTCCAGAAGCCGCTCATGAAATGGCGTGGTTCTTCATCATCCTCACAGGCATCAGCGTCGTGTACGGAGCCTTCGGCGCGATCTGGCAGAAAGACTTGAAATACATCAACGCATATTCGTCCGTGAGTCACTGCGGACTGGTGCTCTTCGCTCTGCTCATGATGAATGAGACAGCAACCACAGGCGCTATCCTCCAGATGATCTCACACGGACTGATGACAGCCCTATTCTTCGCATTGATCGGCATGATCTACGGTCGCACCCACACGCGGATGATCGACGAGATGGGCGGACTCATGAAAGTGATTCCCTTCCTATCGGTAGTCTACGTTATTGCCGGTCTCGCCTCCCTCGGTCTGCCCGGGTTGAGCGGCTTTGTGGCTGAGATGACCATCTTCGTCGGATCCTTCCAGAACACCGATACGTTCCATCGCGTGGCCACCATCGTCGCTGCTTCGTCGATCGTGATCACGGCGGTCTACATCCTGCGCGTGGTGGGCATACTGCTCCTGGGGCCGATCAAAAACGAGCACTTCAATGACCTTACTGATGCGAAGTGGTTTGAGAAGGTAAGTACGCTTACCCTCCTTGTTTCCATCACCGCCATCGGTATGGCGCCCTTCTGGTTGTCGGCCCTCATCCGTGAGCCGCTCGGCGACATCATCAATCGTTTAATCACCCGACTATGACCTGGGATACACTCTATATACTTCGAAATGAGATCCTCCTGACGCTGATCGTCCTCGTCCACCTCATCGCGGACCTGACCGAAGGCAAGGACAACCGGAACCTTGTCAACAGCACCATCGTTGGATTTGGCTTCATCACCATGGCCGGCTTCCTGCCTTCATCATCAGCCACGCTCTTTGGGGATATGTTCGTGAGTGATCCGCTCCGCATGACCCTGAAGAACATCCTCAACATCTCTACCCTCATCATCCTGTTGCAATCCGCAAGCTGGCTGCGCAAGTCCGAGAATCAGGCCAAGACCGGCGCCTTCTATATGTTGATCTTCTCGACACTGATGGGCATGTCGTTCATGATCTCCGCCGGCAACTTCCTGATGCTCTATCTTGGATTGGAGACCGCGACGATACCCCTCACACTGCTCGCTGCCTTCGACAAGAAGCTGCGTCGTTCAGCTGAGGCAGGGATTAAGCTACTGATGTCCTCTGCGGTTTCATCCGCTGTGTTATTGATGGGCTTGTCGCTGCTCTACGGATCGTACGGCACACTGCACTATACGGAGATGGCACCGCTGGCCGATACACAACAACTTTCCATCTTCGGACTGATCCTCTTTGTCGCTGGTTTTGGCTTCAAGCTCTCGCTGGTTCCCTTCCACCTCTGGTCTGCCGACGTGTACGAAGGCGCTCCGCTGCCCGTGACCATGTATTTCTCCGTGGTGTCGAAAGGCGC
>CAYMPU010000145.1:0-16256 GCA_964392375.1 uncultured Ohtaekwangia sp. | reverse complement strand
CTAATTCATGAAGGCCTTGCTCATTTACTTCCAGCCTGTATATTTGCAACCTTCTATGAGTCGTTTCTCATCGGTTTTGTTGATTTTCATCGCTTTTGCCCTCCTTGGGCAGACGGCGGTGTCCTCTTTTGCTCCCGATCTGACCAAATTCACGTCGGCCGCAGTAGCGAACCCATCGGGTTGGAGTGAAGAGGCAGCAGAGGAAGATGAGGCAGGAGAGGATGATAAAGTGGTGAGCGGCACACCCATTTGGAACGGTCATGTTGCCAGCTTGCCTGTCTCCCAAAATCATAGCGCGAGCGAACTTCGCGATCAATCGCCGGAGATTTTCGTACCCCCTCCACAAGGTTAGTTTCTCTCATTACGGACCATCGTCCATGCATTGACCCTGTCGTCAATGTGCGTTTCTCATTGATCTCTTTACGACACCTTTTATTCTTGACCAGTATTGGTTATGCAGGAGAAAATTTCATTTAAACCGCTCGATAATCTTTCCCATGACGTCCCCGCCGCTTTGGTGGTGTTTCTGGTGGCGCTGCCGCTGTGCCTGGGCATTGCTCTGGCTTCGGGTGCGCCGCTGTTTTCGGGACTGATTGCCGGCGTGATCGGTGGTGTTGTCGCGGGCGCATTGAGTAAATCATCCCTTAGTGTCAGTGGTCCCGCTGCCGGATTGGCAACCATCGTATTCAGCTCGATTCAAGAATTGGGTTCATTTCCCTTATTCCTTTTGGCCGTGGTTATCGCTGGTGTTTTGCAAGTTGTGTTGGGATACCTTCGCGCCGGAACCATCGGACACTTTTTTCCCGCGGCGGTCATCAAGGGAATGCTCGCGGCCATCGGTCTCATCCTCATTCTCAAGCAGATTCCCCATGCCATGGGTTATGATGCCGACTTCGAGGGTGACGAGAGTTTCTTTCAGGCGGACAATCAAAATACGTTCACCGAAATCCTGACGGCCTTTGATTACCTCACGCCGGGGGCTGTCGTCATCTCCGTGTTGTCACTGTTGATCCTTATCATTTGGCCGAAGCCATTCATCCAGCGCTTTGCCTGGACCAAATTCGTTCCAGGTGCGTTGATAGTCGTTGCTATTGGGATTGCGCTCAATGCGCTTTTCATAAACTACATTCCTTACCTCGCCATTCGCGAAAGTCACCTGGTTGACCTGGGTGGATTTAGTGGAATGGGCAGTCTCGGACAAGTCATTGCATTTCCGGATTTCGCGGGCATCAGCGATGTGCGTGTGTGGCGAATCGCTGTCACCATCGCTCTTGTAGCCAGCATTGAATCACTACTAAGCATTGAAGCTACTGACAAGCTTGACCCATACCGTCGAATCACGCCACTGAACGATGAGCTCAAGGCACAGGGCGCATCGAATATACTCAGTGGTGTGTTCGGCGGTCTACCGGTAACGGCGGTGATTGTCCGCAGTTCGGCCAACATCATTGCCGGTGGCCGTACAAAGGCTTCGGCAATTCTGCACGGCATATTTCTTGTTGTCGTGGTGCTGACGCTGCCATCGCTGTTGCAGCAAATCCCCCTGGCAAGTCTGGCGGGTGTTCTGCTGGTTGTAGGATATAAACTTAATACCCCATTGCTTTATCGGGAAATCTTCCGGAAGGGAGTTGACCAGTTTCTGCCGTTTCTGGTAACGATCATCGCCATTCTGTTTACGGATTTGCTGGTCGGTATTACCATCGGTGTCCTTGTGGCTGTCTTCTTTGTGCTGAAGACAAATGTTCAGACGGCCGTTATCGTGGTGAATACAGGCTCTCAGTTCCTGATTAAGTTCACCAAGGATGTTTCGTTTCTTCACAAGGCCATGCTACGAAGAGCCTTCGAGAAGGTGCCTCAAAATGCAACGGTGATCATTGATGGCACACGGAGCCAATTCCTGGATGCTGACATTATTGAAACCATCGAAGATTTTATCAAAAGTGCCCCGACAAAGTCGATAGCCGTTGAGCTCAAAAAGACAAGCGGTGCCGTTGCTCCACTTTTTAAAAAAACCGAATAGCTATGAAATCATTTGAAAAGCTCCTATTGGAAAACAAGGCTTGGGCTGCCGAGCAGATTGGCAGGGATCCTGAGTATTTTTCCCGCTTATCGCACCTGCAGACGCCGGAGTTTCTCTGGATCGGTTGCTCCGACAGCCGTGTTCCCGCCAACGAGATCACGAATACGGCGCCAGGAGAAATATTTGTGCACCGCAATATTGCGAATTTGGTTGTACACACAGACCTGAATATGCTCAGTGTTTTGCAGTACGCCGTTCAGGTATTGAAAGTGAAGCACATCATCGTCTGTGGTCACTACGGCTGCGGCGGTGTGCGTGCTGCCATGGGACATCAAAACCTTGGGTTGATCAACAAGTGGCTGCGAAACATCAAGGATGTCTACTACTTCCATAAGGAGGAGTTGGAAGCTCTCCCCGATGATGGCGCGAGGGTGGATCGCCTTACCGAGCTCAACGTGCAGGAGCAAGTCATGAACCTGGCGAAAACTTCCATCATCCAGATGGCATGGAAGGAGCATCAACGGCCAACCCTACACGGCTGGGTCTATCGTCTCACCGATGGTATTCTCCGCAACCTTGTCACGATGGATCCGAATACGCCGATTGATCCGGTGTATCAGTACACGGAATAGATTTTCGTTTCCGTAAGGGTAGTGGTCATCAATGCACCACGCAACTTCCCCCTGCGCACGCCGCTTCGCCATGAAGGTCGGTGGCATCATCGGGCTCGAAGACACCGGCAAGGTCAATGCTCCGAAGTGATTTTTCCAGTTCGCGGAATCGCTCCTCCGTGATATCTTCGAACGGCGGCTGTTTGTAATTACCGCTATCGAACGGCAGCACGCTGAGTCCGTTATAGGAAGCTTTGTTCTCCCACATCCATTCACCAACAGTTTTCCATTCATCTTCCCGGATGGAAACGGTCGCCGATACATTGTTGGCATTGGATCCCAGGCGGTAGCCGCGGCGGACCCATTCCAGGTTGAACGCCTTGATGCGTTCGAGTAGATCCATAACGGGCTCGGTGCGCAGGATGCTTCCCTCAGGGGCTTTTTGAGGAATGCAGACAATGGCCTGCCTGGAATTCAACAAATCATCCTCCAAAAGCTCAGGGTGGATGATGCGCAGGTATTCGTATAGCGCTTCGTTCTTTCCGATCCGCATGCGGCGCAGGTAGTAGTCATTATGCCATGCGTGAATACCGGAGGAGGTTCCTAAAACGAGCGAACTTGTACCCGAAGGTTTAATGGTGGTACACCGCGCAGCGAACTCAATACCAATTTTTGCGGAAACGACGGAGTTGACATGCCGAACTTCATCGGCGGCTTCTTTCAGATCCAGTTTCGCCACGCGCCCGCTGGCAATGCCCGTCATGCCAACGCCGATGAGGGCATCTTGTTCGGTTGTTGTCTTCCACACTTCTCGCAGGTAATGGAAATCGGTAAAACCTGCCTGCAGGGTGCCGAGGAAAGCAGCGGCACGTGCGCGGGCATTGAGCTCTTCCTGTGTTTCAACGTCAGAGACGTTTACCTCACACAAGTTGCAAAATTGGAATGGGCGTAAGGCTATTTCGCAGCACGGGTTGGTACCCCAGTCGGGGTCGTTGGTGAAATAGAATCCAGGTTCACCGGCTCCTGACAATTCGATTTTCTTCCAGAGCGCGTCAAATTCTTCTTTTGTAGTTTCTTCCCGGGATAGTACAGCGGAGTTGTTGGCGCGTCCCCGTTGTTCGTTGAGTTCCCACCAGGAACCAAACTTACACGTGAGCATCTCGTCGTCAGTGGGCGAGAACAGCGAGATCATGGCAGACCTTCGAATGCCTCCTGCAAGCACGGCGTTGGCGATGTGGCACATAATGTCGTGGCATTCCAGCGGTGTTAATTGCTGACCGTCCTCTTTGCGGTCCAGCACAGCCATGACGTGTGCATGGCAGACTTTGAGTGGTTCTGGACCGGGAGCTTTCCCTCCCGCGGTGACAAGACGTGCGCCTTTGGGTCGAATATCGGAATAGTCAAATTCAGGCAAGGCTTCGTTCTGCCCGAAATAGGCCTTCATGATCATCTTGATGGAATCGGCCCATCCTTCGAGGCTGTCGCCAACCAGAAAACGACGACGCTTCTGGGCTTTGTGTATCGGTGGAAGTTCTGCCACGTGGTGCTGCTGCACGGAAAATCCGACCCCCGTGCCGCCAAGTAGCAGGAACATGGTTTCGGAAAATGCTCGGATATCGTCAACGGGGAGATAGGCGCAGTTGTAGATGCGACTGTTGTTCTTGGTGATGGGCGGACCAGCAAATTGCATGGCGCGCATGGAGGGGAGTATTTTCTTATCCAGGACAAACTTCATGTTCTCCTGGATTTCATGGGTCATCGCCGGGTACTTTTCAATCATCATCGTTTCGTAGCGGCCGCAGATTTCTGGCCATAGTTCCCGCCGATTTTGTTCAGGCACATAGCGGGCGTACTTCATGTATACGACGATGTCGCTCAGGATTTGTTGGTTAAGTTCCATGGGTGTGGGCGGGGTTTGGTTGACGAATAATGTTTTTCAGATGAATGTGGAGGCCTCCGAAGCGGAGGCTCCGCTTTGTGGTGGTATTGGATATTCGGCTTCTCGGACACGGGGATCGCCCCGTGCAGTGGGTTCACAATCTCTGAGACCGTAAACGAATGTAGTGTGTCGGTACTCACTTAAAAGGTTTAAAAAATGCCTGACGAAGTACGGATCTCTGGGTCAGGGATAATTCAGTAGCTACAGAAAGGTACAATAATCCGTAACAAAAGACCATATGGTCCGATATAAAATGGATAACCTCCTGATCAATATCATGTTTTGTAAGCATGGTTTTCGGATAGGTTTGTGGTTCGGGCCCTAGTGTGCCCAAAACCAACCTTATGGAGAAAAAGCGAACCCTGACCGAGCCTTTCAAGATCAAAATGGTGGAGCCTCTAAAGCTCACGACGGAGGAATTCAGGGTTAAACGCCTGGCCGACGTGGGCTACAACCCATTCCTGCTCCATTCCGACGACGTCTTCATTGACCTGCTGACCGACAGTGGTACCGGGGCCATGAGTGACCGGCAGTGGGCGGGCATGATGATGGCGGACGAGAGTTATGCCGGCGCACGCAGCTGGCTGAAACTTGAGGAAGTGGTCAAGGAACTCACGGGCATGCCGCACATCTTACCAACGCACCAGGGAAGGGCAGCGGAGCGCATCCTGTATAGCCTGCTGGGTGGTAAAGGGAAAGTATTCATCAGCAACACCCACTTCGACACCACGCGTGCCAACATTGAGTTCTCAGGTGCCGAGGCGATTGATGTGTTGCCGGATGAAGCCCATGAACTCGAGCGGGAGCTTCCATTCAAAGGGAATATGGATATCGGGAAGGCCAGAGAAGTCATTGTAAAGCGTGGACCTCAGCATATTGGCGCTGTGATCATGACGATCACCAACAACTCATCCGGTGGCCAGCCGGTAAGCCTGCAAAATCTTCGCGATGCACGGGCGCTTTGTGATGAATTCAATCTCTTGATGGTTATCGATGGCTGCAGAGTAGCGGAGAACAGCTACTTCATCAAACACCGTGAGCCCGGCAATGAGAGCAAAACGTATGAGGAAATTGCCCGCGAGACACTTAGACTCGGAGATGCATTTATCATGA
The DNA here is from genome assembly GCA_964392375.1 of uncultured Ohtaekwangia sp. Taxonomy (GTDB): domain Bacteria; phylum Bacteroidota; class Bacteroidia; order Cytophagales; family Cyclobacteriaceae; genus ELB16-189. The sequence goes on along the minus strand of CAYMPU010000145.1, from coordinate 10,573 downwards.
GCGCGAAGAAGGACGGTCTCGTCAATATCGGCGGCCTGCTGGCGATGAAGGATGATGAGCTCAGCCGGAAATGCACCAACCTGCTGATTATTTCTGAGGGGTTTACAACCTACGGTGGTCTTTCGGGGCGCGATCTTGAGGCGATGGCCATTGGATTGAAAGAAGTCTTCGACCCGGATTACCTCCACTACCGCATCAAGAGCACGGAATACCTGGGTGCTCACCTTCGGGCGAAAGGTGTCCCCGTTGTGTGGCCTATTGGCGGCCATGCCGTTTATATTGATGCTGGGAAACTTTATTCGAAAATCCCTGTAGATCAATATCCGGGACAGATGCTGGTCTGCGATCTCTACACAAAAGGCGGCATCCGGTGTGTGGAGGTGGGTAGTGTCATGTTCGGTACTTACGATGCAGGCAAGAAATTGATTCCTGCCAAGCACGAGCTCATCCGACTCGCCATCCCACGTCGCGTTTACACGCAGAGTCACATCGATTATGTGGTGGATGTTTTTGATGACATTCTTGAGCGCCGCGATCAGCAAAAAGGTCTGCGTATTACCTACGAGCCACCCTTCCTTCGGCACTTTACGGCGAGATTCGAACCGTATTGAAGAGTTTGGTTCTTACCGAACTACCCTTTTATTCGCGCGCACTCCATTCTTCAGGAATGTCTTCCCGGCATTGAGTTCTCTTGCGAGCTCCTGAATGGTCTTGTCGTTCATGGCTTTGCGCAGATTTTCTTTATACGCTTTCACCTGATCGTGTATAGGGCATGGGAATCGATCGGAGCATTGCTTAAGTCCGATGCCGCATGTATGCAAAGTGTCCGTGCCGTCAATTGCCTTGACGATGGCCGACAAGGGAATCGGTTTAGCCTTTGGATCCAGGTAGAACCCGCCATTGGGTCCTTTCGATGACGAGATGATGCCCTCGCGGGAAAGTGTTTGCAAGATCTTGGCTGTGAAAGGTTCCGGTGAGTCTACTTCTTTGGCTATTTCTTTTAAGCCAAGGCGAGAGCCATTCGTGCTCTTGATGGCGATGTAGAGCACCGCCCGGATGGCATATTCACACGCTTTTGAAAACATGGCGAATCAACGTTCCTGAAAATTAGCACATTCCATACCCACGATCAATGGGTCAGAAGAAGATCTGATACTGCAGCACAACCTGGCCTCGTGTGCCAATGTGCCGGAAGTCGTTGCCATTGGGCTCATAGATTGGCCGCTGTTGATAGTCGAGGGTGAACTTGCTGGTATGTCCTTTCAGAAACCAGTTCACGCCGACATTCCATACCACTGCGGGTTTGTCAAAACGTTGATAGTTGCCCGACATCACCGACGCGTATGGCATCAGCGCTCCATGACCTTCACCCAGGAGGTCCTTATTCAGCAAGTATCCTGCTTGCGCGTAGATCACCTGTCCGGTGCCAAACATGGGGAAGGCGTTGCCCTGGCTGTTGACCGGCATAGCGGAAATGGACTGGCCATTGGCTGGATTCATGATTCCATTGTAGCGCACATAGCCAGGCCCAAAATTGTAATCAAAATAGCCGAGGTAGGCTGATAGTGCTGTACCCTTATCAACATTCAACGGCGCGTCATAAAAAGCGGCAACGGACCAGAGTCTCATGTCGTGGAACGTGTTCGTGGTGCCATCTCCTGTCCACATGGCGTTGCGCTGACGGATAAATCCGGTCTCCAGATTGAAGACCTTTTTCTTTCCCAGATACGTGCCCGTCATGTAGGGCGTGACATGAGATTCTTTTTCAAAGAAATTCCACATGAAGAACCCCTGATACTGCAATTCATGCCCCACTTGAGCAAAGGAGGCATTCGGACTATTCACCACAGAAACGGGAGTGCTAACGGTGCCGCTGGTGGTTATAGGGAACGGGTCACTGAGTATTACGCGGTAGTCAAGGCGACCGATTTGTCCGCGGGCGAAGACACTCAGCTTGCGCGAGAACTCGTCCGTCTGGTCAACCGTGGCTTGCGCAAACACAGGCACATCCATGGTCATGATGGTGCCGATGCTGGGCTGGCTGAAGCGCGACAGACCGTTGGCGATGGTCAGGCCACCGCCAAGAACCAATGCCTCACTCGTCTTGCTGAGTTTGTATTCCAGGAGAGCATCGTGAAAAAACGCGACCAACTTTCGGTTGCCCGAATTGTTGGCGAGGTAGTTGAAGTTGTTCAACCCGTATTGAAAATAAAAGAAGACGTGATCCGTCAGTTGACCATAGAATTGAAAGCGGGTTCTCCGCAAGCCGATATCAAAAGTTGAGGAGGAGGGCTCGCCCATGACGAGCGATCCGGGATTGCTTTCATTCTGGCGAAGCCAGAGTTGGTTGAGGAGGGTGAGCTTGATATAGTGCGTTCCTGACGGGTTCAGCTTATAACGGAGTTCTTCGGTCTCCTGGGGTGTTTCTTGCGCCTGTGCCCGGGCCACCAGGCACAGCAAACTGAGCGCGATGACCGCGAAAGTGTTTTTCTTCATGACTGGTAAAATTAGGCGGTCTGAGCCTTTTCCTGCACAATCACCTCCAGAAAATCTTCAGCAAACTTTTCGGTATACAGGATGTCATCGGTCTGCAGCAAGTCTCGCTTCTTGTAGAAAAGTAGCTTGTTCTTGTGGCACTCAATGTGGATGTCTTCCCGGTTTTCCAGAAACTTAAGGATTCCTTCGGTAAAGAATTCACGGATCTTACTTTCCTGCTCACCCTTGAGGTAATATTTTTTTGAAAATCCCTGATGTTCTGAAAAGTCAATGTCCTTGGTTCCTGCCAGTTCTGAGAATTTGGTCAACAGACCTTCCGGCTCAAGGGCGAACTCGGGGATGGGAACATCGATTTCTGTGATGAGCACGAGTGTAATTTGTGTCTCGCTCTTTGAAGATAGCGCACCTTCCGCAAGGGTGACATCTGAAACGCTGATCCGGCCTTGTTCCAGATATTTCTCAAGAATGTTCTCTTCGTAACTGATTTTCATTCCACGCTGGATTGGGAAATTCCTGTATTTCAGTGCGCTCCGTACTTTCTGTGGAAAAAAAGTGTACTCGTTACGCTCGGCAAACGCGCGCAGATCCATCTGCCGGGGACTGAGCTTGATTTCGAACTTCGTCTTTGCATCCGGATCAAACTTGCGGGTCGCAAATGGGTGATTCGAGAACGACTTGAAATTATCAAATCCATGAATAGCCACCGAACCGCCGGAGTGATGGTACTCCTCTTCAAGGTGGTGCAGTGCCTCCATGAAGGAATGGTCCACGATCCGGGCGTCTTCAAATGAGATGCTGACCTTTTTGCCGGGTTTCAGTTTGTTCCAAAGCTTCTTATAGCCAATCAGGTTGGAGAAGATGGCGGAGTCCTTGACCTTGATCTGGTAATCATCGGGTCCTTCAAAAAACTCATAGCGAGCCTTGAAGAGACTTCGGAGAGGCGCGCCATTGAGGATGTGGAAGCCAAATTTCATGGCGACGCCCGCGGCGACACCAATCAATAAGTCGGTTGCTACGGTTACGATGATTGTTGTGACGAAAATGACCAGCTGTTCTGAACCGATCTTGTAGGTTTTGAAAAATTCGTTGGGTGAAGCCAGTCGGTAACCTACAGAAATGAGCAATGCGGCCAACGCTGTATTGGGGATCATCTCAATAACGGGTATGAAAGCGATCATAGCGGCCAGCAGGAAAAAGCCATGGAAGAAATTTGCCCATCGTGTGCGGCCGCCGAAAGAGATGTTTGCTGAGCTGCGAGCCACTTCGGATATCATGGGAAGGCCACCCAGCATGCTAGCTACTCCGTTGCCAACACCAACGGCAATAAGGTCTTTGTTGGGATTGGATATGCGTTTCCAGGGATCGAGACTGTCAATGGCTTTTACCGTCAGTAGCGATTCGAGACTGTTGACAAACAAAAACATGATGACGTATTTCCAAAACACAAACGAACCGATGGCTGAGAAGTCGGCACTGAATCCAACGGTTCCCCAGAAGTCGCCGATCTTCACCATATCAAATGCGGGCTCGGTGTGCTTGAAGTCCATGATGAGTGCCATGGGGATGGTGACCATCAGGACGATCATGGGTGGGGGAAGTTTCTTGGCCAACGGGAACTTCAGCATGGGCATACCAAAAATGATGAGCAGCGAGATCAAGCCGACGAAGGTGACCCGTGGATCCTCATTCATGATTGAGTGCGGAATCATTTCATAGAGCTCGATGGGCTCGAGCCCTTTCAATGTGGCAGGATCGATACCCAACAACACGTGAATCTGCTTGGAGAAAATAATCAGACCGATGGCGGCCAACATGCCATGTACAGCCGAATGGGGGAAGAAGTCACTCAGGGAGCCGAGCTTCAGGAAGCCAAGACCAATCTGCAAGACTGAGGCCACAACGATCACGCCCAATGCCAATTGCCAGCCTTGCGTACCGCCTCCAAATTCGGTGACTGCCCCCGCACAGATGGTGATCAAACCGGCTGCAGGTCCTTTAATGGTCAGTCGGGAGCCAGCGAAAAAACTCACCAGCAAGCCGCCTACCATAGCTGTCAACACGCCCATGGCAGGAGGGAACTCGCTCGCCTTGGCGATACCCAGGCTGAGAGGTAGGGCAAGGAGGAAGACAAGGAAGCCCGACAAGGCATCCGAGCGCCAATTCTGTTTCAGGCCTTCCAGGCCGTCTTTGGGGATTTCAGTTGTCGTCATAGCAATTGCAGGATTACTTATTTCTTTTTCTGATTAGTTCAAGAACACCGTTGACAAACGTCAAGGGGTGTGGAGGATTTCCCGGCACATAAAGGTCAACGGGGTGGTCGTCAAGGAACGTACGGTTCAGTGCTTTGCTGCCGGCAAAGATTCCGCCGCTGATGGCGTCGGTGCCTACCAGGATGATCAACTTTGGTGAGGGCACAGCCTCATAGCAAATTCGTAATGGATCAGCCATATTTTCGCTGATAGGACCCGTGATGACAATGCCGTCGCAATGGCGGGGTGAGGCAAGAAACTCAATACCAAAGCGCCCCATATCAAAGTTTGGATTGCCGCAGGCATTTAATTCGGCTTCATCGGCATTCGATCCGGCAGCCGAGATTTCCCGTAGCTTCAATGACCGGCCAAAAAGGGATCGGATTTCTGCGCGTATTTTGGTTTCATCGATCTGGATGGGTGACGTATCGCCTTCCTGGATGATCAGGCGCTCCCGGATATTTGTGGCGATTTTGTAATCTGTGGTGAACTTTATTTTGTTTGGAAACGCAAACGAACATTCTCCACACATCACGCATTTTCCCATATCGATGGATACTGGTGCTTTGCCGATAGCGCCGGTGGGGCAAAGTGTGGCCAATGCGTCTTCGTCTACAGGCTCAGTGGAAATTTCAGGGCGTCCTTTGAAGGGTCCGGGAACTTTGGGCGCAGTGACATCCGGGATGTATTGCTTGCCAAGCCGGTTCAGTATTTCTATTTCAGGAAGTATAGTCATGGTTCCTTTGTTTTCGGTTAGATGTCGAATCCGCAGTAGCTGAGGTTATAACTCTTGTTGTTGATTGGAAAATCGGAAATCTCCAGATCACGCAGGCTTAATGCCAACGCGAGCCAGTTGTGGAAGGAGGGATCCTTGATCTTGTAGTGAACAACAGATCCATGGTCGTCTGTCATTGCGCAATGGCATATCTCTCCACGCCAGCCTTCTATGAGGGAAACACTCAGTGCATTGGGCTTCAAAGCGAGTGTTTTCTCCTGGGCCGGCTTTGTAGGCTTCGCATCCGGTTGCCAACGTCGTGCGATATCGCGGACAAACCGGCTAGAGTCCTGGACTTCCAGATTCCGAAGCATCATGCGTGCCCACACATCTCCCTGCGGCAACGTCTGCGTATCGATCGAGTAGCGCTGATAGGCTGCAAATGGATGCGATTGACGGATGTCGGATCGAACACCCGCTGCTCGAGCGGCCATACCAACAGCCCCGATGAGTCGCATTTGGTTTTCCGTTACTTTTCCGATCGCCTCGGCGCGCATCAGAAAACTGGGTAAGGAGAATAGTCGCTCGGACATGGGCTCCAAGGTGGTGTCAACCTTATCAAGCAAGGCAATCAGCTTGTCGCGCAAATCGTCAGTAAATGCATAGTGTGTACCGCCGACGCGGTTTAGTCCTTTACCGAACCGGTTGCCACACCACGTTTGCATATAATTAATGACTGGCGTACGCAGCGTTCCATAAACAGATGAGGCCAACTGGTAAGCCATGCCAATATTGACGTTTCCAAGATCGCCGATGTGCATGGCAATCCGCTCCAGTTCAAGCGCCATGGTTCGTTCGTTTTCCAATTGTTCAGTTACCGGAATACTGCCGAGCGATTCCATCATGCTGACGAAGGCCAATGAATGCCCAAGTGCAGTATCACCGGCGATAGACTCGGAGAGAACCGTGCGCTGGATAAGCTTTGATTTTTCCAGAAACAATGCCTCCATGCCACGGTGCTGCCAGCCCAATTGGATTTCCAGATGCAGAACGGTTTCTCCGTTGCAGAGGAAGCGAAAATGCCCTGGCTCGATAACGCCTGCGTGGATGGGACCGACACCGACTTCATGCAGTTCGCCGCCATCGATGCGATAAAAGGGATAGTTGTTGATTACCTTTTCCCGATCGGATCGGTTCCATGCATAGCGCACGGGCTTGGGCCAGGGATGATCAATGAATTCGATTCCAAAATTCTCGGCGATCTCCCGCTCAAACATGTGCATCGGGAAGTGATTCTTCGACAAAGATTCCAGAGGAAGTTTTCCATCCACGAGCGTTGAAAATACCAGAATGGTGTGGTTGAAATCATCAGCAATGCAGCAGATGAGTTGGATATTTCCGGAGGTACGATGCCCATAGCAGTTGACACAGTGATGCCCGTCCTTTCGAAGGAGTTCATCCGCTGTTTGAAAATAGTCAACATAGGACAGTACCGGCAAGTCCTGCATGGGCAGCACCCCATGGTTCTTCAGTGTTGCGTATTGTTGCGTGCTCATAGCGGGAGGGCCTTAAGGGCCAGTTCAATGTTGTAGACAATGAATTCAGGGCGAAACAGTCCGATGTAAAAAACAGCCAGAATCAACCCTAGTTGGAGAATGGATTCGAATGGTGATGCGCCGCTGGTATTGATGCGTGCCAGAGGTTTCTTCAGAAACAGGATTCCGAGTAGGCGGACAGCCAGACCATATATAATGACCAGCACCAGAATTAATATGAGGATGGCCACCCACCAATAGTTCTTTGCGACAAGCGCCTGGAACATCATCAACTCCGTGATCAGCATACCCGAAGGAGGCATGGCAATGATGGAAAGAAAGCCCAGAAGCAGGACCAGCCCACCCAAGGGGTTTACGCGGAGGTAACTGCCGATGCCATCATCCCACTTACTACCGTAAATCCGGTGCATCTGTGATACCTGGAAAAACAGACTTGACTTTGCCAGCGAGTGCATGATCAGGTGAAGAACGGCGGCAAAATAGCCGACACCACCGCATGAGAAAGCTATCATGACCAGTGATGCGTGTTCCATGCTGGAATAGGCAAACAGGCGTTTGATGTTCTTCACTTTCAGGAGGTAGGCTGCTGCAAAGAAGAGCGACACCATCCCCGTAATCATCAAAAGCTTGTTCATCCAGGGAAGGATGCTGGTGCCCGAGAAGGCGTCATAGAATCGATAGATAGCAACAAAACCGGCATTCATGAGTACGCTGGAAAGACTCGCGCCAACTTGCGATGGGGATGCATCCTTGGCATCAATGTCTACATTGAAGAGCGGTACAAGCCCCATCTTCACACTGAATCCGGTGAGCACAAGCAGGAAGCAGGCCTGCAGCCATACCGGATTAAGCCTTCCAGCCTCCATCTTGATTGCCGAAAACGAGAAGTCGATGTGGCCCACTTTGTGTGCCGCAAGTCCGAGGAAAAGAATCCCAGCGAAGGCAATGGCGATGCCGATGGAGCACACGAACAGGTATTTCCACGTTGCCTCCAGTGAATCCTGATTGCGATTGTGATAGATGAGCACCGAGGCACCGAGGGTCGTGGCTTCCATGAAGGCCCACAATGTTCCAAAGTGAGAGGTGAAGAGAACGCCTACGATGGCTCCCGTGAAGAAGATCGTGCCCGCGTTATGCAGGGCTACCGAACTTGCAATCACTTTACGATCATCGACAAATTTGATGTAGTGAATAGCCGAGAGCAGGCTCACCACGATAAGCACGACATAGAAAATCATCCCCAGCCGGTCGGCATAGAAGAATTCGGAAAGTGATTCTCCCATATGTCCGGAGAGCGATACACCGAGCATGACCATGAGTCCAACGAAAAGAAAGACCAGGCCGTGGCTGACGGCAATGATCCTGACGAAGTAGGTGACTATCGCGAGGATCAGGGTAATGGATAAGAAGAGAAGGATGTCCATCCGATCAGTCTTTTAGTTGTGAGAGTTGCTCCATGTCCGTGTTCTGGAAGTAATCTTTCAGGCGGTTGAAGAATATCCCCATAATCAGGACGCTGGTAAAAATGTCTAGGAGAATAGCGGCGTTGACAAACATGGGCATCTCCGAACCCAGGGCCAGGGAAAGGAGGAAGATTCCATTCTCAATCACGAGATAGGCGATGAGGTGCGTAACCAGGTCGCGGTTATTGATGGCGATGAACAACCCGATGAGTATGGACGATGTAGCCGCCGTGAAATACTTTACATCCAGGAATTCATCGTGCATCTCGTGTGATGTTATAAAGCTCAGCACAATGATGACCAGCGCAATAAAGACGGCATAGTATCCTTTGACGGGGCTGTGTTGGTGACGGTGAATTTTTCCCTTGGTGATGCGCAGGAGAAAGGCAGGAACGAAAACAGCCTTGAAGATCAGTGTCTCCAGCAGAATGAAGATGAGTTGAACCACTTTGATTTCGTGCAACTCGAGTAGCGCCAGCGCAAACAGGAGCACGCCTTGCAGCCCCATGAGCGGATAGTAGCTTTTCACCATCTCCACCTTGGCCAGGTAGATGAGGGTGATGATGAAAAGGATGATAACGAAATTGATCATGATTATCAGATTTTGTTGTTGAGGATGATGATCACGAAAATGAGGATCATGGAGATAGCCGATATGGACAAGATGTATTGCGCATTCATGGCCATCTTGTTGCGGGCCCGGAATGATTCGATGTAACCAATGCCGATCGCAAAGCCGACCTGAAGCACCATGTAAACAGCGATCTGAAGCCCGAGGTCCCAGGTCTGCGGAATAAAGCAGCTGGCGCTGAGCGTACTGAACAGTACGAACTTGAGATTGTTGGCAATCTTGATGAGACCCAGGTCTACGCCGCTGTGATCCAGCACCATGACTTCGTGCACCATGGTGAGTTCGAGGTGAGTCAGCGGGTCATCCACCGGCAGACGGCTGGTTTCAACAAGCGTCAGGTTGACAAGCACGAAGCCGGCGATGATGGCAATGATGATGGAGAAGTAGTCCTGATAATGAAGATTAATAAAGATTTCATTGAACGAGGTATATCCGGTGAACATGGCCAGCGATCCCATGAGAATGAAAAAGGCTGGCTCCGCAAGCAGGGAGTAAAACGCCTCGCGGTTGGCGCCCATGCCTTCAAATCCACTGGAGACATCCAGTGCGCTGATGATGAGAAAGAATCGGCCCAAGCCCAATAGATAGGCGAACATAACGAAATCGCCGGGGAAGGAAATAAGCGCGGGATGTTGATCAAAGGGTATGAAGAACGCAGCGACCAGGACAGAAGCAAGGTAAATGGTCGCTCCAATCTGGAATACATAGCTTGAAGCGGTGCTGTAGACACTTCCCTTTTTCAGCAGTCGGACGATATCGAGCCACGGCTGCAAGATTCCAGGACCTTTGCGACCACTGAAGACCGCTTTGGTCTTTATGATAATACCCGGGAAGAATACGCAGGCAACTAAAATGACAACAATGGCAAGCATATCAGATATAGTTAAAGTGTGTTAAGAGCATGATGACAACCATAAATATTACCGGGTACATCAGATAATGATGAATGAGTCCGGTTTGTGCCCGTCCCGCCATCGGCAGGTAATTGACCAATAAGCCAATCACTTTGGTGACCACCGATTGTTCAACCCGATCGGCCGTGTGTGTACGAAAAGTGCGTGCTGCAGGAAAAACCTCCTTATCAGCGATGGGATGGTATTCCTTTTCATACAAAATCACCGGGCGAACGATATCAACCAGACTATCGGCATATGATGTTGGTGTATACTGGTGCCTAAAGTCTCCGGCTGAGTATCCACAACCCCAAGTTGGACCTACGGCTCGCGTCACCCAGTACTGTTGCAAAGCGCGCAAACCGTAGGTTCCAACAATAATTGCCGTGAAGACCACATTGGTCCAGCCAATCGCACGAAGGGCCACGGTCGTGTCAGTCCATGCGGTCGAGTGCGCGTCCAGATTGCCAAATGCAGTCAAGGCACCCTGCAGTGGGTTGAGGATCACCGAAGGAAAAAAGCCAATGAGTGTGATCCCGACACCCAGAAGAGCCAATGGCAAAATCATCA
>CAYMPU010000144.1:0-19389 GCA_964392375.1 uncultured Ohtaekwangia sp. | reverse complement strand
TGTAGCGATCGAGGGTCGCGAGCACGGCGGCGAGCAGCTGCGGACGCGCCGTGTCCCACGAACCCTCGCGCAGCACCGGCGGCGCATACTGCGCGTACACCGAGAGCACGTGGGCGCCGGCGGGCGCGAGCGTCGGATCGGTGAGCGACGGCATCGTTGTTCTCGATGAGGACATAAACGATATTCCGCTGGACTATGTTATGGGACAGGTCGCCAGCCTTCGGGTGATGATGGAACAAGATTATAAGCAAATCTACGGCTCCAACGCACGACCTTCCTTTCGATACAAAACCATCATTGTGGTTGCGGATGGACTGACAAAATCAAACAGTCTCATTGCCGGTCTTCGGGCCATCAAGTCACAGTCTCCGCTGAATGTCATCGTCGCCATTCCGGTACTTGAACCGGAAATGGCAACGCGCATTGCCAATGAAGCAAAAGATGTGGTGTTCGTCCATATGGCGCGGGCCGTACGCCAGCAGGAGATCTACGAGAACTATCCCCCGGTAGAACTGATGGATATCAAACACTCCATGACTTCGCTGAATGGCGGGTATTACTTGTCGGCGAACGCGATGAGTTAGGTGGGCGTTACGCGGAATGGCGTGAACGGATAGAAAATGGCCAGCGTGAATAAAAACGCCTGGTCTACTATCTTTACAACATGAAGACCCTTTCCACCCTCCTCTTCTTCCTATTCTCCATTCATGTCCAGGCTCAAACATGGCAAGAAGTCCCTGTCAAGGATTCTACCACTGTACGTGTCTTGAAAGGAACCCTGCTAATCCCCGATGGCATAAAACGGATGCCCGTAGCCCTGATCATCGCCGGCTCTGGTCCTACGGATCGTAACGGTAACAGCCCGATGATGAAGAGTGACTACCTGAATATGCTGGCCGAAGGACTCGCTGCCCAGGGTATCGCATCGCTCCGCTACGACAAGCGCAGTATTGGTCAAAGTACAGTGGCTGTGAAGAATGAAGAGTCACTCGTCATTGAAGATTTCTCCAACGACGCAGCCAGTTGGTTGGCTCAACTGAAGGCTGATAGCCGATTTACAAAAGTTGTCGTGCTGGGCCACAGCGAAGGCTCGCTGCTGGGTATGCTTGCGTCTCAGCAGATGAAGGTTGACGGTTTCGTCTCATTGGCAGGCGCTGGACGACCTATCGATGTGGTATTGCGTGAGCAACTCATGGCCAATCCAAACAACCCGCAGGAATTAATCAAGAATGCCAATAACATTATCGACACACTCAAACTTGGGCGGCGACCTAAACAGGTTAATCCGCTTTTGATGAGCTTGTTCAGGCCCAGTGTTCAGCCGTTTTTGATTTCCTGGATGAAGTATGATCCTGCCAAGGTGATCCGAGAACTCACCATGAACGTGATGATTGTTCAGGGCACAACAGACATACAGGTTTCGATGAAGGATGCCGAAGCACTACGGCAGGCCCGCCCTGACGCAAGGTACCTTGCTATTGATGGGATGAACCATGTTCTTCGTGATGCTCCCCCGGAACGCAGTGAAAACATAAAGGCCTACATGCAGGCCGACAAGCCGCTGAATGCTACACTCGTGCCCGCGATCGTTGATTTCATTGGGAAGGTGAAGTAGACCTTCGAGGTTCGCGTGCATTTGAACGCAAAGGCTGCTGAGGAATTCACGCGGAGAACGCAAACAAATACAGACCACCGCGATCTTTGCGTGCATTCCTCAGCGTTCTCTGCGTTGAAGTGCATTTGAACGCCAGAGCATATGCTAAAACTAGACGGAATTCATCCTACCCTTCACGTAATCAGACAACCGCAACGAAAGCGCCACCAGCGTCAACGTTGGGTTCGGAGCGCCAGAGGTAGCATAGCATCCTGATCCCGCCACATACAAATTACCGATGCCATGCACCTGACAGTTCGCATCAACCACGCCCTGTTTTGGATCAATGCTCATGCGTGTCGTGCCCATGTGGTGCCAGCCTCCGTTGGTACCTGCCGGCCAGGACATATCGTTCTTGTCGCGGAACTCTTGAATGAGCTTCACGCGCCCAAACCCTGCCTTGCCCACCTCCTCACCAATAATCTCATTGATTCGCCGGACACTGCGTTTATCCAAATCGGTGAGCTTCCAGTGGAGGTTGGCCAGCGGCACACCCAGTTCGTCCTGTTCCTTACTGAGAGTTACACGTGAATCTGGATTCGGTGCTTGTTCCAACCGGGTTTGAAGCAAATATGCATGGGAAATACTGCCCTTGCTCTCCAGTTTTGCGAGACTATCAGCATCTGCCCAGCTTTTAGCCATATTTTCCCAAGCCTTTCTGGGATCCTCGTTCTGGTATGTCTCCATCCTCGGTCTTGCATGTTTAGCAGTACTGAGCTTGTCAAGTCCGGCAGTACCATTCAAAATCCTGTTCTCCGACTGTACTTGCTCGGTGATGGCCAACTCGCACCATATCCTGTTCCACTCAAACAGATCCGTTGGGAATGGTCGTAGCAGCCAAAGCTCCGCAGCATGGATTTCCAGATGCTCCATGAAATACCTCCCCACGACATCATTGTCGTTCCCAAGTCCTTTGGGCGCCTGCGTATTGGCTGCCAACAGCATCCGGGCATTCTGAATAGCTCCACCGGCAAGAATGAAGTGCTTTGCTTTTACGGTATGTGTCTTCCCGGCATGGTTCTTAACAGTCAACCCGGTAATATGTGAGACTCCTTCATTCGCAACAATATCGACCATCGTAGCGTAGGTATGCAGCTGAATGTTTCTCGCTTTGACAATGGAGTCCTTGTACACCTTAGCAAGTCCTCCACTCCATCCATTCACGGGACTATTCTGCCACATTTTGTACCAGATCACTTTCTCATCGAGGGGAAAAGGATTCAGGTTAGGCACCTGCTTCTGCCAGTAGTCCAGACCAAATTCATATGGCCCAAGCTTGAGCTTCTCGCAGGCGCGCGCATAGAAAGGGTCAAGGTCCTGTCGGCCTATCGGCCACCCGCTATTCGGCACCCAGTCGCGCTTGATGAAATCAATGTTGTCGAACGGAGCGCACATGCCAGCCCAATGGTTGGTGGTGCCACCAAATAATGACATGCGGCTGGACCGCAATGGATAATACTTTTGTCCTGTATTTTCTCCCTTGTACAAGTCCTGCACCTGATCATCATATTCAAAACCACCACTCTCCAGGAGAATGACCTTGTAGGGCTTGTTGATCCAATCGAGCGACATGCTGATGCCCGCTGCGCCGGCGCCAACGATGCAGACGTCGCCTTCGATGGTCGAATGGTCAGGAAGGTTTCTTGCGTCGATATGCACAGCTCAAGATTTGGGTTCGGCGATGGATGCCAGCGCACACTGCCGGGCCTCCGTGACAGAGAGGATCCATCCGTCAACAATCACGTGGTTGCCCGTGTTAAAGTCTTTTCTGATCACTTCCTCAAGAACTGCGCTGGATGAGTAAGGGAGGTTGCCAACCAAATTACGGACGCTCGCTTCATCAGGAACCTGACGAAGGTAAGCGGCGCCCACGGACTTGATCGTTTGGTCGTCCCAGATGAGTGATAATGATTCCGGCGTCGTCAGCGCAATGTCATAGTCAACATCGCCGAAGTAATAGTAGGCGGAAGGCAAGGCAATGGCCGTTGCACCGGCAGCTGTGAGGATAACAAAGTCTCTTCGTTTCATCCTTTCATCAATGGGGTCGAACGTATCCAATCTAAATAGAATTTTGGTATTTTCAGATGGTTATCGCACGAAACCATTTACACCCCATGTCGTTGATACCCTGGCGTGGAGGCAAATAGCTAGATTTACCCATGGATTCCCCGGAGATTCATACTTTACATCAGTCGGACTTCTACCAGATCAGCAACTACCGCTGCCGCTGCACTGAATGCCATACGTCCGGGGTGGAGTACTCCCAATCGTTCAATCTGTGCTTTGTTCGATCCGGCTATTTTGAATACCAGGTTTTCCGCAAGGAACTCGAACTGCACGTTGGACGGATAATGGTTTCCAAACCAGGAACCGAACACATCACGCGCCACATCGACAACCAGCCTGATATATGCTCAGTATTTGACCTAAGCACTGCTTTTGTACAGTCACTCCAGGATCACTATGCCAAAGAAGCCGGATGGTTCTTTCAGAACAAAGACCTGCATTCATTGCTGTTGCGCTGCCCGGCCGACCTGGATTATCTGCACCGGATGATATTGCAGCAAGCCCTTCTGCCCAATCCTGATACATTGCTGATGGATGAGTGGGTTCTAAGACTGGTAGACAAAGTAATGCGTGTACTGGGCAACGAACCCACGCCAGCTCCCATCCCTGTGGCTCTGAAGCGTCACCATCTTTCAACAGTCGAAAAAGCAAAAGACTATCTGACCCGTCACTTCCATGAAGCGATCCGTCTGCAAGAGGTTGCCGAACATTGTTGCGTCAGCCTTTTTCACTTTAGCCGGATATTCAAGGCCGTCATGAATTGTAGCCCGTACCAATATGTGCAGGAAGTAAGACTTAACCATGCACATATTCTTCTCGAGAGCAGCACGCTCCCAGTAACTGAAATCGCCTTTCAGTGCGGCTTCAACAGTCTCGAGCATTTTGACAACGCGTATCGCCAGCACTTCAACATGACACCTTCTGCTCACCGGAAACTGGTCAGCTGACTTTAGCAAGAATCCGCAGGTCTCAAGATCTCCCTCCCGCTATGTTTGCCGGATAATTCACATTATCCAATGAAAAACAGCACCCTCTGCACATTGCCCGCCAGTCTGGCCATCATCCTCACCCTTACAACGCTACCCATCGCCGCCCAGGTACCAGGAACAGCGGAGGATCTCCACCAATTAAAATACCTCAACAGCCTTTACATCCGGTCGTACATGCACTCGGATACCGCTACGTACAACCGGCTGCTTTGGGCTGAAGATTTCATGCAGCAGAGCAGCAACGGCAGTCTTGTTACCCGGAAAGAGTGCATGATTCGCTTCGGACAGCCCAGGCTCCACCAGATCCTCTACTTCTATGCGGACGATGTCAAGGTTCAATTCATCACCAACGACGTTGCCATGGTCTACTCCAAGAATCCTTACGCCATGAGAGATGGCGATCGTGTGATCAAGGGCATAACGCAGTATAATGATGTTTACGTGCGCAGGGCCGGCCAATGGAAGTGCGTTTCGGCCAACATCACAGCGATACTGCCGCCATCCACAGCAGACGCTACCCATTAGACCAACCTCAAAACAACTTCGAAATGAAAACAGTCATCCTTGTCTTGTCCCTCATTCTTTGTTCCACCATCTGCCACGGACAAAATGCATTCGCGCATGGTGGTTCTCCCGATGATCTGAAGACATTGAGGGAACTCAATAACCAGCATGCCGCCGCCTTTGCCAATGGAGATCGAGCCATTCTCCAAAACAAGATCCTCGCAGAAGATTTCATGCTAATCGCGTCCAACGGAAAGCTTCAGGGTAAGGAGGAGATACTGGATGAGGTGGATGCTTCCGTGGCATACACGCAGAACATCTTTTCACACGCACTGGAAAATGTCATCATCCGCTTTGTCGCACCGGATGTGGCCATGGTTCATGCCAGAATCACATTCACGATGAGGGATGGTACCATCACCCCAGGCATTCAATACAATGATATCTACGCCAAGCGAAACGGTCAGTGGGTATGTGTGTCAGGGAACAACTCGCCGGTAGCCGCTGGGAATTAGTCGAACCATCGTCAGCGGTCCACCAGCGACAACCACTCGCGAATGAGCTTTACCAGCTCCTTTTCACCGGCTTTAATGTCCGCGAGGTTCTTGAAGGTGATGATTCTCCTGCCATCCTTGAAGTCTTCCGCCTTCAGCCCAACAGACTTCTTGAGTCGCGAGCCTGTTGGCATGATGAGGAGAATGACTTTTCCCCGAAGGTTTGTAACGATAAGGTCCCGTTTGTATTCCTTGGGATCGAAGGGCTTCATTTCCCCGGCAAAGTAAAAGGCCGGTGAATTCCATTTGACATGTTCTGCAATTTCCGGGTCCACGGCAAGGACAAGCTTCCGAAGGTAATTGACCGCCTTCACCGCAGGTGCGGGCAGGTTTTTGATCAAATCAGAAATTGACACCTCAGGTTTCTTTGCCGCTTTTGCCATTACTCTTTCGGTTAAAAGGTAAGTTAACTCGTTTTCCGCTTTTTCACCACCGGCACTTTGCTCTTACGCCCCACACCCGTATAGGCAGTCTTGAGTGCATCAGCGAGCATACCCTTTGGAACTTTGGTGAGTTCTACATACGTCCAGCCCAACTTGCCCCATGCGTTAGGGACAGGATACATGATCGTCCTATCATACAAGCAGAACACGTCCTGTTCCTTCTCGGACAATTTCACACAGACGCGATGCACAGACTTGTCATACGTGGCGAATATCTTCTTTCCTATCCGGAAACTGTTGTTTTCAAAATGCGGCTGCTCCGTTGTGTCAGGGAGAGCCAAGGCCATTTTTCTAAAAGCTTCAGCGCTGACCATCGGAAGATTCACGATGTGCTGAGAAATGCTTGCCGGCCAGAAACGAGAGCTGCAGGCCAATTGCCACGATCAGCACCAGTGCGGCAATGATTGCGCGTTGCAAATCAAATGCCCCCATCTTTATATTCGACAAGGGAAGAACAACGCAGTTCATGATCAACCACACGAAGGTGCCATATCCAATGCCAAGTACGATCTTGTTGATCTTCCCGAAGGACAGCCGGGGATACGCTAAATAGAAGAGGACGGTCCATGTCAATGCGATGGAGTAGTGAAACACAAGTCCAGTTACTGCATACCCTATACCACCCTCAAACGCAACAGCGCCGAATGCACCGCTGGCAATGTACTGCATTAACCTGAGTATGCTGCCTCCACCGAGAAGGGTCTGCATAATGGCGGCGAGAATATCCAGCGATCCAACAAGGAGCCAGGAAATCAGAATTGCACGCTTAAGGTCTTTCATTTTCGGTGGCGCTGATTTGACTTATGAAAGATAATCCAATTCCAACAAGCCGTATGCTGCCCATAACAAGTATCACGAACTCCGGGGTACATCCTCCGTGTACGCTGCGTGAATTCCTCCGGGACCTCCGCGTTTAAATGCATTTCAACGCAAAGTACGCTGAGGAATACACGCAGAGGGCGCTAACTCTTCAGTCTTTGATGAACCTTCCTCCCTTCCCGAACAATAATATCAATGATCTCGTCAATATCCTTTGCCGCTGTTCTAAAATTCACAATGCAACCCCGCAGGCAGTATTTCCCCTCCACCACCGCATTCGACAAAAAGGCTTCACCCCCACGCTGCAGCTCGTTGAGCAATGCCTTATTGAGTTTATTGATATAGCCTTCGTCGGTATTCCCTGCCGGTACATATCGCAGTGTTGTTATACTCAGGCTGTGCGTCACGGCTTCCAGTTCAGGGTGCCGGGTTGCCGCGTCGAACAAGCGCTTAGCCATAACGATGTCATTGTTGATCATACTGACATATCCACTCCTACCCACCTGTTGCAACGCCATCCATACTTTCAGGGCACGGAACCCGCGGGAGTTCTGAAAGCCGTATTCGTAGAAATTCGTCGCAGGCATATCATCGCTGGCGGTGAAATTATAGTAAACGGGATGTGAACTATAGGTGTCGATGAGATGCTGCGGATTCTTCACCAGCGTGCAGCCCACCTCCAGCGGTGCGTACAGCCACTTGTGCGGATCGAGTGCGATGGAATCAGCCTCTCCGATACTTTCGAACAACGCCTTCTGATCCGCCAGCGCCGCAGCAGGGATACCGTAGGCTCCGTCAATATGAAACCAGAGATCATGAGCCTTGCAGATGCCTGCGATCGCCACAAAGTCATCAACAGCGCCTGTGCTCACATCACCTGCCGTGCCGATGACGAGGAAGGGTTTCTTACCGTTGCGCAGGTCCTCGTGAATGGCTGCTGCCAAGGCATCGGTCTTCATCCTATTATTGCTGTCTGTCGCAATCCAGCGGATGGCCTTGGAGCCGTGGCCAAACAACACCGCTGCCTTCTCAATCCATGTGTGCGTTGCCTTCGAGCAGTACAGCACGAGCTCACCCGCGATATTCTTCAGTCCATCTTCCTTCAGGTTCTTCGGCGCCTTGGCCGTACGCGCTGCCAGGAAGGCGGTGAAGTTCGCCATGTTGCCCCCGCTAACAAGAATCCCGCCATAGCCCGGACCCACACCGATAAATTCAGCCAGCCACTGTATCGTCTGCTTCTCGATGGCCGTAGCCATTGGACTGAGGACGTTGGCTCCACAATTTGGATTTACTGTTGTCGCCAGCATCTCCGACAAAATCCCGATGGGCGCCGGGGAGCCGGTGATGTAGCCCATGAATTTCGGGTGGCCGTTGAACAGGGAGTGTTCCAAAAGCAGTTCCGATGCCCGGGAGAACAATTCCGATGCCGGCCGGCCCTTCTCGGGCAACGTGGCCTCGCCTAGAATCTTCTGGATCTGGCCGGGAGTCTTTCCTGAAGTGATCGGCTTCTGATCGATAGAACTGAGAAAATCCGACAGGGTATCGATGAGCTGGTAGCCGATCTTCCTGAACTCGGTCTTTTCCATTCCGAGCGGTGTATTACGTGTATCCATTGGAGTCATATTAAGTCCTGAAATTAGGGAAACTTTGACTCGCGTCTACTATGAACCGCGCCGGAACCTACTTCAGAATATCATCCAATATCATGCGAATGACCAACGTCGAATCCGGCGATACATTCGGCGGGTAACCGGTTCGCTTCACCAAATGTGGCGGCGCTATGATTACACGCGTTTCACCGACCTGCATGCACCGCAACCCTTCATCCACGGCCTCGGTAGCCTGGTTGCCACCGATCAGGACTTCCACCGGACTGCCATTCTCATTGGAGTATAAAACAGTCCCGTCGCGATATGAGGTGGTCTCACGGAGGAGAATCTCGTCACCTGCCTTGGCCGGTTCGCCAGTACCCGCGACGAGTATCTTATACTTCAGACCTGAGGACGTAGTGATGTACTCATCGGCGGACTCCGATTTCTTTGGCTGAGCACAACTCAGCAACGTTGCAAGGATCAATAGGTGTTGCAATTTCATGGTTAAATAACGAAGATGTCGAAAAGGGGTTGCTCAAACGCCGGAAGTGTAAAATCGACGCTTAAACCAAAAGGCAAGATTCACCAGTAGGATGAGCGCAGGAACTTCGATGAGCGGCCCGATAACACCTGCAAAGGCTTGACCGGAATTGATGCCGAACACGCCTACCGCTACGGCAATGGCCAGTTCAAAGTTATTCCCGGTGGCGGTAAATGACACGGAAGCATTTTCCTCATAATTGGCGCCAAGACGCTTCGCCAACACAAAGCTCAACACAAACATGATGATGAAATAAATGACCAACGGGATAGCAATACGAACGACGTCAAAGGGAATATCAACAATCATCTTACCCTTAAAGCTGAACATGATCACAATGGTGAACAACAAGGCCATCAGGGTCAACGGACTTATCTTGGGTACCACGGTCTTCACATACCACTCCTCGCCTTTAGTCTTGAGAAAAAAGTACCGCGTTAGGAACCCGGCAATAAACGGCACGCCCAGGTACAGGAACACACTCTCGGCCACATCGCCCATACTTACATTCACCACTGAGCCCTCCATGCCGAAATACGGTGGCAGCACGGTAATGAACAGCCAGGCGAAAAGACTGTAAAACAATACTTGAAAAATGCTGTTGAGCGCTACCAGTCCTGCCGCATACTCCTTGTCACCCTTGGCCAGATCGTTCCACACCAGCACCATCGCAATACAACGTGCGATACCAATGAGGATGAGTCCCACCATGTACTCCGGCTTGTCGCGGAGAAAGATGATGGCGAGGAAAAACATCAGGACCGGTCCAATCAGCCAGTTGAGGACCAGTGACAGCAAGATGACCCTTCTGTTCTTAAACACCTTGCTCAAGTGCTCATACCTGACCTTCGCCAGCGGCGGATACATCATGATGATGAGCCCGGCAGCGATGAGCAGATTGGTGGTGCCTACCTGGAAATAGTCCATGAAGCGCTCTATGGCGAAGAAGTTGCCGAGTGCCACACCAATGGCCATGGCTAGAAAAATCCAGAGGGTAAGGTAACGGTCGAGGAAACTAAGTTTGGATTGGCTCATGTGGCGGCAAATAATGAATAAATCCGGTTAAGCACAATCGGGATGGTCAAATGCATTTCCCCGCCCGACCGCCTGGCATTACCTCATGATGATTAAGGCGGCTGGTCAGGCGGGCGGGCCGCAGATTGCCGCAGATTTAATACACGCAGATTCGCGCAGATTAATACACTATGAATTCCGCGAAAATCTGCGCATTAAATCTGCGAAAATCTACGGGAAACCCTTCCGCGAAATTCTGCGCATTCAATCTGCGACAATCTGCGGGAAATCATCCGATAATTTCCGCGAAAATCTGCGCATTAAATCAGCGCAAATCTGCGGGAACCCATCCGACAAATTCCGCGAAAATCTGCGCACTAAATCAGCGTAAATCTGCGGGAACCCATCCGATATACTACTTATTGGGGACCGCCAAACGCACCACCCAAACTATCCCTGGCCGAACTACAAGATACATCACCGCACTCAGCAACACCAAAATAGACCCAATCCCTGTAGGCAGTACAGCACCAAAGACATACGTCATGCCGATGACAAACCCCAGCAGGTACTCGCTTCTATAAATGGGCAGGAACAAGGCGATAACAAAAATGCTGATCAGCATGAAGAACGGGACATCGGCATACTTCAACGCGAACGACGTCGACAGCACGATGCCAAACAATAGTGCGCCGGCGAAGCCAAACACAACATCGCTTGGGTATGGAGCCCCACCGGGGGCCGATGCCTTGCGCAGGCGTTGCTCGATACGGTAAAGCAGAAACCAGGTAAGCAGCGGCAGGACCAGAGCTCCCCACCAATTGGAAATAGAAGGCATGTCTTCACGCGCCAGTATGCTATGGCTAGGCACACCGCCATGGAAATGATTCCACAAGAGCAGCGACCCAATGGCTAGACTTACAATTCCCGTAATGTAGAGACGCGATTTGAGAAAAGGATTTTCGTTCACTCGAGTGGTTTTAAAGTATCCCCCTTAACGGGTGGAGGGTGGGATTGTTACGCAGAAAAACATTGCAGAATGACATCATAGCAAATTTTCAAGACAAACCAGTAGTTCGTTGCCGTCGGGGTCTTCAATCTGCAAAACATCATACCCCCACCATGCTTTCTTCGTTGAAATGGATCGCTCCTCTACTTCTTTGAGGAGTTCATCAACTCCTTTGCGCGACAATTCCAGGAATACCCGTCCACGATCGGTGCGGGCTGCGTCTTCACACAAAATAATCTCACATCCTCCCCGATCAACCTGACACACGGTACCCTTTCCATCGGCCTCGTGCCATTTCTTCGTGAATCCCAACGTTTCCACATAGAATCCGATTGCCCTCCGGATGTCGGAGACAAAAAACACGGGACGCATATACCATACGTTGGTCTCCATGTTATGCGGGCTTATAATAAAGTACTACAGCCCCACAACCCAATGTCTTTGACTTTACGAGGTTAAGATCAATTCTTTCCGTGATGCTTTTGAACAACGGTAGTCCGCCCCCTATAACCACCGGATGTACAGCAAGCTGGTATTCATCAATCAAGCGAAGCTGGGCTAAGGCCACAATCAAACTGGGGCTGCCAACAAAAATATCCTTGCCGTCTTGCCGCTTGAGCTCCAGAATTTCCACCTTACTAACTTCCTGTTTCAAAACTGTATTTTTCCACTCAACGGACTTCAATGTTCGTGAATATACAATCTTCGGAATGTCATCGATGAGCACTGCAAATGCATCGATTGGCTTGTTGCCCGTAGGCTTGGCTACGACCGTTGGCCAGAAGTCCTCCATCAGCTGATAGGTTGTGCGGCCGTAAATGAGGGTACCCGCACTTCTCAACACGTCATTGTAATGCTCATGAACTTCATCATCCGCGTTCATTGCTGTATGGTCACAAAACCCATCGAGGGTCATGTTCATGGTGGCGATTAGTTTTCTCATCGCTTGATCTTCAACGTCACTCTCAAAACTGCAGTATAGCCTTAAGCTCAGCATCGACAGGCGCCGAAATGTGCTGATGAATTACTTTCCATCCATCACTCCTCTTGATAAATCCAACCGTAATTCGATTCTTCATGCTTCTGACAACAGCATTGTCGGTGGCTATGGCCTGGAATGAAATCAAAGCTGTGGCAAACCCGACCTTGTCACCCTCCTGAATGTCGATCATTTCAAAGATCACATTGACCCGCTCGTCGCCCAGCGAACCGAACCAATCCCTGATGACCACGGACCATCCCGCCAGGCCCGTTTGGAATCCCTGCTCCCACATATCGAAAATCACCACATGGTCGTCGTACAATGCAATCATGCGCCCCGCATCCTTCTCCCACGCTGATTGCTTGTACGTTGTAAAATAGTCCTGAATTGCTTCCATTTAATTTAGGGGTCTAGTCGTGTGCTGCAAGACATTCAATGCCTTCGGCAGTATTCGCTAGTCTCTAAGGTAAGAATAGAATCGATGCTACGTACCCTTCGGTAGCATAAATCACCCCCTCATACACATGCTATTTGACTTCCCAAACTGCCACCTGATAAGGCTTCAATTCAAACTGGCCATTGATGATCTTCACCTGGCCATCCATGGCAACATACTTCTCCTTGCCCCTCTTTAGCTGGACCTTTTGGGATTGGTCGGACAGATTAGCAGCGATCAATACGGATTTCGATTCCTTGGTGCGCACAAAACTAAAAATGAACTCATTACTATTTTCAACAGGAGCATACGCTCCGGCCGAAAGCACTTCGCTGCTTGCACTAAGCTTGATCATCCGCTTATAGTGATTAAGCAATGAATTCGGATCGCCCTGCTGCTCTTCCACCGAGATTCCATCGTTATCCTTAATATTTCTGTTTACCCACCATGGACCTGTATTCGCATACCATGTCGTCATGCCTTTTGCTTCGGTAGTCTTAAACCACTCAAACGCCTCCCGTCTTGGGATATCGTTGCCATCACCAATACCATACTGACCATTCGCGCCCTTCCCTTTCATGCCTATCTCTTGTCCATAGTAAATGGACGGAATGCCGCCGACAAGAAACTGAAGTGAAGCAGCCAGCTTTTGCTTTTGCAGATTCGTTTCAAGCGAGGCAAAGCGGTCCAAATCATGATTCTCCAAAAAAATCACCTGGCCTTTACCCGTCGGAGTCTTGATCAATACAGCTTCCGCCTCACGAATAAGCTGCTGCTTATTGAACGATAGTATGGCTCGCTGCAAACCAAACCCAAACATCTCATCCACTCCGGCGCGGGCAAAATAGTCATACCCGTAATCATTCCAGTCAGCCTGCTCGCCAACAATGCGAATCAACGGATTGGTCTTCTTCAGCTCCCGAATCAATGGATCCCAAAACCCAACAAAGAGATTGGTCAGCGCCTGCTTGTCATCCAGATTATTCATGGCATGGTCAAGCCGGAAACCATCCACCCCATCGTCAAACACGCCATCCTTATTGGGATCCATGAAATACCGAAAGAGACCCACATTATAATTCAATACGTCTTTGCTCTTCAGATTTACGGTAGTGACTTGCACCACCTTCCCATCATACGAAACCAACTCCCGCAGACCAAAGACCATCGTGGAGGGAATGGTGTGCGCCGCATCATCATACAACAGGTAGTTGCTGTAGGGTGATGATAGATTGTTAATGGACTGGGTGTACCACACATGTTTGTACGTAACGTACTGGGTTTCCATGTCCATGTAGACCTTCATGTTTCGCTTGTGCAACTCTTTAACGAGCAAGACATACTCCTCAAAGGTTCCAAACTCGGGATCCATCTTTTCAAAATCGTTCGCAAAATAGTTGTGGTAGCAATCCGCCTCATACAATGGCAGCAGCAGGATAGCGGTTGCCCCAAGATCCTGGATATAGTCGAGCTTTTGGCGAAGGCCGTTAAAGTCGCCATGCAAGTCCCCATTGCTGTCGTAGAAACTCCTTAAAAAAACGTGATAAATTACTTCGCCAGAACGGCTGGTACGCTTATCTGCTTGCGCCTGTGCATGCCAAGGCAAACTGAACACAAGAGATACCAGGATAATTCTACACAGGATTTTGCTCATGTTGATTTCAATTTAGTTGATGTGTTTAGTGCCCACTTTAGCAGGCTTCCTTTATCTCGTAGGCCCTATTACTTGATTCGACTCTTAAAAGTCACTTGCCGCAGAATCGTCTTTCCCATGGGCACCAAGGCGACGCTTTCCCTTTTGTTGGTGATGGGATTCAATAGCACGGTCTTGAACTTGAGTCCATCCTCTACCGGAGTCACCGGCTCACCAATATATTGGTAGACGACCAAGGACGCCGGTACGTGGTTGAGATCATAAAACCCGCTGATGGGATATGATTTCGTTTTGGTTTCAATCGCTTCCATGGGCAAAGCCAAAACCATTGCTCCATAGGTAAAATATACTTCATTGTTAACATCCAGATGCTTGACCACTTCAGGATGGAAAGTCATTTCAACCACCTCTTCCCCATTCCATGTCTTGTCGATCAGAATGAATCCATCCTCCTCGGTATAGGGTTTGCTGACTACAACCTTTGATACACCTTCGGGTTTGCGGATTTTTAGAGCGAACCTGTTGTCGGTCGTCGTGACCGTGAACTTGAATGCGTAGTCGTATGGATAGTTGGTGCTCTCCTTAACCGTTACCAATTTCCCGTTCATCATGGTCTCCACTGTGCTGGGGCCCAGAAGTCCATTCACAAGGCTGTTCTCACTCTTCATCCACATGCTTTGCACATAGTAGGGAGCCATTCGGCCGGCATTGGGCACGCAACAGACTGCCGCTTCTTTGTGAACGGGTGAGTAGCGATAGCGGGTTTGGTGTTTATCGGACTGATCTCCATTCAATCCACCCTTTAAGAAGTACGAATTATCGGATTTGAGGTAGCAAATGGACGTACCATTGGGGTGACGCGCACCCTGTGCCGGGTTCAGGAATAATTTCTCTGCGCGACCGGCATAGGTGTAGTCGCCCGACTTGATGAACAATTCCACATAACTATGCATCAATTCTTGCAGGGAGCAATATTCGTAACCCCTCATGGTTGCATCGGCCTTCTTACCACCAATCCACTCGTCACCAACGGCTGCACCCGATGCTGTTGTTACGCCATCCAGTTTCCTGATGAACTGATCCATGGCGCTCTTCAACGCAGGGTTCCCCGAGGCATGATACGCTGCAGCCAGGCTGCGAAGATGCTCATACGTGTGTACGCTATGACCTTTCAGTGAAACGGTATCATCGACAATCTTTGCGTATTGCGCGTCCTCATTCAGCGTCTGCCGCGAAAAGTCTTCATACAGAAACAGGCAATAATCACGGTAGACTTCCTTTCCCGTAATTCGATAGAGATTCTCTAATACATCGGTAATGGTCAAACCGTGCGTCACCCCTCCCGCATTCGGGTTGGTCGAGTAAAATGGATGTGACTGGTACATTGGGTAGTTGTCCATCAGATTCTGCACGGCCCGCTCAATCGCGGTAAGGACTGTCCCCTGCTTTGTATACTCATACCAGGCCAGCAAGCCCCTCAACAATGACGCCTTTGCCCACAGCTCACCATTCTCATCCTTGAACCGATACCGCAATTCATTGTCGTAAATCCCGAGATAACCATCAGCATCCTGGGTAGCAAGAATATGATTGACGTACGTTTCAACCTTTTTAAGATGAAGGGCATCGTTCGTTAAAATTGCGCTCCGGATATACCCATCCCTCCAGTTGCTCTGCGTCTCGCTGTTCCACCACAAAAACTGCACCTGCCAATCGCCGGCTACGCCAAGCGCTCCTACGTCCTTGCTTTTTACCTTTTTCGAAAGCCTATTCTTGCCATAGATATCATCATCCACCAGAAGATCCGGCGCCAGTCCATCGAGATGACCGGTAAAGCCACTCAGGTTTTGCTCCATTTGTTCTTTGATCCAGCCCTCTGGCTTGACTTCACCGAGTGGCAGCACCTTGTACTTTTCTAAAACACCACTGATCTTCCTAAAGGGTGCTTGTTGCGCCAGGCAATCACTTCCCGTTAAACCAGCCAGCAGCGCGCAGGTACATTTGATCAGCATCATCATCCAGTTATGCTTCGTACCCATTCCGGAAAATACTTTCATTGAATAGGGACTAAGGTTGAGTCAAATTCTGTTTGCAACAAGTCCTTCATTCGGACATTAACTGCCCATGGGTCGCTAAGAGGCTCTTGGGTAACTGGCATAGCCGGCATATAAGGTACGGGTCCAAATTCAGGGCAAATGGTGAACATGGAGTCCCCGGCCTTTCGACGTGTCTCCAGAATCAACCGCCACCAGCCCATGAAGGTCTCCCTGTGCGCTTTCCATTCCGGAGCAAACGGATCATTCACTTGTGGCGCCTGTGCATGGCCAACGCGGGCATGGAGATGATACACGAAGGGAATGATATTCTTCAACAGCTCCTGCTGGTCGTTCAACAAACTTTCCGAAACCGTACACCAATGTGAAAAGTCGGCCGTCAATTGGAGTTTGGGGAATCGCTCCAGGTAGGGAAGCAAAGAGGCGGCATGAAAGGCGAAGCGCCCCCGATGGGTTTCATGAAGAATACGAACGCCAGTACGTTGAGCAATGTCTTCCGCCACCTCAATAGCCCTGCAGTTATCCTCGAATGAGAAATAGTCCTTTCCCGTATGGCTGTTGATGAAGTCTGGCTTAAGCGCCACCAATTCTTCAAGACGCGCCCTCATGCGATCAATATATTCCGTGACCCGCTCGTGTCGTGAAGAGAGCACCTGCTGCGCGATGAAGACAAAATCCTTTCTTGTCTCCCGAACGTGATTGAGTTCTGATTGGAAGTCCCTCACAAATAGCGGTGACTCGGGCATGTTGATCTCCACGCCATCATAACCAGCTTCAAGTACCTTCCGGAAGAAATGGGCAGCCGTGCTTCCTTCCTGCCCCCAGTACGGACAAATGAATTTAATCTCCATCCGAAGATTGTTGGTAAAGTATGGGGTTGATCGGGCTGTTGATCACCTCGCCGATGATCGCCCCCGGGCACCAGGTATTCCAGTCGCGGATTTGATTGTCATTCTCCGGATGCTTCAACTTCATATCGCTATCCATGAAGATTACCGTCATTACTTTCCGTACCTGATTCGTAGTATTGGCGCCTGCCCGATGGAATACCCACCCGGAATGAAAACTCACTTCCCCAAGATCAAACGACTCCACGACGTGTTTGAAGTCGGTGACTCTCAGCTTTTGATGGATGATCGTTTCGCTTTCATCGCCAATGGCCAACTCGCGTCCTTCAACGATCTGATGACTCCCAGCGCTAAACTCCAGGGGTCCCATTTCCAACGGCGTCTCTTGCAGGGGTATCCAGGCCGTTATGGTTTTATCGGTCTCCAGCGGCCAGTAGTATTGATCCGCGTGCCAGGGTGTAATTCCACCACCACCTTCCTTGAACAAGGCCTGATCATGATACAGTCGGACGCCGTTTGTCCGCATCAGGTCGGCAGCGATTTTTGCGAGACGCTTGCTGAATACCAACTGCTTGATCCGCTCATCTTCCCGCCAGAGATTAAACAACTGCAAGAACGCTTTCCCATATGTATCTCTGGTTTCCAATGGCGCCGTTGACTGGCTCATCTCCGCTACCTTCTCCGTAATGGCCTTGTTGAAGAACGAGATGACTTCACGATCAAACACCCCTTTCAGCTTAATGCATCGGTTCTTTTGATACAGCTCAATTTGTTGGGAGGTCAGCGCATAGGGCTGTTCCAAAAGCGGGGTTAATGAGGCGGGGACGGCAGTCATGGTATTTCTCTTTCTTCAAATGTAGGGTACCGTTGGCCCGGGCAATGGCACTTTAAAAGAAAATACTAGCACTATATTGACAAGCAACGCCAATCATACTGCCGTTTCACAGTATTATTGTGGTATGAAGGCGCTGTATGAAGATATTGAAGTCAAGAAGGGGAACCAGTCATTCCTGGCCTACAGCATGACGATACCTTCCTTTAAGTTCAAATGGCATTATCACCCTGAGTATGAATTGACGTTGATTACCCAGGGAAACGGAAAGCGACTGGTCGGTGACCGTTACGAGAACTACGAAGCCGGTGACCTCGTGCTGCTCGGGCCTGATCTGCCACACACCTGGGTGAGCAACCCCTCAACGAAGCGCAAGCATGTATCCGCCGTGGTCATTCAGTTTTCCGATTCGTTTATACAGCCCTTCTTGCAACTCCACGAGTTCAAAGAAATCGGCTCGCTCCTCTCCGCCGCCTCCTTCGGCATGGCCTTTTCTTCGCAGGAACTGGCTGAGCACATTGCCGATCTTCCGAACAAATCCGGCGTAGAGAAAGTCACAGCACTTCTGCTCATTCTGCAGCAGCTAACGCATCAAAAGCCAAAGCCGCTGGCATCGCCATACTTTCGTCCCGTGCGAGGTACTGAAAATGAGAAGCGCATCAACATCATCTGCCAATACTTACAGAAGCACGCAACAGAAAACGTATCCCTTGAAAAAGCGGCAGCGCTGGTGCACCTATCGAGAAGCGCTTTCTGCAAATTCTTCAAACGCGCTACGGGGCAAACATTTACCGATTACATCAACACGATACGGATCGGAAACGCCTGTGAATGGCTGATTGAATCCGACAAGCCCATCAATGAAATCGCGTATCAATCGGGGTTTGACAGCCTCACGTACTTCAACAGGATATTTATCAAGAAGAAACACATGACACCCCGTGTCTTTCGTCAACAAGTAAGCGTTCGGGGCTATCCTATGGGATCACAATCCCAACCGCAATAACTTCATGGACGTATCCATTTGCTGAAGAGTGTGCTAAAGGCAACCCATGCAGTCATTTCTCAATCTTCTTCTCAAACAACAGCGTATTCTTCCATGGTTCAAACAGATGAGCCTCTATCGCATCGCCAATGAGGTACTTGTCGAATACTGCTGGCTTCACCCGAAAAGCGATTTCATCAACATAAAGCACGCAGTCATTTTCATTGTATGGATAGTGCGTCCAGCGCGACACATTCCCCACCACAACCAACTTCCTTCCATTGTGGATCTCTTGCCGAAGTTTCCTGATGCGCTTGCCAAAGAAGTAAACGGCAACAAAGAAGATAACTCCGGACTGGATATAAAACAGGGACTCACCCATGCTCCCAAACAAAACAGGCAGCATGAAATT
>CAYMPU010000143.1:0-10629 GCA_964392375.1 uncultured Ohtaekwangia sp. | reverse complement strand
GAACGCCGCATCAACAACCTTGGCGATGCACGCCAAATCGTGACATGGCTGTTCCGCGAGGCTGAAGTTGGAACCGTGTCTACCGTCTTTGACTTGTCGACTACCTACGTCGTGGCTGTGATGACCGGCGAAACGAAGAAGGGCTTCAAGGCCTTCGACAAAGTAAAAGAAGAGATCACACCACTCGTGCGCAACGAGGCGAAAGGCAAATACCTTCAGGCCCAGCTGAAGGGCAAGACGGAACCCTTTGAGGAACTCACAAAACTCTATTCGCGTGATGCGGTGGTCAACAGCTCCAGCGATCTGAAGATGAACAGCAACTCAATCCCTTCCGTAGGATTTGATCCCGTAATTGTCGGTTCCGTGTTTTCGCTGGAGAGTGGCAAGCGCTCACTCCCGCTGGCTGGAGAAAACGGCATTGTCATTCTTGAACTCCAGAACAAGACCGAGGCCCCGGCCATCGGCGACTTTGGTATGTTCAAGAACCAACTCCTTCAGACCCTCAGCAGCCGCGGAGGCTATTACATCACGGAGGCACTCAAGGAGGCCGCCAAAATGGAAGACAAGCGTTACAAGTTCTATTAATCCACTCACTGACAGACCGCGGCAATCCCCCGGATGGCCGCGGTCTTTTCATTTTATGGACCCAAACTGGTTCATTTCTTTTCAGGAAAAACTCGACAAGCACTACGCCTGGCCAGCGTTGTATATGTTCAAGTTCATTGTGCCTTCAGACAAACAAGAAGAACTCCGTCTGCTCTTCCCGCGCCATATTGCATCGACGGAGAAGAAGTCCGAGAAAGGCAATTACATCAGCCTGACCTATCAGATGATGATGCCCTCCAGCGAGTCGGTCATCGAAGTCTATAAGAAGGTTTCGGTCATCGAAGGCATCGTCGCATTATGAGCTCGTTCTGGCCCTGCGGTCAGGAGAAAATTGCGTAACATTAACTGTAAATCAACCGCGTATGTGGACGGAAGCCGACAACAAACTGAAGAAAACCTTTCTGTTCGCTGATTTTAGCCAGGCCTTTGCCTTCATGACACGTGTGGCCCTGCTGGCCGAATCCATGAACCACCACCCA
Source organism: uncultured Ohtaekwangia sp. (assembly GCA_964392375.1). GTDB lineage: Bacteria > Bacteroidota > Bacteroidia > Cytophagales > Cyclobacteriaceae > ELB16-189. The sequence goes on along the minus strand of CAYMPU010000143.1, from coordinate 9,544 downwards.
ACCTGGACCAACACTTGGAATCAGGTAGCTATTGAACTTAGCACACACGATGCCGGTAACACGGTGACCGAAAAGGACCGCTTGCTGGCAAAGGCCATTGATAAATTGGTTTAACCGTGGATAGAAAGGTCTCCCTCTACCTGATCCCTACACCGATCGGCAACCGCGGCGATATCACCTTGCGCGCACTGGAGACGCTCAAACGCGTAGATGGTATTCTTGCCGAGGATACCCGAACTTCAGGATTGCTCCTGGCTCATTTCGAAATCAAGAAACCACTCCAGTCTTTTCACATTCATAACGAGCACAAAGCCCTTGAGAAACTGATTGAGCGGATGCAGGGCGGAGAAGTCCTGGCCCTTGTCAGCGACGCGGGTACTCCTGGAATTTCCGACCCTGGTTTTCTCCTTGTTCGTGAAGCCATCAAAGCCGGTTTGACCGTGGAGTGCCTGCCCGGGCCCACGGCATTGATTCCTGCCCTTGTACAATCCGGGTTTCCAACGGACCGGTTTGTCTTCGAGGGGTTCCTTCCGCATAAGAAAGGCAAGCAAACGATGCTCAAACGGTTGGCTGAGGAAGATCGCACGGTTGTTGTGTACGAATCACCGCACCGTCTTGTGAAGACGTTGGAGGAAATGAAGACATTATTTGGCCCGGACCGTAGAATCTCCGTGTCCCGTGAACTGACCAAGGTGCACGAAGAAACGGTGACGGGAACGATGGAGGAAGTGCTATCACACTTCTCGCAGAAAGAAGTGAAAGGAGAAATTGTAATCGTCATCGATGGGAAAAAAGACGCGTAGCTATTCACCGCTGCTATTGGTGGTTGTCGCGACCGTCCTGCTCGCTGCGGGATGGCTCATGGCACCCTTTCCTATACTCATCTTCCTGGGCCTGGCTCCCCTCTTTGCCCTCGCCGATTCATCAGAAACCGCAGGGCCGATCTTCGAAAAAATGGAACTCGTCCTGCTTGCTCTGGGGGTTTCCTTTGTGCTCTACGCGTTCCTGCGAGATGCCTCGGTGGTCATGGCACTGGTGTCGGCGATCACTTTCACATTGGCCTTCGTGTGCCATGCATGGGTCCGGCAAACCCTGGGTATCCGCACGGGCAAAATTACGCTCATTCTCTTTTGGCTCGCCCTGGAATATCTGATGCTGAAGTTGGTACCTGAAAAAGGGATGTTTCTGGCCGACACCCTTGCTCTTCAGGGAGACTGGTTGCGGTGGACCGTACATACTGGATACCTCGGCGCATCGTTATGGGTGCTGGTAGTGAATTGGTGTTGGTACGAGACCTTTCTGCACGACAAGGCCATTCATTGGGGCTGGCTGGTTGCTGCCTTAGTTTTGTGGTTAGGTCCCGCGATCTATTCGTATATATTGACCATGTCCCCCATAACCCGTCAGGATATGATCAATTTATACGGGGGGCTGCCGCCGGAAGCAGATGTTACCTATCTTGCGCGCGGCGAGCTGACCGTTCGCACGGCCGCCTGGATATCGACATTAATTCTGCTTTTCACCCTGGTTAAGCATCAAACCAATAGACGATGATTGATTTGCTCACCGTTGAACAACATGTCATGGACGTGTGTCATGATGTGGGCGAATTTATCCGTGTGGAAGGGTTGTCCTTTGACAAATCCCGGATTCTTCAGAAGGAGGGTTTTAACAATCTGGTATCCTATGTGGACAAGGAGTCAGAAAAGAAGCTGGTTAGTACGTTATCACAGCTCATTCCCGGTTCTGGTATTTTGGGTGAAGAGGGTGCTTCTGTAGAAAGTTCCAATGGTTATTTGTGGATCATCGATCCCCTGGACGGCACTACCAACTTCACCCACGGACTGCCGCCGTTTGCCATCAGCATCGGTCTGACCTTGAACGACAAACCTGTACTTGGAGTCGTCTACGAAGTGACAAAAAAGGAAATGTTTCACGCCGTCGAGGGGCACCCTGCCTACTGCAACGATCAGTTAATTCGGGCGTCCTCCGTGAACTCGCTCAATGAAAGCCTTTTCGCTACGGGTTTCCCTTACTACGACTTCCCAAAGATGGAAGCCTATCTCAACATCATCCGCAAGTTCCTCAAGCAATCACACGGCGTGCGCAGACTAGGAAGCGCGGCAACAGACCTTGCCTACGTGGCCGCGGGACGGTTTGAGGGATTCTTTGAATATAATCTGAATCCCTGGGATGTTGCCGCAGGCGCGTTCATTGTACAGCAGGCCGGAGGCATCGTCACTGATTTCAGTGGCGGTACTGATTTTCTGTACGGAAGACAAATCTGCGCTGCCGGGAAAATTCATCCTGTAATGCAATCGCTCATTGCCGGCGAATGGGGATATTAGATTTTTTTCGACTCCTACAATATTCAATTTACCATATGAAGAAATTTCAAATTGTGTCGTCATGGGTTGTCGGTCTCCTATTGCTGAGCCCATTTGTTTTTTCGCAGACCCTTACCGAAACCCTTCCCATCGCCCCGGAGATCACCATGGGAAAGCTATCCAATGGATTAACCTATTATATCCGGAAGAACAGTAAACCGGAAAAGAAGGTAGAATTGCGCCTGGCCATCAAAGCCGGTTCGATTCTCGAAGATGACGACCAGCTGGGACTGGCTCACTTCACCGAACACATGGCCTTCAACGGCTCGAAACATTTCAAGAAGAATGACCTGGTTTCGTATCTGCAATCGATCGGTGTAGAATTTGGTGCCGACCTCAATGCCTATACCGGTTTTGACGAAACCGTATACATTCTCCCAATACCTACAGACAAGCCGGAAAACCTGGAGAAGGGATTCCTGGTCCTTGAAGATTGGGCAAGCGGCGTGTTGTTTGAGAGTAAAGAAATTGACAACGAGCGCGGAGTCGTGCTGGAAGAAGACCGTTTAGGTAAAGGTGCCGAGGAACGGATGAACAAGAAATCGCTTCCATACATTCTTGAGGGATCGAAGTACGCCAGGCGTCTTCCGATCGGGACACCGGAGGTCCTGAAAAATTTCAAACCTGAAGCCATCAAGCGCTTTTACAAGGATTGGTATCGGCCAGAGTTGATGGCTGTTGTGGTTGTTGGTGATATCGAGCCGGCCGCCGCCGAAGCGCTCATCCGGAAGCACTTCGACAAATTGAAGGCTCCTGCTAAACCCCGCACACGTGAATACGCCAAGGTACCATCACGGACAAAATCGGAAGGACTGGTTGTAACTGATGCTGAGGCAACCAACCACATCCTTCAGATTTTCTATGCCACCAAAGAATCCAGGGTTTCCAAAACACTGGGTGACTATCGGCAGAGCATCGTAAAGTCACTCTCGGGGCAAATGTTGAATCTCCGGATGCAGGAACTCACTCAAAAAGCGAACCCTCCGTTCCTTTTTGGTGGTAGCGGTGAGAGTGAATTTGTACATGGTTATGAGTCCTACTTTGGTTTCTCTGCCATTGGAAAGGCCGGAGTCGTACCGGCCATCGAGGCGGTTATTGTAGAAAATGAGCGGGCACGTAAGTATGGTTTTTCACCGGCTGAACTCGACCGTGCCAAGAAGTCATTCCTGCGCAACATGGAACGCGCTTACAATGAGCGCGAGAAAACGGAATCGGCAGACCATGCGGAAGAATACTTACGAAATTTCCTCAACAGCGAACCCATCCCGGGAATTGCCAACGAGTATGCCTATTACAAACAGTTTATGGATGGCATCACCCTTCAGGAGATCAATGACTATGCCGCGAAGAATATTCCCTCCTCATCTGAAAAGAAACTGGTGCTCTTGCAGGGGCCGGTTAAAGCTGATTTTCCGATGCCTACAAATGAGGAGCTGCTGGCGGCCGTTTCACGCGCCGAGACCCTCCCGGTAACACCTTTCGAGGAAAAGGTGATTGCGGCCGCACTGATGACGGCACCCCCTGCAGCCGGTAAGGTGATTGCCGAAAAGCAGCTGGCGGAGCTCGGCGTTACGCAGATAACGCTGGAGAATGGCGTTACGGTGATGCTTAAGCAAACCGACTTTAAGAACGATCAGGTTGTGCTTTCGGGCTTCCGGTTTGGCGGTAGCTCCCTGTATGGCGATGCAGATATTCACAATGCTCAATATGCGACGTCCATGGTTTCACAAATGGGTGTTGGAAACTTCACCCCAACTGACCTTCGGAAGGTTTTGGCCGGCAAGACGGCCAGCGCATCCCCCCGTATGTCGTCGTTGACCGAAGGTGTGTCCGGACAGTCCGGTTCGGCCGATATTGAGTCGATGCTGCAACTGGTGCACCTGTACTTTACTTCACCCAGAAAGGATGAAGAACTTTTTCAATCCTTCAAGTCCCGTCAACAGGGCATGATTCAGAATATGCTCAGTGACCCTCGGACGATCTTTCAGGATTCCGTCAGCCGGATGATGTACAACATGCATATTCGCGCTCCGAGGTTCCCGCGTCCGAAGGACTTTGATAACGTATCGCTTGACCGCGTGATGGCCATCTACCAGGAACGTTATGGCAATGCCCGCGGCTGGAACTTTTTCATTGTTGGTAGCTTCGACATGGCTGCCATGAAAACCCTCGTGACAACCTACCTCGGTTCGCTACCCTCCGTGGCGGGTCCTTCGCCAACGTTTAAGGACCTCGGTGTGCGGCCAGTGAAAGGTGTGGTGAAGAAGGAGATTCGCAAGGGCGTTGAGCCACAAAGCCTGATCTCCATTTCATTCACGGGTGAAACGCCCTTCGTTGCTGAAGAGCAGCTCAAACTTCAGGCACTCCTCGATTTGATGGACATCAAGCTGACGGAAACACTGCGCGAAAAACTGAGCGGCGCTTATACGGCACAAATTGGCGGAGGACTTAACAAGAACCCTTACAACAACTACTCCATCAACATGATCATCCCCTGCGGACCGGAAAATGTAGAGATGCTCATCACCGCCGCATTGGCAGAAATTCAGAAAATCAAAGATAAAGGTCCAACCGCTGAAGATCTCAACAAGGTCAAGGAGGCCTACAGCAAGAAGTACCAGGAAAGCCTGAAAGACAACAGCTACTGGATGAATGCCTTGCAGCGGAGCGTGGAGCTGGGCACCAATCCCGCTAACATTTTGTCAGGCGAAAAGCGTATGAATGAAATCACACCAAAAGACGTTCAGGAGCGGGCACGAAAGTACTTCAACATGAACAATTACTTTCAGGCCGTGCTCAACCCGGAAAAGTAGACGATCTTTGCACCCCCGGGTGTGACGAATCTCCCGGAATGACATTATAGGTTACATCTTCATGAGATATCTTCTTTTGTTTTTTGTCCTCCTTGGTGTTGCTTGCAGCAGCGATACCAAGAATCTTGCTCAAGCCAAGGGTGAGGTAGGCGCGTTGTATGTGGTCATGGATTCCGCTCAGCGCAAGGGCTTGTTGGGCGACATTCTGGACTCGATCCTCTCCGCTGAAATGCCCGGGCTGCCAAGGACCGAGTCGATCTTCCGTATTCACTGGGTTGATGCACGCAAGCTGAACTACATCCTCAAGGAGCGGCGGAATATGATCTATGTAATGACGCTCGACCAGCGCACACAGGGGGCCTCCATGATCCGTCGGCTTTTTACACCCGAATCGATTTCCCAAATTCAACAGACTCCCGAACAGTTTATGACGACTGCCGCGAATGTATTCGCCCGGGGGCAGGAGGTTGCATATGTGTTTGGCAGGGATGAAGCCACGCTTGCCGCCAACCTGCGAAAGAAAGGCGGACTATTGGTTTCCTATTTTGATCTCCGGGAGCGGGAACGCCTGAGCAACTCTCTGTTCAAGGCCGGTCAGATGAAAGGCATCTCCAATATTCTGGTGAAAGAATTTCAATGTTCCATGAAGATTCCCTTCGGCTATAAGCTTGCTGATAAATCAACGGATTTTCTGTGGGCCCGACAAATCAATCCACGTGACGATAAGGATATCTTCATTGCGCGCAAGGCGTATACGAGTCAGACCGACTTCAGCCGGGAAAACCTGATCAAATTCCGCAACGAAATTTGCCGCAAGTATCTCTATGGTGATCCTGATGATCCGGATTCCTACATTATCACAGAGACAACCATCCCCTATATTCCGGTCACTGCGGACACCATCACTTTTAACGGTCAATTTGCCATACAACTCCGGGGGCTATTCCGAACCCACAACCCCGGCGTCGGCGGTCCCTTTCTGGGCTATGCCATGGTAGACGAGGGCACACAGCAATTTTACTATATCGAGGGCTTTACCATCAGTCCTTCACGTGATCAGCGCGAGATTATGCGTGAGCTGGAGGCCATCTTGTTTACATTCCAGACGAGCCGGCAGTTGCCTGCCCAGGAAGAGCCAAAGCAGTAAGCTTTCCTGCTTGCTTCTATTTTCCTGAACCCCCATTCGCCAGGCCCAGGGGTAGCTAAAATCGTATTTTTTGCAATGAATCTGCTAACTTAGCTCGCTTTTAACCCAATCCCATGTCCATCAAAATAAGGAAACAAGACGCCCTGAATTATCATACCCAAGGACAGCCAGGCAAGATCGAAGTTGTGCCTACCAAGATGCTTACCACGCAACTTGATCTGGCCCTTGCTTACTCACCCGGGGTTGCAGAACCCTGCAAGGAAATCGCCGTCAACAAAGAGGATGTTTACAAGTATACTTCCAAAGGAAATCTCGTGGCGGTCATCAGCAATGGCACTGCCGTGCTTGGCCTTGGCAATATCGGTCCGGAAGCCGCAAAACCTGTCATGGAAGGCAAAGCTGTATTGTTCAAGAAATACGCTGGTATCGACAGTTTCGACATTGAAATCGACGAGACGGATCCTGACGCCTTCATTAAGATCGTCAAGTCGCTTGAGCCAACGTTTGGCGGCATTAACTTGGAAGATATCAAGGCGCCCGAGTGCTTCAAGATTGAACAGGTGCTTCGTTCACAGATGAAGATTCCTATCATGCATGATGACCAGCATGGTACGGCCATTATTTCGAGCGCTGCTTTGCTCAACGGTCTCGAGCTGGTTGGCAAGAAGATAGGCGAAATCATCATGGTCGTAAACGGGGCCGGCGCTGCTGCCGTCTCGTGCACCAAGCTGTACATTGCCTTGGGGCTTAAGAGGGAAAATATCATCATGTGCGACAGCAAGGGTGTCATTCGCACAGACCGCAAAGATCTCGATTCCATCAAGGCGGAGTTTGCAACCAGCCGAAAACTTAACTCATTGCAGGAGGCCATGAAGGGTTGCGATGTTTTTGTTGGACTCTCGAAAGCCAACATCCTGACACCCGAGGACGTGCTTGCGATGGCGAAGAACCCGATCGTCTTTGCGCTGGCCAATCCGGACCCTGAGATCGCTTACGACCTGGCCCGAAAAACCCGCCCTGATCTGATCATGGCAACAGGAAGGTCGGATCATCCCAACCAGGTGAACAATGTATTGGGATTTCCCTACATTTTCCGCGGCGCTCTCGATGTCCGGGCAACCGAAATTAATGAGGCCATGAAACACGCGGCTGTGCACGCACTGGCCACGCTGGCCAAGGAACCTGTTCCCGACAGTGTGATGATGGTGTACGGCGCAGAGAAACTCGAATTCGGCAGGGATTATCTTATTCCCAAGCCAATGGACACCCGCCTGATCACCACCATTGCCCCCGCCGTTGCCAAAGCGGCCATGGATTCAGGTATTGCCAAATATCCCATCACGGACTGGGGGTTGTACCATCAGCAATTGCAGAAGCGTATTGGCATTGATCAGAAGCTAATCACCAACCTGATCGACCGCGCAAAACAATCGCCCAAGCGTGTCGTGTTTGCTGAAGCCGAGAATCCCAAGATTCTGAAAGCAGCCCAAATTCTTCAGGACGAGGGTATCGCCATGCCCATCTTGCTTGGCAACCGTCAATTGATCGAGAAAATCATCACAGAACACAAACTGGAGCTGGATCGTTGCACCATTGTCGATCCACGCGAAGAGAAGGAACGTGACGAGCGGTATGCCCAGGCCTACTATGAAAAACGCCAACGCAAGGGTGTAAGCATTATCGACGCACAGCGAGCTGTACGTGACCGCAACGTCTTTGGCGCGATGATGGTAGACTTCGGTGAAGCCGATGCTTTTATTTCGGGATTAACCCGGGATTACTCCAAAACTATTCTTCCATCGCTCCAGATCATCGGCATGCGCCCTGGCGTCAATCGGGTGGCGGGTATGTACATTGTTTTGCACAAGAACGGTACCTATTTCTTTGGGGACTGCACGGTAAACGTAGACCCCACAGCTGAGGAGTTGGTGGACATTATCGGAGTAACCGCTCGTGGCGCCAAGTTCTTCGAGGCTGAGCCCCGGATCGCCGTATTATCGTATTCAAACTTTGGCTCGAGTAAAGGCGATGTGCCGGACAAAACGCGTGAAGCTGTTCGCCTTGCCAAAATCAAGTATCCCAACCTGATCATCGACGGAGAAATTCAAGCCAACGTAGCATTAAACACAGAGCTGCAGCGTGAGTTGTATCCCTTCAGTGCGCTTTCCAAGGAAGGTGCCAACACGCTGATCTTCCCGAACCTGTCGTCGGCCAACATTGCCTACAAGCTCCTGATGGAAATCGGTGGCGCCGAAACGATTGGGCCGGTCTTGTTAGGGATGCGGAAGCCTGTTCACATTCTGCAAGTGGGTAGTTCCATACGTGAAATAGTGAATATGACCGCTATCGCTGTTGTCGATGCACAAGTGCAGGAGGAGATTGCCATGGCGGCAGTGAAGAAATAGTATAGTCAAGTACCCAGCTGATCCATGATTGCTTACCTCCGCGGAAAACTCATACACAAGGAACCGACCCATGTCATCATTGATGTTGGGGGGATTGGGTATCAGGCATCGATTTCATTTAACACATTTGCCGATATCAAAGACAAGGAAGACATCCGGCTGGCCACCTATATGCATGTTCGTGAAGATGCCCACCTGCTGTTTGGCTTCTCCACGGAAGCGGAAAAGTCCATGTTCCTGAACCTGATATCCGTCAACGGTGTAGGGCCCAATACGGCGATGGTTATGTTGTCGTCGCTACCGCCGGCAGAGCTTCGGGCGGCTATCCTTCGGGAGGATGCTGCGACGCTCCAGGCCGTCAAGGGAATAGGGGGAAAAACGGCTCAACGGCTCATTTTGGAGCTACGGGATAAGCTAAGGAAAGGGGCCCCTGATGGGAGCCCAACTTTACCGGGAACATCGGGCAATACCCTGCGCCAGGAGGCGTTAACTGCATTGGTTACACTGGGCATTTCCCGGGCCGCGGCCGAGAATAGCATCGACGCCATTTTACGAAAATCAGGAAATACCATTAGCTTAGAAGACCTGGTAAAACAGGCTCTAAAAAACGCTTAGAGGACGTTTGGACTACTTATCCGGGACAACGCGGTTTACCCTTGGGCTGGGGACGACTTTAGTGTTGTTCCTGTTGACCACGCTTGTACACGGACAAATTCAGCAGCCAGACACTACCCGGCTGGACTCCGTCTATCGTCCTCGTTATCAACCGAACTTTCGACCCAGCGATCGCTA
>CAYMPU010000142.1:0-39583 GCA_964392375.1 uncultured Ohtaekwangia sp. | reverse complement strand
TCGGGATGCGCTTTTTCAATTTCATCAAGGAGAATCACAGAGTACGGCTTGCGTCTCACGGCTTCGGTTAGTTGACCGCCTTCTTCATAACCTACGTATCCGGGCGGAGCTCCAATAAGGCGGCTCACGCTATGACGCTCCTGGTACTCGCTCATGTCGATGCGCACCATGGCGTTCTCGTCATTGAAAAGATATTCAGCGAGGGCCTTGGAGAGTTCGGTCTTTCCAACGCCTGTAGTACCCATGAATATGAATGAACCAATTGGGCGCTTGGGATCTTGCAATCCGGCGCGGCTGCGTCGTACGGCATCGGAGAGGAGACGGATGGCCTCTTCCTGGCCAGCTACCCGTTTGCTCAGCTCAGCTTCCAACGACAACAGCTTGTCGCGATCACTTTGCAGCATCCGGGTCACCGGGATACCGGTCCACTTGGCTACAACCTGGGCGATGTCCTCACTGTCCACCTCTTCTTTAAGGAGCGATCCATCGGCGAGCGATTTCATTTGCTCCTGAAGCGTAGCCAGTTTCTTCTCCGACTCGGCAATTTTTCCGTAGCGGATCTCGGCCACACGGCCATAGTCACCGGCCTTCTCGGCCTGGTCAGCTTCAAATTTCAGTTTGTCGATGGCCTCCTTTTCCTTTTGGATACCGTGTACAATCTCCTTTTCACTTTCCCATTTTGCTTTGAGCTCGTTGCGCTCTTCGGAAAGTTCAGCAATCTCCTTGCTCAGCCCGGACTCTTTCTCGCGGTCCTTTTCACGACGGATGGCCTCGCGCTCGATCTCGAGCTGCATGATCTTCCGGTTCAGTTCGTCGAGCTCTTCGGGCATCGAGTTCATCTCAATGCGCAGTTTGGAAGCCGCCTCGTCCATAAGGTCAATGGCCTTATCGGGAAGAAAGCGATCGGAAATGTATCGGTGGGATAGCTCTACAGCGGCAATCACTGCATCGTCCTTAATGCGCACACCGTGGTGGAGTTCATATTTGTCTTTGATACCGCGCAGAATGGAAATACTGTCTTCCATCGAGGGTTCGTCGACCATGACCGCCTGGAAGCGTCTTTCCAGCGCTTTATCTTTTTCAATGTATTTCTGATACTCTTTCAGCGTAGTTGCGCCGATGGCATGAAGCTCGCCGCGTGCAAGGGCGGGCTTGAGTAAGTTTGCAGCGTCCATGGCCCCTTCGCCACCGCCGGCACCGATGAGGGTGTGAATCTCATCAATGAACAGGATGATCTGGCCATTGGAATCTGTGACCTCTTTAATGACGGACTTCAGTCGTTCCTCAAACTCACCTTTGTACTTGGCGCCAGCGACCAGCAGGCCCATGTCCAAGGAGATAAGAATTTTGTCCTTGAGGTTTTCGGGCACGTCACCATTGACGATGCGTTGGGCCATGCCCTCAACGATGGCTGTTTTGCCCACGCCGGGTTCTCCCAGCAGGATGGGGTTATTTTTTGTACGCCGTGCGAGGATCTGCAACACGCGACGAATTTCTTCGTCCCGGCCTATAACCGGATCAATTTTGCCTTCCTTGGCGAGTGTGTTGAGATTCTTGGAGTAGCGCTCCAGTGATTTGTACTTGCCTTCGGCATTGGCGTCGGTAACACGCGAGTCGCCCCGCAGGCTTTGGATGGCTTTGATGAGCGCAGGGCGTGCAAAGCCGGCGTCTTTGAGTATTGAAGCCACTTTGTCTTTCGAAGCCAGCAGGGCGAGAAGCAGGTGCTCGACGGAAATGAACTCGTCCTTGAATTCTTTGAGCTCCCGTTCCGCGTTCTGCAAAATCGTGTTGGTCGCGGCAGACAAATACGGCTGACTGCCGGAAACACGAGGATACGATTTCAGCGTCTCCTCCAGTCGCGCATCCAGCATCTGCCGGCTTACATTCAATTTGGCTATCAGGTAGCCTATGACATTCTCGTCAGTATCCAGCAACGCCTTCATCACGTGTCCGGGTTCAATAGCCTGCTGCTGTGCCTGCAAAGCAATCTCGGCGGCCTTCTGTAAGGCCTCTTGCGATTTTATCGTGAATTTGTCAAAGTTCATGGTCATGCTCCTCCAGGCATTGACTCTTCAAATCACTAACCAACAAGAAATTGAGTCGATTTCAGGAAATTTTGTCCTGTTATAACTTTGAGAGTACACGATATTCGGTCATTTTGACCTGATGATTCTGTGGCCATCCATTGTTGATTCTGTAGCAAATAGAGTGTAGCTTTTAGAAAATATGTCAAAAGCGAAGCCATCCGTAGGTTTTCCCAAAGGGCTGTTGGTCGAAGTAGCCTGGGAAGTGTGCAATCAAGTGGGGGGTATCTACACCGTAATTCGTTCCAAGGCGCCCGCCATGGCCGAAAACATGAATGGACCGTTCTGCATGATCGGGCCCTACACGGGGAAGAACATTCAGTCCGAACTCGAGCCACTGGATGATGTACAAGATGTCTTTGGTCTCGCGGCAGCGAATTTGCGCAAGCGCGGCTACGATGTTCACTATGCCGAGTGGCTGATCACCGGTAAGCCCAAAGTGGTGTTGCTCAATCCCAACGTGATTGAAGACAAGGCGCTCAGCGTCATCAAATATTTGCTGTGGAAGAATCACGGTGTGAGTACGCCGGAGTCACATCCGCTGATCAACCAGGTGGTTGCTTTCGGGTACCTGACTAAATTGTTTTTGGATGAGCTGGTGAAACTCACCGGGAAGGGGCAGCCCATCGTGGCCCACTTTCACGAGTGGATGGCAGCACTGCCGATATTGGATATCCGTAGGGAGAAGATGCCAGTAAAAACGGTCTTCACCACGCATGCCACGCAGTTGGGCAGACACCTGGCTATCAATTCGCCGCTGTTCTACGCACACCTTCCTTTCTTCAACCGGGAAATCGAGGCGAAGAAATTCGGCGTCGTCACCGAAGAAGTGATTGAATACCAGGCCGCGCAGCATTGCGACGTGTTTACCACGGTGAGCGATGTTACCGCCCGCGAGTGCCGACACTTGCTGAAGCGAAAACCGGATGTCATCGTACCCAACGGGTTGAATGTGGAACGCTTTGAAGCACTGCACGAATTTCAAAACCTCCATGCCCAATACAAACGGGAGATCCATGAGTTTGTCATGGGCCACTTCTTTCATTCGTATACGTTCGACCTGGATAAGACGATCTACCTGTTCACCTCAGGCCGGTACGAATTCAGAAACAAAGGCTTTGACCTCACGCTGGAAGCCCTCTGGCGCCTGAATGAAAAATTGAAAGCAGAGAAGGCCGATATGACCGTCGTGATGTTCTTCGTCACCAAGCGGGAATTCTACAGCATCAAACCCGAGGTGCTGCAGTCGCGGGCTATGCTGGAAGAGATTCGGGAAACCTGCGCGACCATTGAAAAGGAAGTCGGCCGCGGACTGTTTTCGGCGTCCACCATGCGGCAGGACAACCGGCTGCCGAGCCTGAACGATTTTGTCAGCGACTACTGGAAGCTGCGCTACCGGCGTACCGTGCAGAGTTGGAAGAGCACCAAGCTTCCGATGGTGATCACGCACAAGCTGGTGAATGAAGAGAGCGATGAGATTTTGCAGTACTTGGTACGCCGCAACATGCTGAACCGTCCCGAAGACAAAGTAAAGATTGTTTATCACCCCGACTTCATCACATCCACCAGCCCGCTTTTCGGGATGGACTACGGACAGTTTGTACGAGGCTGTCACCTCGGTGTGTTTCCGAGCTACTATGAGCCGTGGGGGTATACGCCACTGGAGTGTATGGCCAGCGGCGTTCCCTCAGTTACGAGCGATCTTTCTGGTTTTGGCGATTACTTGACGCGTAACTTCCCGGACTATGAGAAGAACGGGATGTACGTCATCGAGCGCGGCCGCCGAACCTTTGACTGGAGCGCCCGGCAGTTGGCAGGAACGCTGTATCGTTTCCTAACCCAGACACGCAGGGATCGTATCATGGAGCGCAACAATGTGGAGAACTATGCGTCTTCCTTTGATTGGAAGAACCTGATCCGCAGCTATCAGCAGGCCTACGAAATGGCAGTCCACACCGTTGACAAGCCCGAGACTAAATGACAGGGACAAATCGTTAGAAGACCATGACGGTACGCAATCTGGGTGACACCCACTCCATCGCCAACCAATATCTGGCGGAACTTCGCGACCCGGGAAAGCAGACCCATCGATTTCTGTTCCGCCGCAACCTGACGCGGCTGGGGGAGATCATGGCCTATGAAATTTCGAAGGAGCTGAACTACCGCGAGGAGGTCATCACTACACCGCTGGGAAAGAAGGTGATGCACGTCCCGGTGCCGGAGGTTGTGCTGCTGACCGTACTTCGCGCAGGTGTGCCATTTCTGGAGGGCTTTCAACATGTCTATGATCAGTCGGATACCGGGTTCATCGGAGCGTTCCGCGTGGAAGGTGCGGAGGAGCTGCGGATACAAGCCGGCTATGTTGCTGTTCCCAACCTGGAAGGAAAGAAAGTCATCCTGCTGGATACGATGCTCGCCACCGGCAAGTCGCTGGCGGAAGTGCTGCGCCTGTTGAAAGGCCATGGCCAGCCGGCACACCTCTTCCTCGCCTCGGTCATCGCGGCTCCGGAAGGTGTTCGCTACCTCACAGACACGGTGAAAGGCCCCGCCTCGTTGTGGACGTTTGCCATCGACGAAAAATTGAACAGTGACTACTATATCGTCCCCGGCCTTGGGGATGCCGGCGACTTAAGCTTCGGGCAAAAGTGATATGCTGGAAGAACTGCTGAAGGCCATCCCGGTCTTCTTGTCGAGTATGCTAAAATTCATCCTCGGGCCGATCCTCGGCTTTGGGGCCGGACTACATTTCATCACCACGGTGCTGGCCACGATCGGGGGTATGATGACTTCCGTAGTGCTGTTCACGTATTTCGGCGAATGGCTGCGCAACATGGTGTTGAAAAAGTTGTACCGCAATCAGAAGAAATTCTCCCGCCGCTCGCGCCGCATCGCTGGCGCGAGAAAGTATGGACTTACCGTCATCGCCCTCCTCACACCCGTCGTGCTCACGCCGATCGGCGGAACGCTGCTGGCTGTAGGCGGCACAAAATCCAAAGAGCGCATCATCCTTACCATGCTCGCTAGCGCCACAGGCTGGTCGGTGATCTTCTGCGGGGTAGTTTATTTCCTGGGAAGCGACTACTTCCCGGAGTTTATGAAGTGGTTGTTTATGGAGAGATAAGGTTGGCCACACCTGCCCGCATTGCTAGAGGACCGAAGAGAAAGTTAGGGTGAGCGTTGCAGGCAGGCGGGGATTACACAGATTGGCACAGATTATTTTGTTGAGCCTGCGACTCTTAACCAGTTGCTCACTGTTTACCGTTTACCGTTCACAGTTTACCCCGGCACGCCGGCAAGGCAATTGTCATCCCGGACTTGTTCCGGACGCTCGGCCGGGGCAAGCCGATCACCGTTCACTGCTTACCGTTTACTGTTTACCGTTCACCGTTTACTGATCACCACGCACTACTTCCCCTCCCCCTCATCCGGCAACATCTCAATATCCCGAATGAGCACGCGTTTAGAAATTTTCTGTGCCGTTGTCGTTGCCGCCAGGCCACCGAGCGCTGTCTCTTTGTAGCGCGTTTCCATGCTGGCGCCGATCTCACCCATGGCTTCGATGACCTCATCGACGGGGATGACGCTGCTGACATCGGCAAGTCCGATTTGTGCGGAGCTGTTGGCGATGGCAGCGGCGCTGGCATTGCGGACCACGCAGGGGACTTCGACAAGTCCGGCAACCGGGTCACACACCAGGCCGAGCATGCACTGCACGGTGATGGCGACAGCATTGAATATCTGATCGGTATTTCCGCCCAGGCAATAGACGATGGCGGCTGAGCCCATGGCTGCCGCTGTTCCTGTCTCGGCCTGACATCCGCCGACGGCACCGGAGATGGATGCTTTCTGTTCCATGATGAGCGCCACACCGGCGGCGAGCAACATGGCCTCGAGAATTTTTCGGTCCGGGATCTGGTGAATTTCTTGCAGTGTATAAAGCACACCCGGCATGATGCCGCTGGCCCCGGCGGTCGGTGCGGCCACAATCCTGCCCATGCAGGAGTTGACTTCCTTTGCAGCAAGGGCACGTGAGATCAGGTTCTGAAATTCTTTGGAAAGCACAGGCTTCGGATAGCGGTAGACTTTCTTCGCTCCGTTGTTGATCATGCCCGAGCGGGACGTCATGTCTTCCTCCAGGCCGGTATGCACGGCGTCTTTCATGACCGTCCAGGCCGTACCCAGTCCCTGCCAGATGGTCTCGGCGGTACGGCCTTTCTGTTCTATTTCGTACTCGAGCACAACATCGACGAGCGAGATGCCTTTCGCCTCACTGCACTGCTTCCAACCGCTGAAGGAATCAAATAGGAATGCCATAGATGCTTTGTTTTACGAAGTTACGTGTTTGATGGTGGTTTTTGCAATTACCCACTTATCCCCAATCCTTCAACCGTTCAAACGTGCCTGATGCCACATCTAAAATCAACCGCAACGAGAATCATAAAATCCTATCTTCGCAAGTGATTCAACCCCATTTCATGATGAAGCGCTTCTACTTTCTTGTTCTCCTTTTTGCATCTGCAACCGCCTATGGCCAGTCCAGCGATTCATTGACCATTCGCAAGATCTATGACAAAGCGCTGGCCGAAGGCAAATCCTATGCAATGCTCGACTACCTCTGCAACAAGGTCGGTTCCCGTCTGAGCGGTTCGCCCGGAGCGGCCGCGGCGGTGGAGTGGAGTCGTCATGTGATGGAAGATTTTGGATTTGACTCCGTGTGGCTGCAACCGGTGATGGTGCCTCATTGGGTGCGGGGACAAAAAGAAATAGGCCGCATCCTGAACTCGAAGAAGATGGGCACCGTAGAGCTATCAGCGTGCGCGCTCGGTGGATCGGTTGGGACAGGTCCGGAAGGACTTACTGCCGGCATCGTGGAGGTGAAGAGCTTTCAGGAACTTGCCCAGTTGGGCACAAATAACGTGCGTGGCAAATTTGTCTTCTTCAACCGCCCCATGGACCCCACGTTGCTGCAGACATTTTCGGCCTATGGCGGCGCTGTCGATCAGCGGGGTGCAGGTGCGTCCGAGGCTGCCAAGTATGGAGCCGTTGGCGTCATCGTGCGGTCGATGGGCGTCAACGCGGAAGACTATCCGCACACGGGCGGCATGCGCTACGCTACGGGTGTGCCGATGTTGCCGGCCATGGCCATCAGCACGAAGCACGCCGACTTGCTGAGCCGGCTCCTCAAAGACGACAAGGGGATTACGTTCTATATGGAGATGCATTGCCAGATTTTGGAAGATGCTCCTTCATTCAATGTGATCGGCGAAATTAAAGGCAGCGAGTACAAGGACGAGATCATTGCTGTCGGTGGTCACCTCGACTCCTGGGACCTCGGCCAGGGTGCGCACGACGATGGTGCAGGGTGTGTGCAGTCGATCGAAGTGCTGAGGATCTTTAAAGCGATGGGCTACAAACCCAAGCGCACCATCCGCGCGGTGATGTTTATGAACGAAGAGAACGGCCTCCGCGGCGGTACGATGTATGCGGACCTGGCGAAGAAGAACAAGGAGAAGCACCTCGCTGCCATCGAATCCGATCGTGGCGGATTTACGCCCCGTGGATTTACCATTAGTGCGCCGGAAGGGCAACCCGAAAAGCGTACGAAGATCCAGTCGTGGAAGCCATTGCTGGAGCCGTATGGTCTGTCGGACTTCAGTTCACCCGGCGGTGGTGCCGACATCGGCCCGCTCGCACCACAAGGTGTAACCCTCATTGGTTACTTACCCGACTCACAACGCTATTTCAATTATCACCACACCCCCGAAGACACCTTCGACAAAGTCGACAAGCGCGAGCTCGAGCTTGGATCGGCTGCAATGGCTGCAATGGTATATCTGCTCGACCAGCACGGATTGAAGTAACACCCGACTCCCCTTCCCCCCCAATCAAAACGTCACCACCTCCAACACAATCCTCCACAGCCCACCCTCAAACTTCCACACCCTCACAAACGTCGCCTTCTTCGTTTCTGATGTTCCGTCTTTCGTGAGAGCTACGTCCACAGTGCCGTACACATAACCAAGATCGCCCGATGTGGATGTTTCCGTGCCGAGGATTTTGGAATGGCTTTGTGCAGGGCAGACTTTGAGGTAGGCGTCGAGTGAGGAGGCTCCGACAAACGGCAGGTGCCCGGCAACCATCATGCGGGCTTCGGAGCTGATGGCTTTCCGGTAGGCGGCCGTTCCACGTTTGGTTACTTCTTTTTGAAAGGCTTCCTCTGCGGCGAGCGCTGCGCCCATCTTTTTTGATGAGGTTTTTGCGACCTTCAGCGGCTTCTTGGATGTAGACCATTTCACGGGTTCGGTCGGTGCGCCGTGGCTGATGCCGATGTCGAGCACGTTTTTCCAGGAGCCATCGGGTTGCTTTTTCCAGATGGAGTTGAACTCACCCCAGGCGACAGGCTTTTCATCGGTCTTGTTCGCACGAAATTCCCAGGGCCCGGTGTTGAAGCCAAAGTCACCCGAGGCGGCGATGTCGCTGTAGCCGACTTCCCAAAAGAGCCAGTCGTTGGTGACTTTCTGTTGCTCGATGCGCGCCTTTCCTTTTGTCGGCCCGTTGGGTCCCTGCGTGACGGCGCTGTCGGTGAGGAAGTACAGAAACGCATCGCGGCGGTTTTGCGTCTTCGCCATTTCGATGAAGGCTTTTTCGGCATCCACCATGGCCTGAAGGTCGGGGTTGGCAGACTGGGCGAGCAAGGTGGATACCGATGCGGACAGTACCATCAGAAAGGGGAGGAGTTTCATCGGTTGAAAAAAGGTTGCCACGAATTACACGGATGGACACGGATAAGGTTTAAGGCTTGCCACAGATTACACAGATTACCACAGATTGGGTAAAGCTCAGAATAATCGCGAAGTCAGCTCAAAGGATCTACGACTACCTGGCCGTCTAGCATCCCTCTCGCTTGCCGCTGGCTTGCGGCCGGCTTCTCGATGGCTTTCGGCCGGCATTGGGCTGGCTTTCTGCTGGCCGTTATCTGGCTTATATCCGGCTTACTCGTGGCTTCCGGCTGGCTTCTCGCTGGCTACTTCTGGCTTCGGCTGGCTTGGCCTGTGCCGCAATACTGGTTTTCGGCGGCTCGTAATGGACTAAAGTATTTCAGAAGCCCTTTGAGTGATACCGCTCCTTATAGCGTGCGGTTAGCCCATGGGTATGGCGCGACGTCTCCGACGCGTGCCGCTGCGAACGTTCTTCGAAGCACGGTATCTACACACGCTGATCGAAGCAGCGGGACTTTGAAATAAAGTGCAAACTGGCGGGTGGCTGAACCGTTAACGTAGTTATCCGGCGACTCCCGGATAATGGTTTGACTACCGGATAGGAACGAATCTTGCGCAGACGGGGGAACTCACGGATTGGTGCTGCGCCTTCGGTGAAAGGCGGCCTGTGTGTTGATCGATTTCAAACAGGATCAGGTTGTCGGAGTTTTGGTTTGCGGCCAGGAGCCACTTGCCGGTGGGATCAATCTCAAAATGGCGCGGTGTCTTGCCACCGCTGGAAACCCAATCCATAGAATTCAAGCTTCCATCATCCGGGGCAATACTGAAGATACCGATGCTGTTGTGGCCACGGTTGGAGACATACAAAAACTTGCCATTCTCGCTCATCACGATTTCCGCCGCGGTATTCTCACCGGTGAAATCATCGGGAAGTATGGAAATGGTTTGCCGATGCTCCATTTTTCCAGTTTGCAAATCCCTTGTAAAACCAGAAACCGTCGATGTCAATTCGTTGATGATGTAGGCAAAATTTCCAGAAGACGACAACACCATATGACGCGGACCGGATCCGGGGCTCAAGGATGTACGCGAAGTGTCGGGTGCTTCCAATGAACCTGTCTGGCTGTTAAAATAGTAGGTAAGAACCTTGTCCATGCCGAGGTCGGTAATCATGACGAACCGGTTGTCGGGCGTCGGCTGGATGGCGTGGGCATGGGGTGCCGTCTGGCGCACGGTGTCTGCACTTGACCCTCGGCTTTGAATGAAGGCGGTGGCTGTGCCCAGCTGACCGTTGTCTACAATCGGGAAGACGGCCGCGTTGCCACCACTGTAGTTGGCAACCATGAGGTATTTGCCCGATTGGTCTAACGACAGGTGGAATGGTGCCGCTCCAAGTGAAGATACCTGTTGCCGAAGCGTTAGCGCTCCGGATGTGCGGTTGATGGAGAAGACACTGATCGAACCGGTGTTCTTGCCTTCATAATTCCCTACCTCATTGACGGCATAGAGGTATTTCTGCTGCGCATCGACAACCAGATAGGATGGATTTTCTGTTTTGGCGGCAAGGCCAAGGGGCGTTAATTCACCATCCGTAGCGTTGAAACGATACACGTAAATCCCCTCACTACCTTTTCCCGTGTAGGTTCCGACATAAACCAGGAAGCCCTGATCACGTGGTGTACATCCAGTAAAAAGAAATGTTAAGAAAACGACGGTCAGTGTAGCCAGTCGCGTGGATATCCTTGAGTAAGAGCCTGGCATTTCAGAGAGCCCTTTGCGTGATGTTGCTCTTTTCGACTTTCTTCGCTGGGCGCTTCGGTTGTTCGCCGACTTCAAAGATGTGGTATCCCCATGCCGGCATATTGAAGTACATGCCTTTCGTCAATAGTTCACCACCATCGCGATCGTATTGGGCTGTGCTGGTTAGGTCCCGGAAAGGAACCATTTGATCCGACAGGTCGGAATAGTGCAGACGTACGAAGCACTGGCCCGGGTGATCCGCATAGTTTACGACGACCAGGGCTCGGGAGCCGTCGAGGCCATCCCAGGCGAAGGCCAGGAACCCGTTATACGAGTTGTTCCCTTCCCAGGCCGGTAAACATTCCAACAGGCTCCACTGACCATTCCGGAATACGGATTTCTTCAAGGCGTTGAGCAAGGCTGTGTAGAATTTCTGAAGCGATGTGCTGATCGGTTCGTGCGGCGCCCTTATAAGGTGAGGGGAGATGCGTTTCTTGCGTCCATCAAATTGCCCCTGGTGGAAGAAGCGCAATCCTGGAGACAAGTAGGTGATGACTGCAGCGGCCTCCTCGTTCTTCTCTGCAAAGACTGCGGCGGCTCTGGGTTCGTCATGGTTTTCGAGGAAGCGGGCCAATTTATTCTGGTAGTCCATTCCGGCCTTTAGGTGATCCCGCACGGGCGCCGCCGCTCCCTCGCGCAGACGATCATACAGACGCTTGTCATAGGTATAGTCAAAGCCCTGCTGCTGGAGTGTCCACTCCAAATCCCAATACACTTCTCCCAGAAAGAGGAAGTCGGGATGCTTCTCGCGGACAGCTTCAATGGCTTTGGGCCAGAAGGGTTGTGATTTTCTCTTCCAGGTCTTTTCAAAAACTTCGGGAAGCAGGAGCATGGCCATGTCGCATCGCACACCGTCGCACTGACCAGATATGCGCAGCAGTTCCTGCCTCATAGCTTCTGCCAATGCCGGGTTGCTATAATCCAGTTGAAATGTATCTGGCCATCCGTCGAAGTAGGGATCTCTTCCGAAGGCGAGAATCGTTTCCTTTTTTCCTCGACGCACGCGTGTGTAATTCTGTGGTTCACGCTGGAGATCCAGGGGTGTTCCTGACAAAAAGTACTCCGGGTGTTTCTCTACCCAGATGTGATCGGGTCCCATGTGATTGGGGACGAAGTCCAGCATCAACTTGAGTTGGCGTTTATTCAGTCGCTCTTTTAGTCGTGCGAGTGCTTCGTTGCCTCCTAAATCAGGATTGACAGCGTATTCCGCAATGGCGAAGCCCGATCCGGCAATATCCTCTTCTTTGAGGTCCCACAATGTTTCCCGGAAGTCATGACAAAGGGCTTGATTTTCGCGCGAGACCTTTTTTCCCATTTCGCCGATACGCCACACGCTGAGGAACCAGATCCAATCAAATCCCACACCGGCCAAGCGGTCGAGTTCAGCATCCGGGATATCATCGAGCGTAGCTCTGCGCTTAAGCCCCTGCGACAGCTGGGTCAGCCAAACGCGCGTATTGACCTGATAGAGCGATGGATACTTGGGCTGGCTCATTCGTGTGGTTATTGCCTCATGAAAGATATTCAATGTAAAGCAGGATCGGGCTTAGGGTAAGGTTCTGGTTTCCCGACCTGGCTCCCGGTTGAGGGACGGATAAAGATGTAAACCCTAAAGGGTAATTACAATGAGTTATGTCAGGCTTAGCCAAGAATAAGGTGAGAATGACACCCGAATGGAAGCATCAGGAACGTGAATGACGGTTTCTCCTTCCCCTTGCCGCATGACCATTATCATTGTTCCTCACCTTGTGGGCATCCATATTTGGGCCACTGGAGTCTATATGAATCACGCAGCGATTCTATCGGAAAACAAGGATTTCTCTATTGTTCTGGGAGGCCCGTTCTTCCAGTTGTTGCGCAAAGCCCACCTGACGGGTAATTCGCTGGAATTGCTTAAGAAAAGAGTAGTGGTTATTTCTATGATCGCCTGGCTTCCACTACTCGTGCTTTCTTTGGTGGAAGGTCATGCCCTGCCCGGAAGTACCAAGTTGCCATTCTTGTATGATTGGGATGTGCACGTTCGGTTTCTCGTGGCACTTCCATTATTCATTGCTGCCGAACGGGTGGTTCACCGGCGCATGGTGACCGTCATCAACCAATTTCAGATACGGGATCTGGTGCCGGAGTCATCCATTCCTCAATTTAGCAAGGCTTTTTCGTCCGCGTTGAAGTGGCGCAACTCGGTACTTGCAGAATCGCTTATTTTCGTTGTCATCTATGGCATCGGGTATAATTTTGTTTGGAAGGAGACGGCAGGTATTGATGCTTTAACCTGGTACGCGCAAGCTCAGGGTGAAGGGCTATCTCTGGCGGGCATCTGGTTCCGGTATCTGAGTTTACCCATCTTCCAGTTCTTGTTCCTACGCTGGTACTACCGAATATTTATCTGGGGAAAATTTCTTTTCCAGATATCGCGCATCCGCTTGAACCTCCGGGCCACACATCCTGACAATGTTGGTGGATTGGGATTCCTTGAAAATGCATTGCATGCGTTCAAGCCTCTTGCGTTGGGTCATGGCGTGATGCTGGCGGGGATGATCTGTAATCACATTTTCTACGAGGGTGCCGTTCTCACGGACTTCAAATTTCAGATTGTGATCATTGTGGTGTGGGTACTCTGTCTGGCGATACTACCGCTCATGGTCTTCTCCTCCCAACTGGAGGAAGTCAAGCGAATCGGTGAACGCGAATTCGGTCTTCTGGCATCCCGATTTACCCGCGAGTTTGAGGGTAAATGGATGAGAGAAAAATTACCTGAGCATCACACGGCGTTGGGCGGGGATATTCAATCGCTTGCCGATCTTGGCAACAGTTCCAATGTGGTGAACAATATGAAGCTCCTGCCGGTCGATCGGAACGCTGTGATCATGCTTGCGGTGATTACGCTGGCACCCATTGCGCCACTGGTATTGACAATGATGCCGTTAAGTGAGGCACTGAAGATGCTGGCTGGCGTTTTGTTCTGATTAGCGTGAGGTTGTCCGACGACTGAGGCGCAGGGTCAACAACGGGAGGTGGCTTGGCAGTAGTTATATTTGTATGACGATGAGCAGGAAGCTTTCCTTATTTTCTATGCTGATGCTTCTGGGTATGGGTTCATGTATTCCGGACCCTGGAGGATTGCAGACGACTGTGACGGGAAAGGTCACAGACAGATTTACGGAGTTACCACTTACCGGAGTTCCTCTCGAGATTTGGGAATGTGATGATCGTGTGGCCTTTTCAGGGCCCCTTTGTGATCTATTGAAAGTTGGTGTTACCAATAAGGACGGCGTATTCCAAATGAGTTTTGTGACGAAGAGTGGGTTTCATTATAAATTTGGCATACCCTGGAGTGACGCATTTGAAGGAATCGCTATTTCATATGATGGTACCATACTAAAGGAAGGAACGTTGAATCAGCTCAACGTAACAACCTTCACCTACAAAGTGCTTGAGGTGCATATAGCCACATTAAAGACCAGGAAGTATATGAGTCTGGACTTGAAGAATGGACATTATACGGATGGCTGGTACTTCAATAGGATTCTCCAGGATACCATTCAGGAAAATCTACAACTGGATACATCCATCTACGTGCGTACGCCACCAATGAAGTACTTTTTAATTGAAAGGACCAGCTGCGATATGATTGATCAAGGCCTTCTTAGGAATTGTTCATCTATACGAACTCCGGCCTTCTTTGTGGACTATGGCGATACTACTCAAATTGAAATTAAATAGGTGGCCCATATCGCAGCACTTCCATATATCCTAACTTTGCTTGATTTTGTTTGTATCGCAAAAGCTCCTTTTTGATTCGCCAAGAACACATCCATGACGACCAGTAGTAATAAAAAGAAAATCTGGTCTACAGGCAGAATCATTGCGGTGACTCTTGTTGTGGTGGTTTTTGGCGGTGGCTTTCTACTGTACCAGAACTTCAATCGTCTTCTTTCCGACGCGTTGATGAAGACGTTCAACACGCACATCATTTCCGATGTCTACGAATTGAAGTTCAGGAACCTGCGTGTGAATGTATTCGAAGGCAGCATCCGTGTTATGGATGTCGCCATCCAGCCGAGAGAAAAGCCACTTCGTGAGTACCCCTACATCAACAGTTCTTTTCTGCTCAAGGCCGATGAGCTGAATCTGGAGGATGTGGCCATTTTTGGCCTCTTGAGGTCAAGCACACTCAATCTGGAAACCATTTCCATCACCCGGCCGGAAATTGATCTTGCGATGAATGGGAAGAATCAAATCTTCATTCCTTTTAGTGACACAGTCGAAACGGTGAGTAAGTCAAAAGAGGGCGGCAAAAAGACCATAGACTATTTCTTGCTTCGCTCGTTCAAACTTATCGATGCTAACTTGCATTCAACCAATGCGGTGAAGAACAGGGAATTCCGCATTGAGCACCTCAGCATTGTCCTGGATAATATTCTCATCCGCCAGCGCCCCGGGAAGGATAGCCTGGCGCTGGAACACGGTGAATTTTCGATTGGCGCTTTTGATGGTCGAATGAAGCGGGATGTACTTCGGCGTTTGCGTTTTAGTGAATTTAAGATAGGCGTTGATGCTTTGGCAATCCAAAATACGGTGGATACGCTGATCTATAAATTTCAGGACGGTCATGCCGGCGTCCGCAATCTGGATATCCAGACCAGGGATAGCCTCTATCATGTAGGCATGAAATCATTTGATCTTTCCTATGCCGACCGGTCGGTCAAAATGAAAGGCTTTAAACTGGAGCCCAATGTCAGTGTCGAGGCATTGCAGAGGAAACAGAAGTACCAGCACACCGAAATGTCAGGTTCGGTGGCTTCACTCGAAGTGCACCAGATTGATTTTGACGCCCTGATGCACGGCCGTAAGTTGTTCATTGAACACATCGCTCTCGATACAGTTGAGTTTATATTGAACGCCAATCTGATGAAGCCCAGAGACCCGGCGAAGCGGCCGCCGTTCCTCGGGCAGGTGGTTGTGGGTATCAAGATGCCTTTGTCGGTAAAGGAGGTTACCGCGAAGCATGTGCACCTGGTGAACAGGGAGCGAAAGCCCGATAGCACAATGGCCGAAGTTCACCTGATCCGCGCAACGGCGAAGCTCAGCAACATTACCAATTTGTCTGCAGAAAAGCCTCTGGTGTTGAGCGCCGACGCGTGGCTTGCCGGGAAGACACATTTTAAAGCTTCATTGTCGTTTGACTATCGCAAAACACAATTCAAGTTTGAGGGCGTGTTGGATAAGTTTAACCTCCCAGATCTGAATCCCATCATCGAGGCCTACACACCTGCAAGAATCACCAAGGGTATCGCTGACGAGGTCTCCTTTTCGGGCGTGGCTGGCGATGTGAACTCCACCGGGACCATGAAGTTCCTCTACCATGATCTGGAAGTTGACATCAATCTCAAGAACAAGGCCAAGTGGAAGAGTTCGGTGCTTGCCTTCACGGCAAATACAGCACTACACGCCCGTAATCCGAAGTCTGACAAATTACCACCCCGTGTCGTTACGTTTAGCGTAGACCGTGACCCCAACAAAGGGTTCATCAACCTGCTCATTAAGTCCATCTTGACGGGCTTGAAAGAGACCATGTTCATGTCGAAGGAGAATAGGAAGGCCTACAAAGAGGCTAAGAGGAAGGCACAGGACTGACGCCGTTGGATAGACGGTGATTACGATCACGCGAACTTTTCTTATTTTTCATTCTCCGGTCATGGCCGCTTCCCTTGGCTGGAGTTCCCAAATGAAACGACTTCTTCATATCCTTGTACTGTTGCCGCTCTTTGCCGGCGCCCAGTCCACTTCCAAAATTGCCCGCATCGATTCGGTTCTTACCTATTTGAACCAGCGCGAGCTATTCAACGGGACGGTACTCATCGGTGAGAAAGGCAAGGTGCTGTATAAAAAGGCCTTCGGCATCGCCAATCCTTCTACCGGCGAAGCACTGACCACGGCATCATCATTCAACCTGGCATCGGTTTCCAAACAGTTTTATGCCATGATGATCATGATCCTCAAGGAGAAGGGAAAGCTGAACTACGACGATGCTGTTCAAAAGCACGTCCCGAATTTTCCTTATCCGACGATCACCATCCGTCATCTGCTCAACCAGACCTCCGGCCTCCCGGAATACTTCGACATTGCCACTGGCCGGATGACACTGCTTGACACGCTCACCAACTCCATGATGATGAACATCCTGGCAGAGCGAAAACCGCCACTCGTGTTTCAGCCCGGTGAACGGTGGGAGTACTGCAACACAAACTACACCACCATCGGCTCCATTGTTGAGCTTGTCTCTGGCATGTCTGCTGATAAGTTTTTTAGCGAGTACATAGCGCGGCCCTTGAAAATGAACGACAGCTATGTCTATCAATTGAAGCTCAAATCTTATCCGAAATCCAGAGTCTTCGGGCTTCAGTTCGAAGGAGGGAAGGCGGTATCGAACGACTTGATTCCTTATGACGGAATTGTTGGTGATGGCAATGTGTATTCTTCTGTTGAGGATCTCTATAAATGGGACCAGGCCTTGTACACGGAGAAGCTGGTGAAGAAGGCGACCTTCCGGGAAGCGATTACTCCGGGGAAGCTAAACAATGGATCGTCGACGACATATGGGTTTGGTTGGTTCATCGACGAGCCGGGCAAGATCGTTTCCCATTCGGGCGGCTGGGTAGGATTCAGAACGCTCATTGTACGGTATCTCGAAAAGAATCAGACGCTCATCATCCTTGATAATTCCTCGAATGGACGAGGCCATCGTCCTACCCGGAATATTTGGGAAGGAAAGCCATTTGAACTCCCTGTGACGCACCTGGTCACCAACGTGCGCCTCATCGATGGTACTGGAATGCCTTCGGTAGCCTCGCATGTGAGGATTGTTAATGATAGAATCCAGGACTTCGGAGACCTCAAGCCCTTTATCAATGAGTCCGTAACGGATGGAAAAGGCATGGTGCTCGCGCCGGGATTCATCGACAGTCATAGCCACCACGATTGGGGGCTTCGGGAAAAGCCCAACTGTGTCGCAGCCACCAACCAAGGGATCACTACAATTGTTGTCGGGCAGGATGGCGGGTCGGAGCCGATGGACTCTATAAAATCGATGATGAAGGCGACACCTGTCAGTGTGAATATTGCCTCGTACACGGGACACGCCACACTTCGGAGCAAAGCGATGAAGGACCTGGCGAGAAATGCAACAGAGCAAGAGATAGATTCGATGAGCCGCATGCTTGCCCGCGACATGGACCAGGGGTCGCTGGGGTTGGCGACGGGACTGGAATACGAAGCTGCATTTTATTCAAACCGAGACGAAGTAATTGCGCTGGCCAAGGTGGCGGCTGCCAAGGGTGGACGCTACATCAGCCATATGCGCAGCGAAGATCAGAATATTGAGACTGCCATTGACGAGATCATCACCATAGGGCGGGAGGCAAAGATCCCTGTGCAAATCTCACACTTCAAGATTGCCATGCGAAGCAAATGGGGCACCTCAGCCGCCATCATCAGGCAATTGGAGCAGGCCCGCCAGCAGGGTGTGGACATTACCGCGGATGTTTATCCTTACCGGATGTGGTCTTCAACGCCGCGCGTTCTCTTTCCCAAGAAAGATTTTGACAACCTTGCCAGCGCTGAGCTTGCTGCACGGGAGTACTTTGATCCCGCAGCGTCCGTGATGACGGAGTATCCTCCCAATAAAAGCTATGAAGGCAAGACTGTCACAGAAATAGGAAAACTCAACAATGAGAGTCCCGCCCAGGCGCTGATGCGCATTGTGCGTGAGACGGCGGCACCGGGTATGGGTGCATCCATTGTTGGCGCCTCGATGAGCGAGGAAGATATCTCGAACCTGCTGCGTTGGGAACATAGCAACGTCTGCTCTGATGGTGCCATCGAAGGCCATCCCCGAGGGCATGGTGCGTTCACGCGTTTTCTTGGTCGGTATGTACGTGAGCAGAAACTCATGCCACTCGAAAAGGCGATCTACAAAATGACGGGGCTCACAGCTCAGCATATCGGCATACAAGACCGGGGTCTGATCGCCCGCGGCTACTATGCCGATCTTGTGCTCTTTGATCCCAACACGGTTCTCGACAACGCCACGATAACCAATGCCACCGCCTTGTCGACGGGCATTGTTAAGGTATGGGTTAACGGCAAGGTCGTCTTCCAGGATCAGAAGCCGGTAGCTAATTTCCCGGGTCGCTTCGTCGAACGATGAACTGTTGAACCGTTAAACTGTTGAACTGTTAAAGCAGAAGTGGTATCGGAATGCAAATAGACACGAAGCGACTCAACGATCGGATAACTGTTATGAACACCATCGGCGCAATTGACGGTGGTGGAAATTGTCGCCTGTCGCTCACCGACGAAGACAAAGCCGCGCGTGATCTGCTTGCTGTGTGGATGCGCGAGGAGGGACTTGATGTTAAGATTGACGAGTTGGGCAACATGTATGGTATCCGAGCAGGGAAGTCGTCATTGCCTGCGGTAGCTATCGGCTCACATCTGGATACCGTCACTACCGGAGGACGGTATGATGGCACCTACGGTGTGCTGGCCGGATTGGAAGTAATTTCGGTGTTGAACGAAAACAAGGTTGTTACGGATCGGCCTGTGGTTTTGGTCAACTTCACCAACGAAGAGGGCGCCCGTTTTGCTCCGGACATGATGGGGAGCCTGGTGGTTTCAAAACCTCACCTTCGCGATGAGATCTGGAAGTCCGTAGCACTCGACAATGACAAGGCAAGTATCCGGAGTGAACTGGAGCGGATTGGTTATCTGGGAACGGTGCCGTGCGGGTCGATACCTGTGGCGTATTACCTCGAACTGCACATAGAGCAAGGTCCGATTCTCGAGAACGAGCAAGTGAATATCGGGGCAGTAGAAAAGGTGCAGGGCATTTACTGGACCGAGTACATCCTTCGGGGCCAGGCAGCGCATGCGGGAACGACACCGTTAGTCAATCGGAAGGATACCGGACTTCTTGCGGCCCGTATCAATCTATTCGTGCGTCAACTGGCAGAAGAAATTCATACGCAGCTTGGCACCATTGGTCTGATGGAATTTTCCCCCAATGTGATCAATGTAGTGCCGGAGCGTGTGCGGTTGATGACCGACCTGCGCAACCCGGATGATATACGGCTGCAGGCGGCGCAGAAGAAACTGGATGAATTCATAACAGCGCAAGCCGTAGAGGATGGTATCACTGTTGAGCGTACGGAGCGGGTGCGCCTTGCTCCGGTGGATTTTTCAGGTGAGGTTGTTGACCGCATTGACGCTGCGTGCAAGCAACTTCACCTAACCTCCCGACGTATGGTGAGTGGCGCCGGTCATGACGCTCAGATGATGGCCGCCATCTGCAAGGCCGCCATGATCTTTGTGCCGAGTGTGAATGGGATCAGTCACAATGTCAAAGAGTACACTGCGCCGCATGACCTGGCGAATGGAGCCAATGTGCTGTTATCCGCCGCCATTCAGTTGGCAAATGCGAAGTGACTGCTTGCCCCACACAAACACACAAACACACAAGCACGCAAACACGCAACGCCCCCCTCGGCACCAAACCCATAAAAAAACCCCTACATTCCTGCCGGGGTCTCTCATTTCAGAATGCTATCTGCTATTTCTTGCCTCCGCCGAACACATAGCGTACGTTGAGGCCGAAGCTGTTCACAAAATCTGTTTTTTCAACGATCACGAACGTTGGTCGATAGTCAAGACCGATGGCCAGAGGAATGTCTGTGAAACGATACTCCACCCCAATTTCCCCGGATGCGCCAAGGGCGAAAGGGCTAGATAGATAGAGCGAAGGACCGACACCGACATACCAGTTGATCGGGGAGTCGGGGATGGGCCGGTATAGAAAGTCCCAGAGGGCCTCTAGAGCAACGCCATTTCCGAAAGACACATCGGCGTGAATGCGGCTGAACTTTCCGAGAGCAAAGACACCGTCAACAGCCACGCTGCCATTATTTCCAAGAGCGTTGCCGAACCGGATACCCAGTTCCTGCGCATGGGCGCCCGTTGCGGCGGCACAAGAAATCAGGGTTAAGAGAAATAGTTTTTTGAAGACGTTCATACAGATTTCGTTTTACGGCCGCAAGTATACTTGACGATCATGGCAATTCAAATACCGTTTCGATCAAAGGCCAATCTTTTCGCGCTTGGTCCAGATTTCGTGAATAGGTTCACCTTTGCTGCTGAGGCCTTTGTGATGCCAGTCGCCTTCCTGAAGCGAAAAGTCAAAGCTCAGGCTCGCGCCGACACGGGTATTGTCGCGGGAGAAGAAACCAATGTTTTCGGTGTACTTGCCGTCAACGGTTGTATAGGACCCGCCGCCGGTTCCAAAGAACTCTTTTGTCTCTACATTATAGGCGATCCACTGAAAACATGTGCCGGAGAGTATCTTCATCGTGCGCCGCGCACCGGGTGTTGATCGACGGATTTCGCCTTTGTCATTGATGCGACCGGTGATCAGCCAGGCGCCGGGCAGCTGACCGGGACTGCCATCATCCACACGGTTGTATATAAAATCCAGTTGGTACGACTTTCCGTCTTTCGATAGTTTGAGTTTTCGCTTGAGTACCGTTCCGATTCTCTCGGGTCGTTGGGAATCAAACTCGATGGTCTCGGTGATCTCATCTCCGGAGAGTGCATAGCTCCCTCCGTAGGTTCCCATAAAAAGTTTGCCCTTCAGGTCGTATTCACTTTCGGAGAAGAAATTTCCTGCATAGATCCGGGTGTTTACCGCGGCAGCGCCGCTATGCTCCCAGGCGCCCGTTAGGGGTTGGGCCAAAAGTGAAGAAAAACCAAGTAGCAAGGGTAGCAGCAGGTATTTTCTCATGATCGTTCAGTTAAGAAGTGAGGTCCTTTTAGTAAAAATAGCCTTTTGCCTCCCAATGAGAAATATCATGAATAGCGTTGCGAAGGCATCCTAAATTTGGGCCTTACGTTTTCAGGGTATGAACGATAAGCTTACGGTTTTCCTCCGATGGATACCGCGAATAATGACACTTTTGCTGGCAGGCTTCCTTAGCCTATTTGCACTGGATGGCTTTCAGGAGGGTTATGGGTTCTTCAAGACCATCATCTCCCTCTTCATACATCTCATTCCGGTGTGGGTCATTCTGATCGTCCTGTGGATATCCTGGAATCGCCCGATGATCGGCGCCATCTTCTATCCCTGCCTCGGTATCGCCTATGCGATCACCGCCTGGGATAGGCCGGATTGGATTGCGGCAATCACCGGACCGTTGGTGCTGATCGGTGTGGGGTATGCGGTGCAGTTTTGGGTGATGTATAAGAAGGCATCAACAGAGCGGTAGACCAACTACCGGTAAACCCACTTCATTATTTTTTCGCGACTTCTTATCATGTATAACCCTGCAGGCACATTCACAGGAAGCCTGATCTCCAATGTGGTTTCGTCTTTAGCAATGATCTCAAAAACCATCGCTTGACCGGTGCTATTGTAAACCATCACCGATGACGGATCACCCGTACCAGAGTAGTAGTAGACCACTGGACTGGAGGATGGATTGGGATAGATGTAGTTTTCTTGAGTGGTTTCATTCACTGAAGTCACGAGTTCGGGTATTTGCTCCCGAGCATATTTTGTCCGCTCATCCAGATACGGTTTGATTCCATATTCGACGTGGTTGTTCATCCGCTGCGTTTGGGCATTGATGAAATCGTTGTAGGTGAAACCAAAAGCACGGACAAAGTAGGTATCCTGATACACATCAAACTGAAGCATGGACTGGTATAACGCAAGCTTGTCGTCGATGAAGCTGTGATTGAATGTGGTCTCGATGACTTCTTTTAGATAGCCCTTGTATTTCTCGAAATATGCGGGAACGGAAAGGATCCGCGTGGTCAGCGGCCGGGGTTGCCCGGGATAGTACCATGCATTTAGGTCATACTTCGCCCAATCCTGGCCCACCCAATCAATGCCCCACGTGTTGTCGACGTCATAGGGAAGGAATTCGACTTTCCCCGTTTGTCCATTATAATAGACGTAGAAATTGTTCTGGTTATAGCTATACCCATCCCAATGCCCCAACAAGGCTTCTATGGCGAGCTGCCGTAGATAGAGATCGACATTGAACACTTGCTCAATTTCCGTTGCGAATGATGCGTCGCTGGCGCTGTTGAGCACCTGAACAAAATGACTCATCTCCGCCCGGGTATCCGACCCTTTGTTGATCTCTGATTCAAACATCACAGCATCCATCACCTGACTTGCCGCACTCAGGTTGGCTCCCCAATTGCACTTGTACATGTATCCGGAGGAATGTCTATACCGCATCGTGAGGAAGACATCATCCACTTGTTCGACGTTGAGGTATACGCCCATGAACTCCTCGTTGATGTAGAGTTTCACGTGATGGGTCCTGGCTGCGGGAATGTCCAGTTCGCGATATTGCTGGAGTGAGAGCGCTTCGCGGATGAGGGACGGATCGTTGACGTTTGCTTTTAGATTGAATTTCTTGTACTCGAAGAACTTCTTTCCGCCGAATTCCCGAAAGTCGATTTTAAATGATTTTTTCTCTGCATAGCGCGATGTATTTCCGCGAAGACGAACACCGACATTACTGGTCAGCGTAGTATCCATCTGCGTATTCTTCATGCGGAAGGAGGCGGGGAAATAGGTTTCGCTCTGGGCATTCGCAGGATCTTGAAGAAAGGCCTTGTGAGCAGGGTCCATGGTGAGGAATATCCACGTCAGTTCATCGGGTCGATAGACCTTGTCGACGCCGGGATTGGTGACTTGGGCCGTTGCCTCGACGGCCAGCAACAGCAGGATCGCAATGTCCCTCGCAACGCGCTTTTGGACTAGGGACATGGGAATCAAATGCATCCGCTTCTATTTCTTGTAGAATTTCCACGAGCTCTTAAAGTCGCGGGTCAATGGCTGGTTGATCAGCAAAGCCCTGACCATTTCAACAGGCATGGCATTCTCCTGCATGATGGCATCGTGGAATTGCTTGTACGACATTTTGCCGGAATCCACCAGTTCTTTCTTCAACGCGTAGAACTGAAAACCCCCCGTCATGTAGGCGAGTTGATACAATGGTCCGTAGTTGGTGGTGAATGACCGGCGCACTTCGCCTTCCGCGTTGGCGCGCTCATGACCTACGCGGTCCACAAGGAAGTCGATGCATTGCTGCGGCGTCCATTTGCCAAGGTGGTAGTTGAGCGAGAAGATGATGCGGGCACATCGATGCATGCGCCAGAAGAGCATCCCGATCTTATCTTCCGGTCCGCGTGGAAAATTCATGTCCCACAGAATGAACTCCCAGTACAGGGCCATGCCCTCGTGCCAGAAGGGCGTGCGGAAATGGCGGTACGGTTTATTGCGATTGTTCATAAAGCCTTGCAGGTGATGCCCGGCAATCAGTTCATGGTGAACCGTAGCACGTGAGAAGTGCGGATTGTTGCCGCGCATACTCATGAGTTTGTCTTCATGATTCATCGCATCGGTGGGATAAGAGATTTGCAGCACTTCACCGCCCAGAAAGAAGGGACTGATCAGTTGCTGCTTGGGTGGGATCATGCGCATCCGCCAGGTTTCCTCTGCGATGGGTGGAATCGTGATCAGGTCATTCTTCTTCAGGAAGGCAACCGATTCATCGTACAGTTTCAGCATGGCTTCGGGCTGGTATCCTTCCGGAACATAGGATTGCTTTACTTTTTCCTGTGCCTGCTTCCAGTTGTCACCAAAGCCCATCTCGCGTGATGCTTTTAGCAATTCGGCGTCGCACCAGGCAAATTCTTTGTTGGCAATCTCAATCAGCTCTTCCGGTGTGTAGGCAATCATATCCAGTTGGAGCAACCGGATCAGCTCATCACGGCCAATGGGGTTTCCAATAATGCCACTTCCATCATCCTTGGGTTGTGTAGCGGGGTCAATCTTCTTGCTGAGGAGGTTGGCATATTTCAGTAATGCGCTATCGAGTTGCTGGTAGGGTTTCGTTACCCACCATGTGAATTGCGGATCATAGCCATTGTAAAAATCAAAGATGCTCTTGAGCGCGGCTTTCTGTCCCATCACGATCGCGCTGGCACGGGATGCGAGGTTCGGCGCAAGGTTGGGTTCCTGTGGAAGTTTCTTCGTTGCTGCCTGAATGTTCTTCTTGATGTCGTTGAGTTGCCTGGCAACGTCATCACTCTTAAGATGGAGGCCACGGCGACGTTGCTTTTCCAGCGGATAGATACCATCTCCGTATGATACAAAGCGTGTTACCTGTGCTGCTTCTTTGGCTTCCTGGCTCAGGAGGAACAGTTCATCCTGGATATCGCGCCGGGTAAGGAGAAAATCTACTTTACCACCTGTAGAAAACGTCTCAAAGGGTAGTTGATCGAGTTTCTTGAGATTGTCCTGGAAGAAACTGGTCATCCGTTCCCGCCGTTCTGGCGAGCCAGCTATCGCATAAAACCGGTCGAGACTTCCATAGTCGGCTTCCATCCCGACGATGAACGAATACATCTCTGAGGGTGCGCCGGGCTGGGCTTGCGCATAAGCGTGGGGGCCACCAAGCTGGAGGGCTAGCGACAGCATGAACAAAAGGGGAGCGGATGCAATTTTCCTCATGGCTTCAGTTAGTTAACGGGGAAAGCTACGCGATTTGGTAAGCCGATCAAACCCAAATTATGTGGTTTGATGAAGCTGGGTGTACGTCACTGGATTACCTTTCTTCAAGGCACCGTATGGATTCATGGCTGTGGGAATCTCCTGCATGGCGGGTTATGGGGAATTCTGGCCTTCGCACGTGTCGTTTACCGTAGATTGAAAAATAAGCAGGTGAAACTTGGTATATTTTACTCTGGAATGTTCAGGAATTTACTCAACACTAAATCCGTATGCCGATGAAAATGGATCAGATTGGGAGGACCATCGTTTTGCTTTGTGTATTTTCCTGGCTAGGCAGTCAACATACGCTGGCGCAAACATGCCTTGAGGGCGACTGCGAGAACGGATTTGGTGAACTGGACTCGGGTGATTCATTTTATGTGGGATCCTTCCACAAGGGAAAATGGGATGGCCCAGGTGTCCATTATAATAAAGTCACCGGTTCCATAACCATGTCGTTCTACAAATCCGAGCAACCAACAATCTCCATTGTGGAGTTTTATTCCGGTGACCTGGAGCTTGGTTACAGGAAGAAGGGCAGTGATGGGAAAATGTATTTGCACAATGGGTTCAATTTCACAGAACGTGGTTTGTTCAAGTTTGTTGAAGGGAGAAAGTCCCCGCTCGATTTCGATTTCCGAAAGAGCAAGTGCCTCATCGGAAACTGTCAGGAGGGATTTGGTGCTGAGTATCTGATCGCCATCGACATCAAGAAGGACACTGCAGCCTTT
Organism: uncultured Ohtaekwangia sp.; assembly: GCA_964392375.1. Taxonomy (GTDB): domain Bacteria; phylum Bacteroidota; class Bacteroidia; order Cytophagales; family Cyclobacteriaceae; genus ELB16-189. The sequence goes on along the minus strand of CAYMPU010000142.1, from coordinate 13,626 downwards.
TTGTTTGTGGGTTATTATAAAGCCGAGACGTGGAGCGGAGAGGGTGCCTACTATGAATTTGTCACCGGTGATTTTTTTGTGGGGAAGTTCATGAACAACCGTGAGTGGGATGGTGCGCTGATAAACAGTGAGGATGGCTTGGCTTCCTTTATGGTAGGCGGGAAAGAAATCAAGACCCTAGGCTATGAGATTCCAGAAGTGCCACCCGGCCAGGCGAAACTTCCGGATGGGCAGAAGAAGGGTTCATTCTGGAAAGGGCTAGGTGACTTTTCGGCTGAATCTTCGGGTATAAGCTCACGCCAGGGGCCACGAGGAGAAATTGCGCTGGTTAACCGAACATCCCGAAAGATGAAGAACATCTTTATTGCAACGCAGGAAGCGCCCGGATGGAGCAAAGATCTTTTGGATCCCGAACTCGGCGCAGGGCAGTTGGCCAAGGTTGCCATTCCGCCAGGCTACGGTAACTCCTGTACGATTTCCGTTAAGGTGGAGTATACGGATGGGACAACGGGCACATGGAAAGACCTGGATCTATGCAAGCATTTCAAGTTTGATTTATTGCCTGATGGCAAGGTCAACGCCAGCGTAGAGTAGTTTTCAGGCCTACCGGAGGATCTACTTTTTGGCCACCTGATAGGCCCGCTCACCCTGGTGTTCGGTTTCTTTGATAACACCCAGTTGCTTGAGTTCGTTGAGCATGGCCTGTACAGCGGGCTCATGCTGGGCGCCCAGGTGATTGATCAACTGCCCGTAGGTTTTGATGTCGTTCGGTGACTTACGGAAATCCGTGATGTAGTTGAGAATGTCAATTTTTTTCATCTGCAGAATGAATTTGGTGGAAATACGTAAGGAGGCTGGAAAGGGTTTCAAACGGGGTCGCGGCTCGCCCACCGCGCACCCGTAGACCTAAAGGGCCCAGCCACACAGTGCAATGTCTACGGTGGATGGCGCACGATGGGATTCCCCCTTTAGGGAGTTCAGAGGGTCGCGGGGGAGGACCGCGCGCGACAGGTGGGTAGTTTCTTTTTTGAGTTTTGACGCCAGTATGGCAGAACCCATCTGGCCCAACTCTTTATAATATCCTTATATCAAACCACTCTGGTTTAGCATTTCCTTTATAAGGTTCCCTATACATTTGTCCTCAGAACGCCAGATGTACCAGATATACCAAAATATCAAGCTTAGGCCCTATGCAGTCAGCATTGCGTTGATTGGTGGTGTTACGTTGATCGGGCTGGGTCTTCATGATCTGGTGGGTTACCGTGTGGTAGCCTTTATGCTGCTGGTATCGGTATCCATACTTGCACTGCTCTTTGATATACGACCTGTCATTGCAGCAGCCATTGGAAGCGCGTTGATCTGGGACTTCTTGTTCATTCCCCCTCGGTTTACGTTCACGATTGGGGCCACCGAAGATCAGTTGCTGCTGCTTACCTATTTTGTCGTGGCCATCATCCACGCCGTGCTCACCATGAAGATCCGGCATGAGCAGAAAGTCGCGCGTGAAAAAGAAGCGAAGGCCAGCCAGATAAAATTTTACAATACACTTCTGAATTCACTTTCTCATGAATTGCGTACTCCGATCACAACGATTCTGGGAGCAACCGATAACTTACTCACTAACAAGGGTTCGATTTCCGATAAGGACAAAGACGAATTGCTGCAAGGCATTGCCACGGCGACCTTACGACTCAATCAACAGGTGGAGAATTTGTTGAGCATGTCACGTCTGGAATCAGGCGTGTTCAAGATCAAGCCCGATTGGGTGGATGTTCGCGAGTTGATTTATACCACGGTGCAGCGTCTGGAACCCACCATTACGAAATACCGACTGAGCATTTTCATACCGGAGGCTATGCCCCTGGTAAAACTTGACTATGGATTGATGGAACAAGTGCTCTACAATCTGGTCAACAACACGCTACAACACACCCAGGAAGGCACGGATATTATTATCAATGCCAGTTATGTAGAAGACAACCTTTTGCTTACCGTGAGCGATACGGGAAAAGGGTTCCCTGAAGCGGAGATGGGTCGGGTGTTTGATAAGTTCTACCGAGTAAGTGGCTCCAAGCCAGGTGGTACTGGACTGGGGCTATCGATTGTTAAGGGTTTTGTCGAGGCGCACCAGGGAACGGTGAGTTTGAGAAACCTCCCCTTGAGTGGTGCGGAGTTTACCATCACGATACCAACGGAAGCGTCGTATTTAAGCGGACTGAAAAATGAGTAAAGCAACGGTCCTTATTATTGATGATGAAGTGCAGATCCGTCGACTGCTCACCATTACCCTGCAGAATGATTTCACGGTATTGGAAGCGGCTACGGCAAAGGAAGGTCTGTCGCTGGTGGCCAGCCATCCTCCGGATCTCGTCCTGCTGGACCTCGGTTTGCCCGATGAAAGCGGGCATGATGTGTTGCGCCACCTGCGTGAGTGGTATACACACCCGGTTATCATCTTGTCGGTACAGAGCAGTGAGGAAGATATTGTTAAAGCGCTGGATAACGGTGCCAACGACTATCTGGTGAAACCGTTTCGAACGGGTGAACTCCTGGCGAGGATTCGATCCGCGCTACGCATGTCGTCTGCCGAAGAGCACAACGCAGTGATGGAGTTTGGTGACCTTGTTATCGATTTTGCAGCTCGCCGTGTGTCCAGCCAGGGGGTGCAGATCAAATTGACAGCCACCGAGTACTCACTCCTGGCACTCATGGTGAGGAACGAGGGAAAGGTCCTGACACATCGCCATCTGTTGCGCGAGGTGTGGGGTCCATCGTATATGGAAGAATCCCAGTACCTGCGAGTGTTCATCGCGCAACTCAGAAAAAAAATTGAACGTGATCCGAATCGTCCAGAACATATCGTAACAGAATCGGGAGTGGGGTACCGGTTTATCGGGAAATAGGAGATATCACAAATCGTAACGTGTATGAAAAAATCGAATGACTCTTCGAGCAGGATTTCTATTGCCTCACTGTTGGTGGCTCTGGGCATTATCTACGGCGATATTGGCACCAGCCCGCTCTACGTGCTCAAAGCGATTGTTGGTGACCGGCCCATCGATGAGGCGCTGATCTTTGGAGGTGTCTCCTGCGTGTTCTGGACGTTGGTGCTCCAAACCACCGTGAAGTATGTCATGCTCACACTCATGGCCGACAACGATGGCGAAGGAGGCGTATTCTCACTCTATGCACTGGTTCGTCGGTATGGGAAGGGTCTGGTCATTCCTACGATCCTGGGTGCTACCACACTGTTGGCGGATGGCATCATTACGCCACCGATTTCTGTGGCCTCGGCCGTCGAAGGTTTGGAAATGGTTATACCAGATCTTCCCACCGTGCCTATTGTCGTTGTGATTCTTTCCTTACTCTTCTTTTTTCAGCGATTCGGAACACAGCGGGTGGGCTTCACCTTTGGCCCCATCATGGTCGTTTGGTTTTCGATGCTGTTCATTCTGGGTGCGATTCACATTGCAAAATACCCTCAAGTACTTGAGGCGCTAAGCCCAGTGTATGCTTTTAATCTCCTGGTAAAGTATCCTCACGGGTTCTGGTTGCTGGGCGCCGTGTTTCTGGCGACGACGGGGGCTGAAGCGATGTACTCCGATCTTGGCCATTGTGGCAGGAAAAACATTCGGATAACCTGGGGATTTGTAAAGCTGGGCCTGCTTACCAATTACCTCGGACAGGCTGCCTGGCTCATGAACCAGGGTGAACCGCTGTTGAATGGTCGAAACCCATTTTATGAACTGATGCCTTCGTGGTTCCTGATTCCCGGCGTAGTCATCGCAACGATGGCTGCCATTATTGCTTCTCAGGCATTGATCAGTGGTTCGTATACACTGATCAGTGAGGCCATGAGCTTGAATTTCTGGCCACGTGTGACCGTAAGACAGCCAACGGACTTGAAAGGACAAATCTACATTCCCAGTGTGAACACAATCCTTTGGATTGGCTGTATTCTGATGATTCTCTATTTCCAAAACTCAACGCACATGGAAGCGGCTTACGGTTTCTCCATCACGATCGCCATGATGATGACAACCATCTTACTCGCCTACTTTATGTTATACAAACTGAAATGGAATGCATTCCTGGTTGCCGGGATTCTGATTCTTTTTGGAACGATTGAGCTTTCCTTCTTTATCACCAACGTGGCCAAAATCAGAGAGCGGTGGATGTTCCTGTTCTTTGAGCTCTTCATCTTCCTGGTTATGTACACCTGGTACTATGCGCGGAAGATCAACAACCGGTTTGTGCGTTTTGTGGAACTGGGTCGCTATACCTCGCTGATTAAGGAACTCAGTGAAGACGATGGGATTCCCAAGTTTGCCACACACTTGATCTACATGACCAAGGCCAACAACCGGGAACAGATTGAGGAGAAGATCATAAAATCGATATTTTCCAAGAAGCCCAAGCGCGCCGATGTGTATTGGTTTCTGCACATCAACCTAACCGATGAGCCCTATACATTGTCATACGAAGTTTCAGAATTAATGGATGACAAAGTCATTAAGGTCACCATCAATCTGGGATTCCGGATTCAACCGCGGTCCGAGTTGTTCTTTAAACGCATTGTTCGTGAGCTCGTGGCCAACAAGGAGCTGAATCTCCACATGCGTCCCGATGGTTCCACGAAATATAATCCAGAGCCCGATTTCAAGTTCATCATCATTCAGAAGTTCCTTTCGGTGGAGAACGAGTTTACGGTACGTGAAGGGTTGCACATGACCTCCTACTTCTTCCTCAAGCGCCTTGGTCAAAGCGACGAGAGTGCTTTTGGTTTGGATAAGAGTGATGTGGCGGTGGAGCAAGTGCCTCTGGTGTATCACCGGGCTGACGAAATGCACCTGGAGCGAAAGATGAGTTGAATAGTATTTTATGATCCTGATCAAGTCAATGAAGATTGTGCTGTTGGGAACCCTCGTTGGCCTCTCAGCTGTGTCTGCCACTGCCCAGGAAAAGGTACCGTTTGAGAATATTGATCAAACCTGGCTGAATGGGGCCGATCGAAGAGATTCTTCCGTGTTCTCCGGAATGAAATATTTCACGCCGAGTATTCTCATCGACCTGAACTACAACTATTCCCTGAATGATCCTATTGACAACACGGTCGTAGGCTCGACGGCGCTGGCCAGGCACAATGAAATGCAGTTGTCAGCGGTTCATTTCGGTGGGGATTTCAGTTACGATAATGTTCGGGCGAGGGTCATGACCCAGTTTGGTACTCGGTCTACCGTTGTGCCCAGAAATGATGGCAGTGTCTACCGGGGGCAGTACGATCTTGCTTCCGTGTACCGGTACCTCAGTGAGGCTTATGCCGGCTATCACTTTAATCAATGGTATGGAGTCAACGTAGATGCTGGCTTGTTCATGTCCTACATTGGATTGAACTCCTACTATCAGGCAGAAAACTGGGAGTATCAGGCTTCGTATACCAGCGACAATACGCCGTGGTTCTTCAGTGGTATTCGTATTCAGATTTATCCGTCGAAGAACCTTAAGATTGAACCTTGGATCATCAACGGATGGCAAAGCTATGGCAAGTTTAATAGCATGCCTGGTCTCGGCGGGAGTGTTACCTGGATGTCGGACAATAGCAATATCAAGGTTGTGACCAACAATTATTATGGCACCGACGCAGCGGGTATTCCGGACCGCATTCGGTTTCATTCTGATAACAGCTTTCTTCTTCGCTACTATAACCGACCCCGGGGTCGGGGTATTACCCGCATGGCCTTTTCCATTACAGGTGATATCGGTTTTGAAAAGGGGGGTGGAGTGAATGGCTTTGATACTTCGGATCCAGCAAAGCCGGCACAGTACTTTCTTAGTGCGATGATGTATCATCGCATGTGGTTTTCGGATAACAAATTTGCATGGACGATCGGTGGGGGAGTAATGGAAAACCCCGGTCGATACCTGGTGCTCTACCCGACAGGTCAGGCAAGCCCCTTGCCCAATCCATCCAATCCTACACAACTGGCTGGTGCATTTCCATTTTCTGCGAATCCCGGTGATCAATTCAGTGGATGGGACTGCTCCACAAACATTGACTTCATGCCCAGCCAAAGCATTACCTTTCGAGCCGAGCTTGTCCGAAGAGGATCCAATGTTCCCTATTTTGCCGGTCACGGTGGTGTTACATCTCAGACAGGTTTAACCACCTCGTCATTGGAGCCGACTTGGCGTCCGGATCTTGTGAGGTCGGAAACACGCTTAATAATTGCAGTTCTGTTTAGAATGTAATGGCTTAGGCAGTGTCATTTTGGTAACTAGTTGTTACCTTTCTATGAACTTAGGATTCCCATGGAGGTATTTCGGGCTTTCATGTTTTGCATGCCCAGGTCAACAACCTTCCGTTGCCTTATTCTCCTTTCATTTCCTGGTTATTCACAGATTCCCTCTGGGGTCGCAGAACAAACCTTGTTGCATGAAACATTGACGGTTTGGGACTATGATGATGTCCCTATTCAATGGGATATGAAGGGTCGGGAACAGGCATTCCTCAACGAAGGAGTTAACAGTCTGAAAGAGGGAGGATATGGTCTTGCCATCGATCAACTTTCTAAAGCCCTGGAACTAGATCCTTCGATTTCGGTAGCACGATACTACCGATCCATCGCCTATAAACGAAGTGAATCGGGTAAGGCAATTGAGCGAGGTTTGTATCAGTATCGCGTCGCAAGCGAAGTCCATAAGGCTGCTTTGGAGGATATCATGTGGTATGTGAAGGAAAACCCGAAAAGTTATGAAGGTAGACTTGAATGGGGAAAAATTCTGATGATCAATTGGCAGGCCAAAGATGCCATAAAGGAGTTCAAGAGAGCTATCGATCTTTCGCCGCGCGACCCAAGAGGATGTTATTATCTGGGTATGGCCCTGATGGAAAGTGGCGACCTGTCTGAAGCGACGGAACAGTTTGAGAAATGCTTGAACCTTGATCCCACGTTCACGTCGGGCCTGATGCAGATTGCCTTTATTGAAATGAACAGTAAGAAAGATATCAAAGCATCGATTTCTTATGTCGATCGCGTCCTTTCGATTGATTCCATGGAGCGGAATGCTCGGTTGATCCGGTTCATGATTCGAACCCAAGAACAGAAAACAAAGTTAGCCCTTGACGATATGAGCTTCCTGCTGACGTATGAACCAACGAATTGGAAGCTGAGGATTTCGAAAGCCTACTTGCTTATCGAATTGGAATCCTATGACCCGGCGTTCTCTGAAATCCGACGCGTACTGGAGGCAACCAACATCAGCGAAAATTTCTTCGTAGGAAAGCAGACCGCCAACGATCGCAGAATTGATATTCAGAATGCGGGATATTATGTGATTCGTAAGATCTATGGGATGGATGATCAGACCGCCTCTTCCATACGCAAGGCATTTTGCCTCCTTGCAGTGGGTAAATACGATAAGTGCCTGACTACCCTGATACAGATGCGTAATTCCGAATCCAACCCGGTAGCCACATACCTTCGGGCAATAGCCCTCGAACACAGAGACGAGTATGAGGCGGGACTGGTATACTATGAAAAGACACTCGCTTTGGACGATGAGGTATTTGATGCACACAAGAAGCGAGCCATCATGCTTACCAACTTGGGTAAGTGGAAACAGGCCGTTGAGCACTTCAATGCCATGGTACGCTTGAACCCTGAGTTTGTGCCTACCTACAAATTGCGCGGTGTAGCATACTACTTTCTGGACGACTACAGGCAATCGATCAGCGATTTTGACCATGTCATTGAGAAGGATACTAATGATCGCGAAGTTTTTTATAATCGGGGTATGTGTTACATGAACCTGAAGGACACCATCCCAGGACTGCGCGATCTTATCCGCGCAAAGGAATTTAAATCCATCGATTTCATCGCTTTGCATGCGAAGATCGACCGACTGTTGCTGATAGGTGATAGCCTGGCACTCCACACTTACGTCGACCTGGTGATGAAAGTGCCTTCGCACCAAGGTTGGGGTGCAGACGTTGAGATCATGAAAGTGAAGTTGATGCACTTTGAGAGAAACTGGACATTCATTCACGACCGTTACCTCCGCCTGGTTTACCAGAAAACAGGCGGAGATGATGTGCGGTACATCGCCAGCACCATAACCGCTGAGGCAGTTCGCCAAATGGAGGCGGGCGACTATAAATCAGCGGCAAAGCTCTTTGACCGGGCACTTGACTACAACAAGAGCAATGCGATGGCCTACCTGGAAAGAGGAGCGTTGATGCTCAAGATGGACCAGCGGGATAGTGCGATGCAGAATTTTTCGCAGGCTGCCGAATTGGGCGACAGGCGAGCGGCACGTATGTATGAAACGTTGGGGAGGGCCAATCATTAAGGTATACCACCTACCCGTACCCGAGCTCATACACCAACCTGGATTTTCCTTACCTTGTCCCTCATGAAGCAGTATGTAACAATTATTCTTGTGGCGATCCTCTTCGGTTGCTCACCCAAGAAAAAGGAAACACCTTTGTCAACCGTGACCATGACCCCTATTGATAAATCCAAGCTCGAGCTTTATACCATCCGGAATGCTTCCGGCATGACCATCAATGTAACCAACCTGGGAGGCAAGATTGTATCGCTATGGGTACCGGACAAAACCGGGGTGTTCGGCGATGTGGTGCTGGGGTATGACTCTGCGACGCAATACATCCACGGGAATCCCTACTTCGGTGCGATGATAGGAAGGTACGGCAACAGAATAGCCAAAGGGAAGTTTACACTTGAAGGCAAAGAGTACACGCTTGCCACGAACAACGGCGCCAACGCCCTGCACGGAGGCCCTGGCGGTTTTCATAATGTGCTTTGGACCATCGATCAGATTGAGGACAGGGAGAACGGCGATCACGAGTCGCTGGTCATGACTTATGTAAGCAAGGACGGTGAGGAAGGATATCCCGGAACCTTGTCGGTAAAGGTCACCTACTCGCTGACGGCCGATAACGAACTGGTCATTGATTATGAGGCAACAACCGACCGAACAACGGTTGTCAATCTCACACATCATTCCTTCTTCAACCTAGCCGGCGAAGGTGTTGGTGACATTCTCAACCACACCATCGCGATCAACGCCGATCGGTTTTGTCCTGTCGATGAGGGGTTAATCCCAACGGGGGAATTGAAACCCGTAGCTGGAACGGCCTTCGACTTCCTCCAGCATCACAAGATTGGCGAGCGCATTGATGGTGATGATCAACAGTTGAAATTCGGCAAAGGCTACGATCACAACTGGTGTTGAATAAGAAGGGTGCTGAACTCTCTCTTGCGGCTACGGTCACGGAGCCCACCACCGGTCGTGTTATGGAAGTGTGGACCACCGAGCCCGGACTTCAATTCTATTCTGGCAACTTCCTTACCCCCAGTGAAAAAGGTAAAGGTGGGAAGACCCACGACTTTCGCACCGCATTCTGTCTCGAAGCCCAGCATTTTCCGGATTCTCCAAACCATCCGGAATTTCCGTCAACCACCTTGAAGCCGGGTGAAGTTTATACCCAGAAGACAATCTATCGGTTCAGCGTACAGTCCGGAAATTGAGTCACAAGTTATTTGTTGACTTTCCAGCATCCAGCATCCAGCATCCAGTATCTAGTATCTAGTATCCAGTACCCAGCATCGCCTTCGCCACCCATTCTCCCAACGCGGGCCCGTGCTTGAATCCATGACCGGACCCCCCGCCGAGGAAGATTATATTGTCTGCCTCCGGGTGTTTGTCGAAGATGAAATTTCCATCGGGTGAGTTTTCATAGGGGCAGACACGACTTTCTACCAGAGGGGCATTCTTGAGTCCGGGGAACCGGTGCTCAATAAACTTTCGGGCTTTGGCGAGAACGTCAGGGTTAATAATCCTGTCGCCAGAAGTTGGGTTGAACGGCTCGCCGCGCCGGTCGACGCCAATCTTGAAACCCCGGTTAGCGTTTCCGGGAATACCATAATAGTAGTCATCGCCATCCACATCTACCCAGGCAGGCATCGCATCGTAAGCTTGACTGTCCTTCTGGGGAACACCAAAGTAGTAAGCTTCTTGTTTTGTGCACGTAATGACATTGCCCAGCACTTCGGGAAATAGCTGCCCCATCCAGGATCCACACGCAAAAAGGTAAGCGTCAGCGTTCAATATAGTTCCATCAGAAAGTTTCACTCCGTTGAGCTTGCCGGATTGAATGGCATCAGGAGTAGCAAAGGCCTGGACGAAGGTGCCGCCTTCACGTATAAAGGCCTCACCAACGGCTTGGCAACTTTCGCGCGCTTTCAGGTATCCTCCAAAAGGGTCCAGCCATCCATGGTGCAAATCTTCGGTGTTCACCAGTGGATAGCGTCGCTTCAGGTCGGCTCTTTCAATAAATTCGTACGGCATACCATGTCGTTTGGCGAAGGGTATGGAGTCATCAACCAGCGGTGTCTTTTCTTCATAGCATAGCCAAAGAACTCCGGAGGGGTGGAAGAGCTTCTTGTTCCACTTTGCTTCATTTTCCTTCCACAACTCCAGCGCTCTGACATTCATGTCGAAGTAGAAGGCGTTGGCCCCGTAGGTAGACCGGATGACGCGCGTCTCATCGCCGGAACTGCTTCGGGAGTTGCCCGGACCCCAGGCGTCGACGAGTGTAACGCGGACACCGGAGCGGAGAAGACTTAGCGCGGTCCAGCCGCCAAAGGCCCCGGCACCGATGACAGCAACATGAGATGTTCGTCCAACCGAAGGAAGCTTTGGCTGGAGAAAGGTAGAGGGGGGAGCAAAGGTGTTGGCAGCCATGAAGTGATTAGGCGGTGACGAGCCACTCATTAATATTGATGATGATGCCACTGACCATCGTAAGTAAAAGGAAAATGGCTAGAACCTGATGCATGCGTTCCGAAACAGTTTTGCGGACGCAAGCGTACAATAATATAAGAAAGATCGCAACGTTGACGCTCCAGCCCTCGAAACCGAGATGGTGGATAGAAATGTTCTCCACAGCTGAAATAACGGAGAGGACCATAACCATCACGAAAGGCTTTCGGTAGTTGTGGAGATAGAACGTTCTCATATCGGCAGCGTGCTCATCCGAAGCCATGGGGAACAGAATGCGGGCAAGGATAAAGAGAGCAATTGGGTAGAGCACCTGAAAGAGAAACATGGGTAGTCGCCAGACTTCTATATCTTTAAGCTGATACAGTAGCCACCACTCCTGAACGTGGAGGATGAACACGAGAATGATCCACAAAAAATGTGGCCAGTAGAGTCGAACCCGTTCCCACTGGTGAATCAGGTCCGCTATACCCGACATGATCTGTGTGATCCCCAGACCCAGGATGATCGAAATGAGGACGGTTACAAACTCAAAGGGGCTCATTATGAAGGGGTTTGCGTCAAGAATGGCTGTTTTACTTCATTCTAAGCAGCTTTGTACCTTGAACGAGCAAGGCAAAGAGTCATTTGCAAAACCCAAGTTAATCATCGTTTTTTTAATCATTAAACGCTATTCGGGGACCCAAAATAAGTTTGAAATAATGACATGAGCGTGTAGATTTGTGCATCTCCGTATAAAAAGCGGAATCCTAAACCACATGATGAAGCGCTCTATCTACTGTTTCTCTCCTCGTGTCGTAACCGCTCTTTTCTGTTTCTTTCTCACTTTCTCACTCCAGGCCCAGGATATTCCTACGGACCCGGCAGTAATCAGCGCGGGAGAGGCCCTGTTCAATGGCAATTGTAAAGCCTGCCACCGGGTAAAGCAAAAATTGATCGGACCAGCCCTGGCTGGTGTCGAGACGCGGGTTCCATCGATAAAGTGGGTTTATGACTGGGTAAGAAACCCAGCCAAGGTCATCGCCAGCGGTGATGAGTACGCCAATAAGATCTACTCGGAGTACAATAAGAGCCAGATGACGGCTTTCTCCAATTACAAGGACGAGCAGATTCTGAGCATTTTGGCCTACGTCAAGGCAGAAGCTTCTAAAGTGGAGGCTGCCCCTGTAGCTGCCGCGGGATCCCCCGGTGCCGGAGGTTCTTCTGTCCCGTCAACCTACCTCGATACCATCATGATTGGCATGGTCATCATTCTGATCCTGCTGGTTATTATCCTGGGTCTCATCGTTAATGCCCTCCGCAAGTTCCTCAACCAGAAGGATTTGAGCGAGGAAGATCGTGAACTGGTCAATTCTCCCATTACCTTTTCGAGCGTTACCAGCAGCCCCGGGTTTATTTTCGTGGTGGTATTCATCGTCGGAGTTATCGCATTCAAGAGCACCATCGACGGACTCTATTCCATTGGCGTTCAGAAGGATTACCAGCCCAAGCAGCCCATCGCCTTTTCGCACAAAGTGCATGCTGGCCAATACGAGATCGAGTGTAAGTACTGCCATACCGGCGCGTTGAAAGGCAAACAGGCCAACATTCCCTCGCCGAACATTTGCATGAACTGCCACACGCAGATCAAGCAGGGCACCAACACAGGAACAGCAGAGATTGAAAAGATCTACACGGCTGTTGGATTTGACCCCCTCACGTCCACCTATACCGGTGTCACCAAGCCCATCGAATGGGTGCGTATCCATAACCTCCCTGACCTGGCCTACTTTAACCACTCCCAACACGTGAATGTGGCAGGGGTCATCTGCCAGACTTGCCACGGACCCGTTGAACAAATGGAAGTGGTGAAGCAGTATAACTTGTTAACCATGGGCTGGTGTATCGATTGTCACCGCAAAACGGACGTCAATACGAAAGGCAATGCCTATTATGACAAGCTTGTAGAGTTGCACAACAGCAAGAGGGCTATGAAAGTAGAGGATATTGGCGGTTTGGAATGCGCCAAGTGTCACTACTAATCGCCTGATCCTAAGCTTGATCAGACAATGGAATTTTTCTCGAACGCACGGATAAATTAAGGAACGACCAAATATGGGTACTACGAAAAAGACTTACTGGAAAGGACTGGAGCAACTCAAGAATGATCCATCCTACATCAAGAACGCTGACAAGGAGTTTGTCAACCTTGGTGTGGAAGAAGATCCCGGTCATTCCCGCAGGGATTTCCTCAAGATGATGGGCTTTAGCGTGGCTGCCGTTTCCCTGGCTGCCTGCGAGACACCCGTCCGCTATGCCATTCCTTATGTAAACAAGCCCAACGATGTTGATCCGGGCATACCCAACTACTATGCTTCCTCTTATATTAATGGAGGCGACTACTGTAGCATTGTTGTAAAGACCCGCGAAGGCCGCCCCATCAAGATTGAAGGTAACCCGCTTTCCAGTGTTTCGAAGGGCGGTACCAGCGCACAGGTTGAAGCCTCTGTGCTTTCCCTCTATGATAACTACCGCCTCCGTGGCGTGAAGATTGGAAGCGAAGCTGGTCAGTGGGAAACGCTGGACAAAGAGGTCACTACCAAACTCGGAGAGATCGCTGCCAAAGGCGGTCAGATTCGCATCGTCAGCAATACCATTCTGAGTCCCAGTACGTTAGCGGCCATCGAGATCTTTAAAGCGAAGTATCCCACGACGCAGCATGTTCAGTACGATCAGGTGTCGTACTACGGAATGATGAAGGGCAACCAGAATTCTTTTGGATCTGCTTTCATTCCTTCATACGATTTCAGCAAGGCCAACGTGATTGTTAGCTTCGGTGCCGAC
>CAYMPU010000141.1:0-11402 GCA_964392375.1 uncultured Ohtaekwangia sp. | reverse complement strand
TAACGTTTTACATTTTTCATTCATCCCGTCGAGTCCGGGAAAATGTAAAATGCAGAATGGTGAATGTAAAATGTAAACGTTACTACCCTACTTTGCCATTTCTTCCCTCACGAAATTCATTAGTTCTCTGATGTAGCTCTTGCTAAAGTCAAACTTGATTCCCGCCGCTTTGTAGATTTCAGGAATGGTGGTGAGGTTGCCGAGCTTAAGCGCTCGCTGGTACCCCGCGAGGCCCTCCGCCTTATTCTTTCGAAAATTCCTCCACAATGCGATCGCGCCCAACTGCGCCATGCCATATTCAATGTAGTAGAAGGGCACCTCGTACAAGTGCAGTTGTTTCTGCCACATGAAGTTCCGCGCATCATCCAGGCCAGACCAATCGGTAACGGTGTCTGCAAATTCCTGGTAGACGATGTTCCACTGACGAAGTCGCTGTGCGGGGGTGTGAGCAGGATGCTCGTACACCCAATGCTGAAACTTGTCGATGGTGGCCACCCAAGGGAGTGTTTCGATAATATCTTCCAGCTGCTCCTGCCTTGCACGTGCAAGGTCTTGGGGGTTGGTGAAGAACACATCCCAATGATCCATCGACAACAACTCCATCGCCATAGACGCTAGTTCAGCGACTTCCATCGGCGGGCTCTTGAAATCGGAGAGCTGAAGATCTTTGGTTAAGAAGTTATGGACCGCATGACCGCCTTCATGCATGAGCGTGGTCATGTCGCGCATGGTGGAGGTGGCATTCATGAAGATGAACGGGATGCCGATTTCGGAGAGCGGGTAGTTGTACCCTCCCGGCGCCTTGCCTTTACGCGATTCAAGATCGAGGTGGCCCATGGCCTCCATGGTGGAGAGACAGTCACCAAGAAACGGATCCAATCTCCGGAAGGCTTCAATCCCCTTGGAAGTCAAATCCTTTCCGCCTGCGAATGCCTTCAACGGTGGTCTACCCTCCGGATCTACGGCCTTGTCCCATGGACGCAGTGTGTCCAGGTTCATTTGTGCCTTCCTATTCTCTGCGAGCTCCTCGAGTAGCGGAACAACCTCTGAGGAAATGGAATCATGAAACGCAAAGCAGTCTTTGGGGGTGTAGTCGAAGCGGCCATACGACTTGAACATGTAGTCGCGGAAGTTGTAGAAGCCTGCGTTCGTGGCTACACGATGGCGTAGCTGGATCAACTGCGTATACAGGCTATCAAATACCTCTTTGTCTTTCAATCGTCGTTCCGTGATCAGCTTATAAACCTCCTCACGGACGGTGCGATCGGTCTCTTGCAGTAGTACAGAAGCCTGCTGCAGTGTCAGCTCCTGCCCTTTCCACTGGATGGTCATCGCCCCGGAGAGTTGAGCGTACTTCTGCGACTCCATGTTGATCTCGGTGAAGATGGGCACGTTCTCTTCGCGAAAGATCTCGATGTCCTTCCTCAGGTTGCGAATCAGGATGGCGAATCCTTCCTCCTTTGATAGTGCATCGAGGTACGGTGACTCTGCTGCCTTGCGGTTGAGCTGATCGGATACCGGCGCGATCTCAGGCTGGATGTTCTGGACAAAGTCCTGGTACTTGTCGAGTAGCGCCTTGTCCTCCGTGTAGCACGTCATCTTGATGTACCGCCACCCCAGATCTTCGCTGATGGCAGATTCCAGTTCGCTGCGGTCCCGGAACCATTGGCGGAGGTCGGCGGCAGAGGTAATTGGTCGCTCCAGGAGTTTGTCGAAATAAGGTTTCAGCTCAACCCAGGTTTTGACCTGAAAAGATTCAGAAAGAAATCGGCGTGGGGGGCGTTGTGGAATGGTGGGTGCGCTCATGGTCGGTACGTTGAGAGCGCAAACTAAAAAAACTATGAACTAAAAAGTAATGCATTCTTTGTGGCTCTGCGGCTTTGCCAGAAAAAAAGGGGGTCACGCTAGCGCGCAAAGACGCAAAAGTTTCACGTTATATTTACTAAAACATCGGCACCATGGAATCCACCTATTACTACTTAATCGGCGCAGGCTTTATTGCTCTCACCTTGGTTTGCTACGCCCTCCTGTACCGGGAACTCAGAACCGGCATTGCCCTCACTGCTTGGACCGATGATCAAAAGCGCAGGGTTCAATGGCGCTTCCTCGCCGGGATTACGATTTGGGCCGTGTTCATTCTGGGAATGTCGCTCACGGGCTTCTTCGAAGACTTCACTTCCTTCCCTCCCCGCATCATGATCGTGCTGGGTGTACCGCTGGTGACGATCGTATGGGTGGTCTTCTCGAAACCGGTAAAGGAACTTTTGCCCCGCATCCCTCCCCGAAGCATCATCCGACTACAAGCGTTCCGGGTGTTTGTCGAGCTGCTGTTATGGGCTGCATTCGTTCAAAATGCTCTGCCCATTCAAATGACTTTCGAGGGCCGCAACTTTGATATCCTCGCCGGTATGTTTGCACCGGTCGTTGCGTATTTTCTGGCCAACAACCGGACAGCACTCTATATCTACAATATTGTGTCTCTTGGATTGCTTCTCAATATCGTCACCGTTGCGATACTATCCTTGCCAACGCCTTTCCGTGTATTCATGAATGAACCGGCAAATGTGCTGGTGGCTAGGTTTCCGTTTGTGTTGCTACCGGGCATGCTTGTACCACTGGCGTATGGGTTGCACTTTTTGTCGTTGAGGCAGCTGGCGTTAAGAAGGAGTAAGTAGATCTCTTACAGCTTCGATGAAAGAGTGGGTAACCACCGCGAAGGCGCAAAGGCGCGAAGTACCGCCGAGTATACTATCAGCGTGTTAACGAGTCATCGAATTTTCTTACTTTCATGGCTCACAATACAACCATGAAAAACATCCTCCTCTTCCTACTCTTGCTAAGCTTCGTCACCCAGGCCCAAAAGAAGGTGGGTACCGACTTCGATAAGAAAGTAAAGGAATACGATACCTACGCCCAACAAGCCCTCAAGCAATGGGATGTCGTTGGCGCCTCTGTTGCGGTGGTGAAAGATGGGAAAGTGATCTACATCAAATCGTATGGTGTTCGTGATCTCAATACAGGAAAGCCGGTCACCAACGAAACACTGTTTTCCATCGGCTCTACAACGAAGGCGATGACGGCCGTTTGCCTGGGCATGCTTGTCGATGAAGGAAAGGTCAACTGGAACGATCCCGTATCAAAATACCTTCCCGATTTTCAACTGTATGATCCGTTTGTCACCCGCGACCTCAAAGTCCGCGATCTCTTGCTGCACAACAGCGGCGTAGGCAACACAGACTTCCTCTGGAGCGCCATGGATATCCCGGAAACGGAAATCCTCAACCGCATGCGCATGGTGAAGCCAAGCTATTCCCTCCGCGCGGGATTCATCTACCAGAATGTGTTCTACATCGCCGCAGGAAAAGTAATTGAGAAAGTCAGCGGCCAGTCGTGGCATGATTTCATCCAGTCCCGCATCTTCAAGCCCCTGGGCATGACACGTACGGCGAGCAAACTGAAGAATATCCAGGACGACAACTTTACCAAACCACATTATAAGGTCAACGGAAAAATTCAGGTCATCGATCACACCAACGATGAGCACGTCGGCGCAGCCGGCTCGGTATGGTCGTCGATCGAGGACATGAGTAAATGGGTACAGTGCATGCTCGATAGCAGCAAATTTCCTTCGACAGGCTCAGGAGGAGGTCGACTCCTGAAGCCAGCGACATGGATGGAGATGTTCAAACCACAAACCCTCGTCACCGAAAGCGGCTTCTACCCCACTGCCAAACTCACGAAGCCTAACTGGACCACGTACGGATTTGGCTGGTTCCAACACGACTATAAAGGACACAAGGTGAACTTCCATACCGGAAGCCTATCGGGACTCATTGCGCTTAACGCACAACTGCCTGATCAAAAACTTGGTTATTACTTCCTTGGCAACTATGATCATGCGGAAGTCCGGCACGCGCTCATGTACAAGGCCTTCGACCACTTTGCCCTCGGTGGCACCCGCGACTGGAGCACGGAATTGCTTGACTTATATAAAGGACTCGCAGCGCAGCAGGAGAAACAAGTCGCAAGCCTTGAAGCGATGCGTGTGTCCAATACATCTTCCTCCCTACCCATGGAAGCCTATGCAGGAAAGTATGCCGACCCGCTGTTTGGTACTGTCGTGGTAACGCTCGAAGGCACAAACCTGAAGTTCAATGTCAACAACGTTTTGTACGCGACCATGTCGCACTGGAACTTCGATACGTTCTACGGCACGTGGGGTAAAGCCTGGGATGGAAAAGCCGTTGCCCAGTTCACACTCACACCCTTCGGCAAAGTGGAGAAATTGAATCTGGAAGGGATGGAACTCAAGAGGGTAGAATAATTCCTATCCTTTGATTGCTTTGTTGGCATTCTTACACCGCATCCTAAATTGTCACGCATGTTCACCAACCTCATCAACAAACTAAGACGCAAGAAGGAGTTTAAGGAATACGAATTCCGTGTCGTCGACTTTCCGTTGTCGCGGGATGGTAAGGTGCAGTATGCACAGTGGTTACACCCCGGTGAATTTGGCAATGAGGTCCGACAGGAGAACATCGACTTCTACCGGCAGTTCATCAAACGTGGAGATTTTATCATTGACATCGGGGCTAATGAAGGCGACACCACAGTGCCACTGGCGATTGCGGCTGGCAAAGAGGGATTGACATTGGCGCTGGAACCGAACCCTCATGTCTTCAAGGTGCTTGAGGCGAATGCCAAACTGAATCCCACGATCACCAACATTGTGCCTCTTAATTTTGCCGCAACAGCCTATGACGGCGAGTTTACCTTTGGATCCGGAGATCCTTCCTATGGCAACGGCGGCATCGTCGGGTTTACCCACAATCAGGCACGCAACGTGCGGTATACCCTCAACGTGACCGGAAAAGACCTGGAGAAATACTTGCGCGCGAATTATGCCGACAAGCTTTCACGCTTGTCGCTCATCAAGATCGACGCGGAAGGCTACGACAAGGAAATCATTAAAACGCTCGTGGGGATCATCCAGCAATACCGGCCGGTTATTCTGACGGAGTGTTTTGGCCCGTCGACATTAGCGGAAAAGAAGGAACTCATCAGCCTGCTGACAGAGCTTGGCTATTCGCTGCAATACTTAGAAGATTTTCTGGGGACGCCAGCGGTCGAAATCCCGCCCGATTACCTACCCGGCAAGAGGACGTTTGACATTCTGGCTACGCCGGGCAAGGCCTAACCGATCTCAATCACCACATCATCGGTGAGCGGGTGCCCCACACAGGTGAGCACATACCCTTCCGCGCGCTCGCTGGCGGAGAGTCCCTCCTCTTCGTCGAGTTTTACTTTTCCTGAGATAGCCTTGCCGCGGCACGCAGTGCATAGACCACTCTGGCAGGAATAGGGAAGGTCGATGCCTTTGTCGAGCGCCGTCTCGAGAATGGTACGGTTGGGCTGAACGACAAACTTGTATTCCTGTCCGTCGTATCGAACGGTGACTTCATGCGCTTTTTTGTCGGCTTGAGCTGAGGCTGCTGCCGCTTCCTTCTTTTGTTCCTTGTCGATGGTCGGCGTCACAAAGCTCTCCTTGAAGACCTTCTCCTTGGGTATCGCATGCTCGTTGAGCAACGTCTCGACGTTCTTCATCATGCCTTCCGGCCCGCACATCAGGTACGTGGTCTTCTCGATGCCCCAGTCCGGGATGCGCTCGAACAATTTCTTCAGCATGTCATGGTTGAGCAAGCCGGAGTATCCTTGCCAGTTCATGGGCGCCTCGTCGAGGACGTGGATGATGTGCAACCTTCCTTCAAACTGTATTTCGCGCTTCGACAGTTCTTCCTTGAAGATGACGCTCTCCAGGTTGCGGTTGCAGTAGATCAGCGACACTACACTTTCAGGCTCTTGGCTCAGGGTGCTCTTGATGTGCGACATCATCGGGGTAATTCCACTGCCACCGGCAAACATCACGATGTGACGCTTTCTATCCTTGATGTATTCTGTGGTGAAGTGCCCGGCAGGCTCCATGACTTTAACCACATCGCCAACCTTCAGATTATCGAGGAGGTGATTCGAAAGCAGTCCATCATCGACGCGCTTGACCAGAACGGCGAGATCTTCATCGACATAGGGCGAGGAACAAAGGGAATAGGCCCGACGAACTTCCTTGCCTTGAACCGTAAAGATGAGGGACAAAAACTGGCCTGACTTATAGTTGATTTTGCGTCCTTCCGGGTGAGCAAACACAATGGAGATGGCGTCTTTCGTCTCGCGGACGATATTCTTTACGGTTAGATTAACGTAGTGTTTTCCGTGATTTTCGTCGGCTGCCGGCTTGGGTGCAGGCTCTGATTTCTTGAAAAAATTGAAGGCCATCGCGTAGGTTTGATCGAGCCGCAAAGCTACAAGCCAAAGCCGACTCCCTCAAACCTTCGGGGTCAAATATTCAGCCAATACGTGAATTTGAAGACCAACGAGTAGTTCTTGCTGCCTAGACTGCCCGGCAGGTAGTTCTCGGTGTATACCAGGAAGAAGTCACTGGCCGGCTTATACCGCCACTGCAGGCGAGCGTTCAGGTTGACATTATCCGCAAGGGTGTTGTATTGGATGAACGTAGTGAGAAAGATCTTATCGGTAAACGTAAGGTCAAACCTCGGACTGGCAATAAACAGTTGTGCTGTTCCATAGTTCTCCGGTAGTTTCACATCATAGTAATCCAAGCGCAACGATACGCTGCCGAACGGCTGATACCGGTAATTGAGCTCTCCAAACAGATACAGATTCGTGCCGTTGTAAAACGAACCCGGAGAAGTGCCTACCGTGTATTTCAACAACTTTCGTTGATCGGACTTAAAAGAAACCTGCACATTGTTCCAGGTGTATTGCTCTCCGGGTAGGAAGTTGGTGTACTTGTCACCGTCGATGGGATTGAAGGCATTGGTTAACTCCTGAAACGTATGACTGTAGAGAACCTGGAAGTTTGCCGTGTTCCTGAATTCAACCGTGACCCCCGTGTTGCCGCTCTTGTCGGTCACTACCCCGGTTGGGATGCTCGCAAGGTTGAAACTCACCTGCGGGATGATTTTCACTATCTTTTTGCTATCCGGATAGATAGGCCGTCCAATGCTGCCCGCTGTATTCCACACACCGGGATATACCCCGCGACTGGGAACAAACCCGGGCTCCGCATTGAAGTTTTCCTGGATGAACGTCTGCATGACAAAAAACTGAAGTGTGCGCTTCGTGTACTGCACGAAACCGCCACCGGCTACATTGTCGCTCGAGGCAAAGGCATCAAAGGACTTGCTTACATACGCACTGCCATACCAGGTATTGTCTGCGCTGAGCAAATCGAGATCGATGGTGCCGGTTCGATTGTAGCTGTTGAGCACTTTTTCGGTGGTACCGCCGGAAATCTTCTCCTCCCACAGACTGGGGTGAAAATACTTCGAAGAATCCGAGAGATTGCTTCCGAGTGATAGTTTCTCCACATACGTAAACTGAACGCTGGACTGTTTCCAGAAATTCCGCTGAACAGCAACGGCGGTATACGTCTGATCCGGAAGGCCCATGGAAAGAGTCTCTTTGGTTTTCATATGAAGGATGCTCGTCCTCCATTTCTGCGACAAGGAGCCACTGAGCCTCGCGCCATACTCGATGGGTACTTTCCGTAGCAAATCAGAAGTGTCTTGCGCCAACCCTACGCGCCGCGAAAAGAATGGGCGGGCATCCGGCCAGCCAACGCGGTCGAACAAGTCGCTGTTCTCGAGGAAGAATTGCCTTCGTTCCGGAAACTGAAACTCAAACCGCGTGAGGTTGATCACCTGACGATCGACTTCTACCTGCGAGAAGTCGGGGTTCACGGTAAGGTCGAGGTTGAGCGACGGGGTAATACCAATCTTGGCATCAAATCCTGCCTGCAGGTCCTTTTCACTTTTCTCTGGCGTCACCGTACGGTCAGCAGCTGTGGCCCCGGCCACATAAGGGATGAGTGACACATTGAGTGACTGGTGTGGTGGTGGCTGATCCCACTTGAGTTTGCCGCTGTAGGCAAAAGAGTTCGGGATCAGCTGAATCGGGGTCGCAATCCAACTACTCACTTCATTGCGCTTCAAGTCATAACGTACAAAGGTGATGTTCCATGTATCCGCACCATTCTTGTAGCGAAAGCTCTTAAACGGTATCCGCAGTTCTGCTACCCATCGGTCCTTCGACTTCACCACCTTCGAATACCATTTATTGTCCCAGGAGGAATTGAAGTTTCCGGGCTCTCTTCCTCCTCCCGCAATAGTACCTTCCATTTGGACTCCTTCCGGGGTTATAGCGAACATAAATCCATTGATCCCATCATTGTACGGCCCGATCATGATCGACGCATTATCGTTGCTAGTATAGTCAAAGTCGCGGCGAAGCGACTGCACGATGTTTGGCGCATCGTTGTCATGGCAGACCAACGAGATATACAGGGAATTGTCGTCATACACCATGCGGGCCTCCGTTTGATAGCGGGCCCGCGTAGTGTCAACAGGGTAGTTCAGAAAGAAGTCGGTGGCTACCGACGCTGAAGTCCAGGCTGCCTCATCCAGCACGCCATCCAGAACAATGCCACCTTCTGTCTTCCGTATGGAGAGCTCGGTACCCGGGGCATGCTTTGTCTGGGCCAACACCGGGTCAACCGCAACAACGGACAACACAAAGGTGAGCAGTGGCAGCAGTCGGAGAAGCAAGGGCATGAGACTAGATTTCGCGTCGCAAATCTCGTCATTCAACGAAAAAAACGGACTAATGGTTAAAAAGAATTATTTTAGCGGTCTAATTACTTCGCTTGCAACTCACTCCGCTTACTGCGATTTCCCCAATTGATGGACGCTACTTCCAGACAACCCAATCGCTTGCACCCTACTTTTCTGAATTCGCGCTGATCCGCTACCGAATCCGGGTTGAAATCGAGTATTTCATCGCGCTGTGCGAACTGCCATTGCCGGAGTTGAAAGACTTCCCCCATGACAAGTTTGAAGACCTTCGTGCTTTGTATGAGATCGCCGATCAGGATGCTGCCGAGGTCATCAAAGGGATTGAAAAAACAACCAATCACGATGTCAAGGCGGTGGAGTATTACCTCAAAGAAAACTTTGATACCCTGGGACTTTCCAAATACAAGGAGTTCATTCACTTTGGCCTGACATCCCAAGACATCAACAACACGGCCACACCTTTGCTCTTGCGAGAGTTCCTTCAGGAAGAGTTTATACCGGAGATCAAACGAGTAGTCAATCTGCTGGTGGAGCAAGGTACCGCCTGGAAGAATATACCGATGCTTGCGCGCACCCATGGCCAGCCGGCTTCGCCTACCCGGTTGGGGAAAGAGATGGATGTGTTTGCAGAACGGCTTAGAAACCAATTGACCTTGCTCGAGGCGATCCCGCATACTGCCAAGTTCGGCGGGGCCACCGGCAATTTCAACGCACACCATGTTGCCTACCCGCAGGTCGACTGGATTGAATTTGCCAACCGGTTTGTCACCCTCGAACTGGGCCTCACCCGAAGTCACCCGACAACACAGATTGAGCACTATGATAATATGGCCGCCCAGTTTGATGCCCTGAAGCGAATCAACACCATCTTCATCGATTACTGCCGCGACATCTGGCAGTACATCTCACTGGGTTACTTCAAGCAGAAAATTAAAGCCGGTGAAGTGGGTTCGTCCGCCATGCCGCACAAGGTCAATCCAATTGACTTCGAAAATGCCGAAGGCAACCTCGGTATCGCCAACGCGATCTTCGAGCATTTGTCAGCCAAGCTACCCATCTCCCGGCTTCAGCGAGACCTGACTGATTCTACGGTGCTCCGCAACATTGGTGTTCCGCTGGCGCATAGCTGGCTTTCGCTGAAATCGATGGAGCGCGGCATCAATAAACTCGAACTGAACGAAGCCGCCATTCACCGCGACCTGGAAGACAACTGGGCTGTCGTCGCTGAAGCGATTCAGACCATCTTGCGAAAAGAGGGCTATCCGAATCCGTATGAGGCGTTGAAAGAACTGACGCGTACGAACCAGGCAATAACCCGCGAGAGTATCGCCGCTTTTATCCAAACACTGAACGTGTCGGAATCACTCAAGCAGAAATTGCTTACCATCACCCCCTTCACCTACACAGGCGTTTAGATCGCCTGGCGTCCAAACATCCTTTAAAACAAAAACGCTGTGAACCGGATACCGATGCACAGCGTCAAACCGTTGTCTTCCGGTTACTGCACGCCCGTCTTCTTCACGTTCATTTTCGCCAGCGTCGCTTCCTTGGTCGCTTTGCCGGAGCTATAGTCTTTCAGCGCACTGCTCTTGATTGAAATCTCCAGTGAGGATGGGATACCACAACCCTCACATTTCGTCAGCCGCACGTTGAAGACCAGTTGTTCTTCATCTTTCAAGCTGCGCAGCGTGCGGCCGTACTCAACAATATTCTCTTTTAGTTCACTCTCAAACTTCGGGTAAAGTTCTTTGACCTTCTTGTCGCGCTCGGTCTGATCGACGTCGCGCATGGCCAGCGTAGGCATCGCAAACCGGTCGTCGTCCATCTCGATGCTCGAATAGACTTTCATGTAATACATTACGCCATAGTCTTTGAGACGTTCGTAGTTGATGTTGCCCTGCACATAGTAGGTGTGCGACAGGTCTTCGCGGTAAAGCCGGCCGAACATGCTTGAGAACACTTCCAGATCAGGATCCAGTGCCTCAGCGGTTTCCGTGCTCACCACCTTCAGTTTGTTCATGAAGTCGGCGCGTGAAATCTTGCCCTGCTTGAGCTGTTCAACATCGCCGCGGCGTGCCTCCACGGAAAGCAGTTGCCTGCGCGATTCGCGGCCATTCGAGAACCACATCACCTCAAAATCAGGCTCGAAATCATCCGATCGGTTGGTGATGACAATCTTCTCATCCGCCTTCAATCCGCTGATCACATCTCCGTAATCCGCCATGAAGCTTTTCGCCACGTCCATAAACCGTTTCTGTGAGGCCGCTGCGAGACTATCATCGTCCATTCGCCTCGCCTTGGGCGCTTTCGTCTGATTCCTTATAGCGACCTTTTCGCGCTGAACCGCCCTGTCTCGCTCATCCCTCGCCTCCTCTTCGCGCTGAATGGCCTTATCTCGCTCCCGCAGTGCCTCATCTTCGGCTTCAATCCGGCTGTAGGAGTATGAATACCCGTTAGGACTTACATCAATGGTAGCCGGCATCCCGGGAGGTTCAGGAAATCCAGCGATCATTATCCGGTTAAGACCGCTACCCAAAGGCAACCGGAAGGTTACGCCATATCCAGGAACGTAAGAACCTTTGACTTCCACCGGGAAGAAACCTTTCCTCCCTGTTCCCTGCCTCAGGAGGGTTCCCAGAATATTCTCTGCTACTTCAATATCCTGCTCCATCCGCTGATCTGTGGTTTTCCCCT
>CAYMPU010000140.1:0-6541 GCA_964392375.1 uncultured Ohtaekwangia sp. | reverse complement strand
TCGTGGTGCGGGAACTTGAGGTCCATGCCGCCACCATGGATGTCGAATGTCTCGCCGAGGTATTTTGTGCTCATCACCGTGCACTCGATGTGCCAGCCGGGGAAACCGTCACCCCATGGTGAAGGCCACCGCATGATGTGGGCGGGAGAGGCTTTCTTCCAGAGGGCGAAGTCGATCTTCTCTCGCTTCTCATCCTGGCTGTCGAGATCACGACCGCTCTCCATCAGATCTTCGATGTTGCGGCCGGAAAGGATGCCGTAGTGATGACTCTGGTTGTATTTCTTTACGTCGAAGTAGACGGAGCCGTTGGTTTCATAAGCGAGACCAAGATCAATCAGCTTCTGGGTAATCTGAATCTGTTCAACAATATGTCCTGTCGCCGATGGTTCGATGCTCGGAGGGAGGATGTTGAATGTACGCATGACCTCGTGGAAGTCTTCCGTGTACTTCTTCACGATCTCCATCGGTTCGAGCTGCTCCAGCCGTGCCTTTTTACCGATTTTGTCTTCGCCTTCATCAGCGTCATTCTCCAGATGGCCTACATCGGTGATGTTGCGCACATAACGCACTTTATACCCCAGGAATCGAAAATACCGCGATACGATGTCGAAAGTAAGGAAGGTGCGGGTGTTGCCGAGGTGCACATTATTATAGACGGTAGGTCCGCACACGTACATGCCGACGAAGCCGGGGACGAGGGGCTCGAATTTCTCTTTGTTTCCGGTGAGGGAGTTGGAGAGATGGATGGGGTAGGTGTCGTACGCGTTCATGGACAATTCGAAAACGCGAAGCTAAGGAAAAACTCTAACGTGTTAACGTGTTTGGGTGTCAGCGTGTTTGGGTGTTAACGTGTTTGGGTGTTAACGTGTTGTGTTTGCGTTATATCTTAATGTAATGGTCTCGTCCCTGACCCCTGACCCCTATTCCCCCGTTCCCATCCATCGTTTTCCGTTTCTTCGGAAGACGGCTCCACCGGCCAGCATTACGGCGGTTGTGGCCAGGCCGACCATCAGGCCAAAGTTTACTCCGGGGATTCGGGTAACTACCTCGGAGACGAATGCTGCGTAGAGACCGATGACGGACCAGTACATACCCGCTACATGCCAGTTCTTCCAACCGGGTGTGCGGGCAATGGCCGGGAGGAAACCCATGGCGAGGGTGGCCAGACTGAGGATGGCGGCATAATGAAAGGGACCCCATCCGCCGAACAACCGATAGATACCCAGGGATGTGCCGTTAAGTACGAGCATGGCAAGTGTGTACACGTATCCCAGTTGTTTGTGAACACTGCTACCCTTGATTTGAATCAAGATGATGGTCCCTAACACCAGCGACACGACAGCCGAAGCCAGATGAATGTGTCCGAGCATGGAATGTGTGAGCATACGGTTCAGGCGGTTGTTAGGATTGCGTGACGACGATTCTCAACCGACAACAGAATAGCGCCGAGTCCCAGCCAGGTCGCATTGGAGAGTCCGACGATCACATAGGTTTGATCAGGATAAAAGAACCCCAGCGTATAACTGGACAGTGAGATGACGAAGGCCATGATGAGGTAGGCCGGACTCCGGTATAGCCAGTGGTAGAAGACAAAGTGCGCCCCGGCGAGTACGCCCATGAAGACAGGAGGGAAGTAGATATTGGAGTTGGCGCTGATAAAGAAGACAGGGAAAAAGAAGAGTTGAAACACATTGGCCCAAATACCAAGAGGCATCAACGGATTCTTAAAGAAGATATTGATCTTGAACACTTTCGCCATCAGCACGCTAAGGGGGAACAGGATTCCGGTCATCCAGATGCTGAGTAGGAAGGCGCTTTTGGGTTGCAGATAGATGCCGGCGAGTCCCACGCCCAGCCAATAGATAGCTGCACCTACAATGAACGTGATGCCGCGCTGGCATTGAAACGCAAGCTCATCGCGAAGTTGGTTGAGGGCAGTCGTATACATGGTTGGTGTTTATAGCTTCATCAAATCAGAAATTGTATATAAAGCCCAGGTAGATGGTGCGTAAAGAGAACAGGTCCTTCTCCGCCTGGGTGTAGTCAAAGTTGTAGGAATAACCTCGCACGTTCGGCACATCGAAAAGATTACTAATGCCGACGAAGGCGATGCCCGAACGTTCACCCAGTACAAGGATTTTGGAAACACTCCAATCGATGATGCTGTAGGACGGTAGCCGTTGCGGATTGCCGTACTGCGGTGCGAAAACGCTGAGCGAGGAATCAAATGAAGCAGAGGTTACAGGAACGAAATAGCTTCCTTCACGGAACAGAAACACGGCGGTGGTCGTCCACGTGTCGGAGAATGTATACTCAAAATTTCCCCGTAAAAAGTAGCTGATATTGTATGGTGACGGGCCGTTGGCCAGATCGGCATCCAGGGTGGTCAATGACAGTTGACCGCGCAAGCGCGGAGTGAGCCGGTACTTTGCGAAAAGCTCTAGTCCTCTTACATCGGAGCGGACCTGGGTGTAGCGGCTCTTTTTGTAGAACATGGATACGCTGTATTCGGTGTCGCCTTTCTTCCAACCTGCGTCGAGGGAGTATTGATCGGCTTCGATGTGAAATGGACTTTCTCCTTCCCCGAGTGGCAATTGGTATTTGTTGTAGCGTCCTGCGGAAAGGTTGATGGTGAGTGCCTTTGAAGGCCGAAGACTGATATTGAGTTGTGAGCTGAGAAAATCCTGCGAGGCGTCAACTGCGAGATTCTTGCGCAGTCCACCGCCGACAGTAACACGTGGGGCCAGGAAGTACTTTCCGTAGATGTATGCCTCTGGAACCTTGTACCGTTGTTCGGAGGCCGAGCTGTCGGACGGATAAGCTTCGCCAAAAGCATACGGGTAACGTGGGTATTTTCCCTGGAATCGGGCGTAGCGCGTATCGTAGCTTAAGCCCGTTTTGAATGCTGCTTTACCTCCAAAGTACTGGTAGTTTAAAGCCCCGTAGAAGTCACGCTGATGTACGTTTACATCCATCGAGCTCGCACCGAAGTTGGCGTAAGAAAAACTGATGCCGTTGTTGATGGAAAATTCCGAGTGAGTATACCTCTTGCGGAAGTTGATCACCGTGTACAGGCGGTTCTTTTGCTGCTCGAAGTTGCCTTGGTAGGTGGGGTGCTTATAGAAGAATTGATAAGATTCCCGGATTCCGTATGTAAATAACTTAACGATGGTTTGGTCGTTGGGCTTTACAACGTAGTGCAGTCCGAAGTCGACGGAGTTGAATGACGTGATGCGTTCCAGAGCTCGTGGATTCACCGCCTTGATGAAGGCGGAGGGCTGGTAGTTGGAGAATGCAATCAGCGCAGAACGTTTCCCGGCTTTTCGTTGTGTGTAAGCGCCGAAACTGGCGAGTGTCAGTGATACCGTGTTGGTAGGGCGGTCCGGGAGCGTTTCATCGGAAGTCAATGCGATCAGCCCGGATGTTGTGCTGCCAAATTCCAATGGTGGATTGCCTGGGTACACCTGCACCTGACTTACGAGGGCGGTGTTGAAAATGCTGAACGTGCCGATGCCATTGAGCTGGCCGTAGCGCACAGCGTCGTTGATGGGCACGTTATTGAAGAATATTCCTGTCTCCGCCGGACTGCTTCCGCGCAAACTGATGTTGGCGGACTCATCGGTGGTGGTGGCGGAGGGTGTTGAGTTCACGGCCAGAATAGGATCGGCCTTGGCGCTGGGGTTTTTGTAGATGTCCAGCCTCTGGATTTTCCGCATGGTGAATTCCTCCGCAATTAGTCGTTCCGCTTTGATGATTATGGTGTTGAGTTCGTTTGATGAAACGTCAAGCGTCAGCGCCAATTGGCACTGAGTACCCAGGACAATGCTTCTCGTTGTATATCCCGTGAAGCTGATCAGGAGCGTGTCACCCGCCATCGCCTTGATCTCGAAATTTCCGCTGACATCGGAGCTTGTTCCGCCCGGTTTTCCGGCCACACGCACATGGGCGCCGGGAAGTGGTCCTCCGGAGGCAGCGTCAATCAGATGGCCAGAGAAAGCGACGCACGGTTGGCCCATCGTTTCGTAGGCGACGAGAGCGACAAGGATGCCGACCCAAATCAACACGTGTCGTCGACGTTTCATTTTCCGGCCTGTGCTTTTGCTTTGGGCAATAGAACCTCTTTTATCCAACCAAAATCAGGTTCTGCCTTCAGTGCTTTCTCGTACGACTGAATCGCTTTACCGGTATCGCCGTTTTTCAGATAGGCCTGTCCCTGAAAGGCGAGAGCATCGAGGTACATCCAGTTGTGTTTGAGTTGTTCGGGCTTAGACTCGTAACGCTGAATACACTTTTCATAGCCATCGATGGCCATCTCGATGTCACCGCCCCACATCTCAGGTGTGAAGAACTTCGCGTTAGCGTACACCTTCCAGACGAGAGGCGAGGAGGGACTCAGCTTTTTTGCCTTCTCGGTCAGGCTGTTGCTTTTCGACCCCAGGAACATTCCCTGCAACGGGCTGTAGCCCATCTTCAAGCCATACACGGCCGACAGAAGAGCCTGCGGATCGCCCCACTGTTTGTTGGCAGCGATGATCGTTTGTAGGTTGTCGATGGTAGCCTCGTAGTACGCATCGAAGAGATCTTCGTCCTGATATCTCATGGTTGAGCTCAGAAGACCATATTGAGCAAGCGCCAGCTTGAAAGGTGCTTCTGGGTCCGTAGGGTTCTTCTGTAACTCGCTTTGACGGTCAGCGACTGCTTTCTTCCAGTCGTCGGTTGCCCGTGTGCTGGAGAGGTAAGCCTTGTACATACGTTCGTCGGTAGCATCCTGTGCTGCTGCCGATAGTACGGCGATGATGAAGTAGGCGAGAAGTAGGGTTCTCATATATCTATAAACTGGTTTATGTTATAAACTATAAGGACAAAAAAATTACTTGATGTACGCTTTGAGTGCCTGCACGTATTCTTCAAATGCCTTCATGCCTTTCCGGGTGATGCGACAGCGTGTGAGCGGTTTCTTTCCACTGTAGGTTTTTTCAATCGTGATATAGCCGGCCTCTGAAAGTTTTTCGAGCTGCACGCTGATGTTGCCCGCCGTTGAATTTGTCTTTTCCTTCAGGTAGGTAAACTCTGCCGACTCCACACTCATCAGGATCGACATCACCCCCAGGCGGAGCTGTGAGTGAAGCAACGGGTCGAGATCTTTAAGCATGCGTCTCTTTCTGGTATTTTAGTAAGTATCCAGGCAGGAGGTAACCCAGGATCATGGCGACTCCTCCAACCAGGTACTGGTCGATCGGTTGAATAAAATAGCAGATGACACCCGCCACCCAGAATACAATGCCGCCGAGAAGCAGGGGCCTGAACTGGATGATGATGCCCGACACGAACGTTGCGGCACCCACCGGCATCAGGATCAATGCATTGACCATCCAATTGAGTTTCGCTCCAAAGACCCAAATGGGAAAAATGGTGATAGCCAAGCTAATCCACAGCCACATGCTGATCCTGTCGAGATGGGTCACAATGCCGGCCGACCGACCTTGACGACCTCCATAGATCATGGTGACCACCCATGCCGGTATGCATAACATCCAAACTGCAGGGGCGTACTGCCCATATCCGGTGTAGGCCATGATGTAGTACATCGCGAAATTACAAAGGGTGATGACCCAGCCCCAGAGCAGAAAATAGAAACTGCTGTTGCTCACGCGGCCCTTGGCCTGCTGAATCATGCCTTCAATGATCGCCAGGCTCTGTTCCGGACTGATTTTTTCGTCTTGTGCTTCCATAATGTTGCTTAACGGATCAAATGTAAAGTGGTTTACATTATAAACCAAAATATTTGTAAATCGCCCTTGCTGACCTTCCCAAGGCCATTTGTATCTGTTCGGTGGGTGGGCTGCGGCCAAAGACGGTAGATGGGAAGAGCCCATGGAAGGACGCCTTACGGGCAAACAATTATTTCTATATCTTTCTGCTGAAACCTTAATGATAACTACATGAAGTATATCTGTTTCCTGATCACCCTATGCTGCACAACAGCCGTTTTTGCGCAGACCGAATTACAGCAGGTCGAAAAACTAAAGGCTGAGGCTGCCCTCGAAGTAGAAAAGAACGCCGTACTCGGCCAGCAGATCAACGACATGCTCTTCAGCTTCTCGGAACTTGGATTCCAGGAATATGAGACCTTCACCTACCTCACAACATTGCTCGAGAAGAATGGATTCAAAATACAGAAAGGTGTGGCCGGCATTCCCACGGCATGGATTGCCACATGGGGGAGCGGTAAACCGGTGATCGCTCTGGGTTCTGATGTAGACTGTATTCCCAAGGCCTCACAAAAGCCCGGTGTAGCTTATCATGATCCCATCGTGGATGGCGCTCCCGGACATGGCGAGGGACATAACTCTGGTCAGGCGCTGAACATTATTTCAGCACTTGCCTTGAAGAAGATTATGGAGCGCGAAAAGATTCCTGGCACCATCATGTTGTGGCCCGGTATCGCGGAAGAACTGGTGGGTACTAAGGCGTACTATGTCAGAGCAGGATACTTCAAGGATGTGGATGCTTGTATTTTCACCCACGTCGGCAACAACCT
>CAYMPU010000139.1:0-24296 GCA_964392375.1 uncultured Ohtaekwangia sp. | reverse complement strand
TGATCCCTTGATATTTTCTTCGAAGGCACCGAAAGCGGCGTCAAGAGTATAGGAACGTAATGCTTGCTCGCGGCTCATTTTTTCATCCGGTTCAAAACCACCTTCGGGTTCTCCCTTCAATGTTTTGCGAGATACCGATGCATAGAAACTCCCGATCGGTGTAAGAGGCTCAACAGGAGCATCGGTACCATTGATCACTTTTGCCCCGGTCTTCAGCAGCGACTGCCACATGTACGCTCCTTCCTTGATACGTTTCTCACCAAGACGTTCAATGGCCCAGGGGCGATCGGACGAAAGATGAACAGCTTGCATAGCAGGGATAACGCCCAACTGACCAAATCGCGGAATGTCATTCGGATCCAGATGCTGTGCATGTTCTATGCGGTAACGATGATCCTTAGTGGCAGGGTTTTCCTTAAACGCCACTTCATAGCGGTTAAGGACTTCCTGGTTGGCGCGATCTCCGATGGCGTGCGAGCAAACCTGAAAACCATACTTCAATCCATCACGTGACGTCTTTAGTACACTATCCATCGGAAAGGTCGCCATGCCTGACGTTTCCATTCGGTCGGAATAGGGTTCGAGTAACCACGCACCACGTGAACCCAATGCGCCATCACAATTCAACTTGATTGCACGGACCGTTACACCACGCGGATCGATCAGCGGGCCTTGCTTGTACCATTCATAGATCAGGCTTCGATCCCAGCCGGTGATCATGACGTAAAGGCGGCTCTTCAACTTACCCAGCTTATTGAACTCCTGAAACAAGGCTATGTTCTCGCGCGATGCACCAGCATCATGAAATCCTGTGAGACCGTGGCGCGCGCAGGCATCCATCGCAAGTTCCAGCGCGCGGGCGTTCGATTCCGGGGTATTCCGGGGCATGACCTTCCGAATCAGTCCTTGCGCCCGCTCATTGAAGATGCCCGTTGGGTTGCCCAACTTGTCGCGAATGATCTCGCCACCGTCGTTCAGCTCGGCCGTAAGCTGTTCGATTGACAGTTGATTGACTCCAGCCAACTGCATGGCCTTGGCATTGGCAAAGCCTGCATGACCACTGGCATGACTGAGGAATACCGGGTTATCGGGGCTCGCTGCACTGAGCAGTTCGTGGGTTTGAAATCCCTTCACCATCTTATCGGGCTTGGTGTCCCACTTGTCCTGGTGCCATCCTCGTCCAACAATCCACTGACCTGGCTGAGCCTTGGCAACCGCCTCCTTAACTTTTTCTACAAGCTCTTCATAGCTCTTCACCGACATCAAATCCAGGTCCATCTCGTTGTACCCCACCCCGAGGATGTGCCCGTGTGACTCAATAAAGCCCGGCGTCATCGTTGCGCCCTTCAGATCAATGACCTGGGTCTTTTCATCCTGATACTCCAGCACATCGGCCAGACTGCCGGCGAAGAGGATGGTGTCTGCTTTCACGGCGACAGCCTCAACGGTGGGTTGCTGTTCGTTGACGGTGTAGATCGTTCCACCGCGGATGATCAGGTCAGCGGGTGACTTCTTTGATGTGCATCCCCAAGCCAGGGCAATGAAAAGAATCAGGTATTTCTTCATGGGTTAAAATAGTCGGATCATCTCTGTTGGCACCAATGTACAAGGAAAGCCAGCATCTTCATAGATGAAAATATACCGATGGAGAAGATTCAAGTATCTTCGTAAAAAACGAAAGATCATGAAGCGAATTCTTCTTGTGTTGCTGTTGGCCGTCGCTGCTCCGGCAGCATTCGCACAGAGTGTAGGCCTGTCATTCTCCTACTTCATTCCACGAAACGGGGACTTCTCTACACCCATCAGTCCGTTCTCTATCCGTGGCGTGGGCTTTGATATCAACCGCTTCATGGCCCTGGAGACCGGCGCCTCCCTGTACCGCATGTCGGGACTGAATGTCATTGATCTCCCCTTTGAGAGTCAGTCATCCCTCACAGGACCGAACTTTACCCTATTCATTCCCGCCGAGCTGGTCTTTCAGTTCAAAGGCAAAGGCATGGAATTTGACATCAAGGGTGGTGGATTCTTTTTCTATGCCTTCGACCAGCAACTGAACTATGGCAACATGGACAAGGCGTTGCGTAAGTATACAGGCTGGGATGTGGTCAATTCACAGTTCGCATTTGACAACAAGCCCGGGTTTGGCTACACGGTGGGTTTTGAATTCAGTGTCGATGTCACCTCGCAGTGGGGAATCTCGCTGGAGACCAACTACCTGATGGGAACTTCGTCCATTCCGCTCACCGGAAGTTACTCGGGCGGTATGCTGAGCGGTTCGAACAGCACCGTGCAGGCAGAGTACAAAGACGCAAAAGTGGACTTCACCGGTCTCGAGTTCTCGATTGGCATCAACTTCAAAACGGGCCGGCGCTGATCAGTTGCTTTTTGGC
Organism: uncultured Ohtaekwangia sp.; assembly: GCA_964392375.1. Taxonomy (GTDB): domain Bacteria; phylum Bacteroidota; class Bacteroidia; order Cytophagales; family Cyclobacteriaceae; genus ELB16-189. The sequence goes on along the minus strand of CAYMPU010000139.1, from coordinate 21,906 downwards.
GGCCTTCCTCGCTCCTGGATCCCGTGATTTTCTCTGTCGAGGAGGGATCGCGCATCCTTAACAAACTCCCGCATCAACGCGCGGGAATTGGGACCGCTCACCAAAGTGGTGTCCGAAACCTCACCAACGGGTATCAATTTGAAGGTCTTCTGCGTATCGGCAGCGCGATACACCCAAACAAGAGAATAGGAAACATCCGCCACTGATGTTGTTGAAGTGCTATCCGGTCTCATTACTTTGTGAAGATCGATGTGAGCTATGGCACCACCGTTACGGTAGCGAGCGCGCTGGCCGGAGATGAAATTTCCAAGTGAGTAAACAACAACCTGGTCGGCGGCACGATCCCATAGCATGGGCTGAACCACATGCGGATGAGAGCCGATCACCACTTTGGCGCCATATCTGAGACAAAAGGCTGCGAGGTCCTTCTGGCTGTCGCTGGGCGTGGATGTATACTCTTCACCCCAATGGAAGAAGACGATCACTGCGTCAGTCCTCTGCGCAGCAGCTTTCATCAGGTCTTTACGAATACGGGCCGTATCGATAGGATTTACGATGGCTGGCGGACGAACACGAATGCCGTTGGTACCGTACGTATAATTCAACAGGGAGAGTTTGATTCCATTTCGCTCAAGGATCAGCGGGTAGTGGTTCAGGTAATCCAGCGTATCAATGAATGTGCCGGTGTGCGGAATATCCAGGCTGTCCAGTAACCTCAGCGTCCGCTCAAGACCACGGGTTTCCTTGTCGACACTGTGATTATTGGCTGTGACCAATACATCAAAGCCGGCAGCTTTTATTGCCGGCAATAATTCATCAGGAGCACTGAATGCGGGATACCCGGTATATGGCTTCCCCGCCAGCGTGAGTTCCAGGTTAGCGATGGCGAGACCGGCAGAGGAAATGATGGGCTTGATATGTTTGAATGTGGAATCGTAGATGTACTTTCCTGAGGTCGGATCATACGCGGCCTTCATTTGCGACTCATGCTGCATGATGTCGCCGGCGAACAACAGGGATAGTTTTAATGTATCCTGGGCGTTGATGCAATGACCGCACAACCACAAGACCATCACCGTCCAATTCCTCATAAGGACTTCCATTGTGTTCCCGAACGCACAGCAGGTGGACGAAGTTCCATGAGGTGGCCATCAGCAATCGCGTATACTGTATCGTGCTCTTCAGGCCGGATTACGGCCAGACCGGTAAATGTTCCGAACGCGGGCAAAATCAGTTGATTCTCCGATAACCAGAAACACGGCATCGTGATGGATTGCCTCCCTTTACCTACAAGTCGCGCGGCAGGATGGATGTGTCCCGCTATATTCATTTGCCCCACGGGAATAGTGCTTCGCTCCATCGGCTCGTGTGTGAGCAAGAGATGATGGATGAGGACATGGTCTGAAACACGGATGCCATGCCGGGGATATTGCCGGTCGCTGAGAATGTCATGGTTGCCTCGGATCAGTTCAAATGCGCTGCCCGGAAAGTGCTTCACAATCTGTCCGACCACTTCCCAGTCGTCGTTATACGTACTATGGAATAAATCGCCCAGGAAAAGTACGCGCTCCGGATTCCAGGTATTCAGCAAGTCGATAAGGCGTTCAGCATTCTTTTGGTTGGCAGCCAGAGGTACTGGAAGTCCAGCCCTGCGAAAATGATTGACCTTTCCAAAATGCAAGTCGCCAATCACCAGTGTCCCTTCCTTTGGGAAAAGGATAGCCCGTTCCGGGAGCAGGCTAACCTGCACACCGCCCAGACTTAGCTGAATTTCCGCGTTCTCAAAAGCCACGTTTTGCTCCTTTCACTTTCATTTTATAATTCACCTCAAACATGCACTCAACAATGGTATCCCTATGATTTTCAGGCTATCGTGCTCCCTCGTTTTGCCAGCCAAAATTTGTTAACATTGGCATAATGTGGGCTCTGAAAAGTCCCATTATCTTGCCAAAATTTGTGTTTTAGAACTTGCCTTCCTAATCCTTCCGCCCCATGTTTGAACTGGAATTTTCACATACCGTACTGCTCATCATATGCCTGATAGCTGCGGCGGGGTTTGAGTTTGTTAATGGTTTCCATGATACAGCCAATGCGGTTGCGACCGTAATCTATACAAATTCCCTTAAGCCCTGGGCTGCGGTGATTTGGTCGGGACTTATGAACTCCCTTGGCGTTTTCCTCGGCGGCATAACGGTAGCTATGGGCATTGTCAACTTGCTACCTGTAGAAACGCTCGTCGATCAGAACATCGCTCACAGCATATCGATGATTGGTGCCTTGCTCATCAGTGCCATATCGTGGAATGTACTGACCTGGTATTTTGGAATTCCCTGTTCCAGTTCTCATACGCTTATTGGATCTATCCTTGGCGTCGGAATTGCCTACTCTTTCCTCCCCGAAGCTGTCGGCGCTGCTGTCAACTGGAGTAAAGCCACCGAGATCGGAGCGTCGCTGCTGATCTCCCCACTCTTCGGCTTCAGTGTCACCATCGTCCTCATGTACTTCCTGCGGGTGATGACGAAGGGCAAGGACTATGGGGATGATCTCTTCAAGGAACCGAAGAAGAACACACCTCCTCCACCATGGATCCGCGGTATCCTGCTCCTCACCTGTACCGGTGTCAGTTTTTTTCACGGTCAGAACGACGGACAGAAGGGTGTGGGACTGGTCATGCTGATTCTTATCGGCATTGTTCCCGGATATTTTGCATTGAATGCCACCTATGACACGTCGAAGCTCACCGAACCCCTTCATCGTCTGGAACAGGTTATGGCCTCCATTGATCCCGGACCGCTCTCAGAATCTGACCGCAATGTGCTCATAGAGGCAAAGGCTATGGACCTACGTCTTCAGCAATCGGTGGCCGGAAAATCCATCGACAGCATTCCGCATAAGGAGCGTTTCGCCATCCGAAAAGATATCCTCGTTCTTGACCGCAGCCTCAACAAACTGGTGAAAAAGGAAGAAGTTCGCATGAGTCAAAGCGACAAGAATGTTATTAAAGATAATCTCAAGGCGCTGCGCAAAACCACAGACTACTCTCCTTTCTGGGTCATCCTCATGATTTCCCTGTCACTCGGACTGGGCACCATGATCGGATGGAAACGCATTGTAAAGACCATTGGAGAGAAGATCGGAAAAGAACACCTTACCTACGCTCAGGGCGCCAGCGCAGAGTTGGTCGCCATGAGTACGATCGGGATGTCCAGCTATTTTGGCCTGCCGGTGAGCACCACCCATGTGCTCTCATCGGGTGTGGCCGGAAGTATGGTGGCCAGCAAGGGAGTTAAGAACTTACAACCCGAAACGGTACGAAACATTCTCCTCGCCTGGTTCCTCACACTTCCGGTGGTGATGACATTGTCGGGGTCACTGTTTCTATTGTTCCGAAGCATCTTCTAGAACGAATACACGTCATCCCTTCTGCTCCCACTCCAGTGTCATTTTCTTAACGCGATCTTCCAGCCGTTCCGACGTTAGCTTATCGCGGCTGAGCCGGTCGACCATGATCGGGAAGGCAAATGGCGTCGGTCGCTCAGGGGTCCGGAGGACTATTTTCTGATGCTTGATTCTCTCCAGCGCACGACGTAAGCGGGCTTCCTCCAACTGGAAGTCCATCATCTCCTCGTAGGCCTGCATCAGGAGCAGGTTGGAAGCATCATACTCATGAAACACATTGAAAAACAACTGTGATGACGACTGTACATGCTTGTCGCGGACCCGCTGACCCGGGTAGCCTTTGAAGATGAGTCCGGCGATACTGGCGATATCCCGGAACTTTCGCCGGGCCATTTCGACTGAATTGATGCTTGCCTGAATGTCTTTCAGCAAGTCATCATCGCCGAGAACATCCGTTTCCAGTGCTTCCTCGATAGGGATAGGCTGGTCCGACAACAATTCAAATCCATAGTCATTCATGGCGATGGAGAATGTTATCGGTTTGATCCGTGAAATCCTGTAGGCAACAATGGAGGCCAGGCCTTCATGAACGAGGCGTCCTTCAAACGGGTACATGACCACATGATATCCCTCCTCGGTCTCGAAGTACTCGATTAGAAATTCATTCTTTCGGGGCAGGTGCGATAAATCAGCCTGTAGCTTCATCAGTGGGCGAAGAAACACCAGTTCTTCATCGGTCTCGGTTCCTTGTGCAGACTCATTTACTTTCTCCCGAATCATTTCACTCAATTGCGACGAAAGCGCCATCCTCCCACCCTGCCACGACGGCACACGGCCCGACTTGCGCTTCGTGTTGCGAACATGGGCTTCCATGTCTTTTACACGTACCAGTTCCAGTTTACGGCCCGCAAACCAGAACACATCACCGGGGTTAAGCTGAGCGATGAAATACTCTTCGATGGTGCCGAGGTGCTTGCCAGAAGTATATTTCACCGTCATCGAAGCGTCGCTTACAATCGTGCCGATGGAAAGACGATGCCGTAGGGCAATGCGGCGGTTGGTGACCTGATAGATACCGTTCTCCACTTCCACCTTTCGATACTCGTCATAGGCGGTGAGTGACTCGCCACCTGTGGTAATGAAGTGAAGCGCCCAGTTCCATTCGTCGTCGGTGATGGACTGAAAACAAAACGTACCGCGTACTTCTGCCAGTATCTGATCGGGGTCAAAACCATCGCCCGTTGCCAGCGTGACCAGGTATTGCACCAGCACATCAAAGGACCGCAAGTACGGGAGGCGGTCTTCCATGATCTTCTTACCCACAGCCTCGCGTATGGCTGCCGCTTCGATCAACTCCAGGGAATGCGTGGGCAGGAAATATATTCTGCTTGTCGCTCCCGGTTGGTGGCCACTGCGACCTGCGCGCTGTAAAAAGCGTGCTACGCCCTTCGGACTGCCAACCTGGATGATCGTCTCCACGGGGCGGAAGTCTACACCCAGGTCGAGACTTGAGGTACAGACCACCGCCTTGAGTCCGCCGCTATGAAGTTGGTCTTCAACCCAATGACGTAGTTCGTGACTGATAGAACCGTGATGCATGGCAAGCTGTCCCGATAGTTCAGGCGCACGGTCGAGCATCTTCTGGTACCATATCTCTGCGAAGGATCGTGTGTTTGTGAAGATCAGGGTACTGTTGCTCTTTCGAACGATATCAATCGCCTTGTCGAGCAAGTGAATGCCCAGGTGACCTGCCCACGGCATGGTGTCGAGTTCGTCGGGGTAGACGGAGACGATCTCGATGTGCTTTTCAATATCAGCGCGGATCACGGTGTGCACCTTCTTCTTCTCATCAGCGCCGAGCAGCACCTCGAGGGATTGTTCCATGTTGCCGATCGTTGCCGAGATGCCCCAGATCTTCACCTTCGGGCACAGTGCTTTGAGTCGCGAAAGCGCTAGCTCCGTCTGCACTCCGCGTTTCGAGCCCATGAGTTCGTGCCACTCGTCGACAACGATGGTTTTAAGGTCAGCGAAGTAATCGGGATAAGCTTTGTGTGAAAGCAGCTGGTGAAGGCTTTCCGGCGTCGTGATAAGAAAAGGTGGTGGCTTTTCCTTTTGCTTCAACTTCTCAGCAACTTTTGTGTCGCCCGTGCGAATGCCCACCTTCCACTTCACATCAAGTCCATCGGCCGCTGTCGTGACCGCTGATTGTATCTCTTTGGACAATGCTCGTATCGGTGTAATCCATAGGGCTTGCACCTTCGATGGCTTTTGGTCCTTTCCTTCCAACAGGATAGGCACCGCCAGCGAGTAGGTTTTGCCACTGCCGGTGGGGGCATTGACCAACCCTGACTGCCCGCGGAGATGCGCTTCCCAGGTCTCCAGCTGGAAGGAAAACGGTGTCCATCCACGGCTGTTGAACCACTGGACTGCCAGGAGCCTCTTTTGTGTTAAATTATCCACCAAACGTTGAACAAAACCCGAACTTTGAAGTTATAACGAAAAGGCATAAGCGAACTATGGCGCAATATTCCATCAAGGAACTTGAAGAACTCTCCGGAATCAAGGCTCACACGATCCGCATATGGGAAAAGCGTTATGGCATTGTTGCCCCGCATCGGACCACCACCAATATTCGTCTTTATTCTGATGATGATCTGAAAAAGATCATAACGGTTTCGATGCTCAACAACCACGGGGTGAAGATATCGAAAATCGCAGGCCTGTCACCTGCAGAATTGGCAAGCCGGGTGATCGAGCTCAGCGAAAAACAGGAGTCACCCGAAATGCATATCGATAGGCTGGTCATGGCCATGATCGACCTGGACGAGGAGAACTTCGAAAAAATCCTCAATGAACTGATCGAGCGCTTTGGTTTTGAAAAGGCCATCCTTGAGGTAGTGTATCCATTCCTGGAAAAGATCGGTGTACTTTGGCTGACCGGGAACATTACTCCTCTCCAGGAACATTTCATCACGAACCTTATGCGTCAGAAAATGCTGGTAGCCATCGACGGACTGCCACTGGCCGGCAAGAAGAGCCCTAGGGTCATCCTGTTTCTCCCAGACGATGAGCTCCATGAGCTGGGTCTGCTGTTCAACTACTTCGTTGTAAAGAAAATGGGGTTCCGAGCCTATTACATGGGCCAGCGTACCCCCTATGAGGATGTCCGGTGGTTTTGCTTGAATCACAGTCCTATGGCTATGGTCACCAGCATCACCACCTCCCCGGCACCGGGTTTTGTTGAACCTTACCTTCATAAGTTGTGCACAGAACACCCTAACATTCAGGTCCTCGCCGCGGGACACAACCTCAAGAAAATGGCCCTTAAATTACCCTCAAACTTGCATATTCTGGAAAATGCACAACACCTGAAGACCCTGCTACAGGGAATTAGGAGTGTCTAATAATATCAATAAACCATTAAACAAAATGACCTAAAAGGCTACTTGGGACGTAAATTTGTTTAGGAATTAGGAACAATACTTAAACAACTTAGGATATGACCCAGGCAGAATTCACCGCAGAAATCACCAAGCTACGGCCTACGCTAAAGTCGTTCACCCATAGGTTTACCTACAATAAGGAAGAGTCACAGGACCTCATCCAGGACACGTTGCTCCGGGCGCTCACCTACCGTGACAAGTTTCGCAAGGACACCAACTTGAAAGGCTGGTTGTTTACGATCATGCGCAACACCTACATCAACAACTATCGCAAGGCACAGCGGGAGAAGACCACGCACGACACATCGAAAGAGTTGTATTATCTCAATGTAGAAGACGAGCATACATTCAACCGCCCGCAGGAAAGCTATGAGTTTAAGGAGATATGGAAGAATGTGAATTCCATAAAAGATGATTTGCTCATCCCCTTCAAGATGCACACCACGGGTTACAAGTACGATGAGATTGCCAGGCACCTCGGTATTCCTATTGGGACGGTAAAGAACAGGATCTTCCACGCGCGGAAAGAAATTCAGAAGAAGCTGGCTCAATGATCGCTTGCGATGATTTCAGGGGAATGATGGGTAATATTGCGTGAATGGAATGTCTGGCCTGAATGCCATTCCCCCCAATGAAGAAAATAGCTGTAATAGGTTCTGGTTTCGCGGGTCTCTCGGCAGCCACCTGCCTTGCCCGGGAAGGGTTTGATGTAACGGTCTTCGAGAAAAATGCTACCCCGGGAGGGCGCGCTCGCAAGTTTTCGGAGGCAGGCTTTACGTTCGACATGGGTCCCAGCTGGTACTGGATGCCCGATGTCTTCGAGAGATACTTCGCGCGGTTCGGCAAGAAACCCTCCAACTATTATTCCCTTAAGCGGCTTGATCCCTCCTACAGAATTTATTTCGGGCCTGATGATTTTATGGACATCCCTGCGACGATGGACAAGCTCAGCGCTTTGTTCGAATCGTTAGAGCCTGGAAGCAGCCGTCACCTCAAGACATTCCTGGAAGAAGGAAAATTCAAGTACGAGATCGGGATGAACTCCCTTGTGTACAAACCAGGACTTTCCCTGTTGGAGTTTGCCGATAGCGAAGTCATCACTGGCGCACTAAAACTGCATCTCTTTCAGTCCATCACCAGTTATCTCAGAAAATTCTTTCATAACGACCGTATCCTGAAGCTCCTGGAGTTTCCTGTACTTTTCCTTGGTGCCACCGCAGCAAAGACGCCAGCACTCTACAGCCTCATGAACTATGCCGATATCACCCTGGGGACATGGTATCCCAAGGGCGGCATGTACTCGATCGTAGCCGGGATGGAAAAACTCGCGATCGAACAGGGTGTGAAATTCCGCTATAACAGCGCCGTTCAGGAACTTCCGGTTGAACGTGGCAAAGCAACCGGTGTCGTTGTCGACGGCACATTGATTCCATTTGACTACGTTATTGCCGGCGCGGACTACCATCATGTAGAGCAGCAGTTGTTGCCCGAGAAGTACCGCCGATATTCCCCTTCGTATTGGGACAAGCGCGTGATGGCGCCATCCAGCTTGCTGTTCTATGTCGGCCTCAACAAGCGCATCACCGGTTTATTGCATCACACGTTGTTCTTTGACGAGGATTTTACGCAACACTCCCGTGAGATTTACGAAGAGCCGCAGTGGCCGGCGGCGCCACAATTCTACGTGTCCTGTGCCACGGCAACAGATGACACCATTGCACCGAATGGTCATGAAAACCTTGTGATCCTGATCCCCGTCGCGCCAGGGCTCACAGATACAGAAGAGACCCGGGAGAAGTATTATGATATGGTTATGAAACGTCTGGAGAAAATAACCGGCCAGGCGATCACCCAACATGTGGTCTACAAGCGGAGCTACGCACACAATGATTTCCAGGCTGACTACAATGCTTTCAAAGGCAATGCCTACGGACTTGCCAATACCCTGCTCCAAACAGCGATTTTGAAGCCTTCGATCGTAAACAAAAGGGTCAGCAATTTGTTATACACCGGTCAGCTGACCGTGCCGGGTCCTGGCGTACCACCTTCACTCATATCGGGGCAGGTTGTCGCCGACCAGATACTGGCGCGGGAGAAAAAGGACCGAAAAGTTTAACTTTACACCACAGTGAACGATCATTTGATATGAGCCAGCAGGCCCTATATGACAAAATTTGTATTCGGGCGAGCCGGATGACTACCCGGTCCTACAGCACATCCTTTTCTCTGGGGATTCGCTGTCTGGACAAGGAGTTTCGCGACCCGATCTATGCGATCTACGGCTTCGTTCGTTTTGCGGATGAGATCGTGGATACCTTTCACAACCACAACAAGGCAGATTTGCTTAAGCGCTTCACGGAAGACACGTGGAAGGCCATCGGAGAAAAAATTAGCCTCAATCCTATCCTTCATAGCTTTCAGGCCGCTGTCAATACTTACAGCATCGATCATGCCCTGATCAAGCAGTTTCTCACCAGCATGGAAATGGACCTGGAGAACAAGAAATACGACCAGGCGAGCTATGAGCAGTACATCCTTGGATCGGCCGAAGTGGTTGGCCTCATGTGCCTGAGGATCTTCTGCCGCGGCGACGAAAAAGAATACGAGCGGCTTAAGCCCGATGCCATGAAGCTTGGGTCAGCCTTCCAGAAGATCAACTTCCTGCGCGACCTGCATGCTGATTATGCTACCATGGGCCGGTGCTATTTTCCAGGACTGAACATCGACCGATTCGATGAAGCCAGCAAGAAACAGATCGAAGACAACATCGCATTGGACTTTCAACAAGGTTTGCGTGGCATCAAACAGCTTCCCAAGGGGGCGCGGCTCGGTGTTTATGTCGCGTATCTCTATTACATAACCCTGTTTCGGAAAATCCGCCGCCTGCCTTCTGCCGCAGTATTGCAGAGTCGTGTGCGGGTACGCAACCGCTACAAGCTTGCCATCCTCGGCTATTCGTTTGTCAAGCACCAACTGAACCTTATCTGATGGAGCAGGTGATCCTCGTCGATGCAAACGATCACGAGATCGGAACCATGGAGAAGATGGAAGCCCATCGCCGAGGATTACTCCATCGTGCTTTCTCTGTGCTTGTGTTCAATTCGCAAGGCGAAATCCTTGTGCAACAACGCGCCGACACCAAATATCACAGTGCCGGCCTTTGGACCAATACCTGCTGCAGCCACCCCAGGCCCAACGAATGTATCCGGCAAGCCAGCGCACGGCGCCTGCGCGAGGAAATGGGTATCGAGGCCACTCCTGAGTTTGCCTATAAGTTCACCTATCGCACAGACCTCGACCAGAATCTCGTCGAACACGAAGTAGACCATGTGTTTACCGCCTTGTTTGATGGAACTCCCACAGTCAATCCTCATGAAGTACAGTCATGGAAGTTTGTACCTGTTGAAATCCTGCGCAGAGATGTGATCGAGCATCCAGAGAACTATACCTACTGGTTTCGCCTCATCATGGACCGACCGGTTCCTAAACTGCAGGCCTAGGTCACACAATCTTTTTCCCTCGACAGTTTTAAGTCACCGCACGACTGGCTATTTTGCCACATGCGCGGGCTGCTGGTTTTGTTGGTATTGTTATGTGGCCATTTCGCCATAGCACAGCAAGGCTTCCAGGAAGGCTTCCTCCTCACGCACAGTCTCGATACCGTGCGGGGGCTCGTAAGGTTCTCTGAAAAGGCTGACGTTCCCACGCCGTGTTTGTTCAAGTCCACCAAAAAAACTGCCCCCAAAGAGATCTATCCCGGCACTGTTCACGGCTTTTGCACAAGCAAAGGCGCTTACTACTACACACGATCCATCGGTAAAGGCGATGACGTATTTCTGGAAGTGCTGGTGAAAGGTCAAATGAGTCTCTTCCGCTTTGGACAAATATACTTCATCGAAAAGGCGGATAGTGCGTTCTTCGAGCTATCGGATGAACTGGAGGTTGTGATGGTGGAGGGACAGCTTCAAGAGCAGAAATCGAGGAACTACACGCGCATGCTTTCACTGCTGATGACTGATTGTCCGGAGGCCAGCAAAAAGGCACCCACTGTGCCGTTAAAAGAAAAGCACCTGGTTGGACTGGTGCAGGTTTATAATCGATGCAAAGGGTCGGAAAGTGAATTGTTTCGGGTGAAGGGAAAGAAGTAAGTGCTATATGCCCGATAGCATGCTATCCAGGATTTAGCACAAGGCTCTCAGCTAATTTGAAACCAGCTTCTCACTAAGTATATTCGGTAATTAACTTTCATCCTGCGCTATGGCCTTCGGAATAACCCCTACACACATCCAGGAACTCTCCTTTGAAGGATTGACCCAAGAGCAAATCCTCACCATTGGAATTTCCGCAGCAACAAAATTAGGATGGAGTGTAGGGTACACCAGCCCCAACGGGTTCATTGCGTATACCTCCATGAGCCTCGCCTCTTACAGCGAAGAAGTAAGCGTCAAAATAAATGTTCCCAACGTTACCATCAAGAGTGAGTGTACGGGGAGCCAGCTGGTTGACTGGGGAAAGAATAAGAAGAACGTCGAGCAATTTGTGATTGCCATCGGCGAAGTCCGGCTCGCGATGACGCCCGAAGAACTTACTCAAAGCGCTCAGAAAATAAATTTTACTCCCAGTGCCGAGGGAGATCCCCTAAATCAGCCTCACCAGTCATCGACCGGAAAAATAAAGGGCTTCTTTTCCATTTTCATTCCTACGGACGGATACTACATAACGCCGATCGTCGTCAACCTCAATATCATCGTCTTTATCCTGATGATTATCGCTGGCGTCAACATCATGCTTCCCGACACAGAAAGCCTGATTGCCTGGGGCGCAAACTTCCGGCCGTCAACACTCGACGGGCAACCGTGGCGACTCCTGACCAGTTGCTTCCTTCATGTCGGAATATTTCATCTTTTGATGAATCTGTACGCCCTGGTCTACATTGGCCTGATGCTCGAACCTCGGTTAGGAAAGACACGATTTCTTACCGCATATATCCTTGCCGGCATAGCCGGAAGTGCCACCAGTTTGTATTGGCACGACCTCACCGTGAGTGCAGGCGCAAGCGGAGCCATCTTCGGCATGTATGGCGTATTCCTTGCCATGTTGACAACCAACCTTATTGAGAAGACTGCTCGCAGAACCCTAATGACAAGCATTATGATCTTTGTGGGGTACAATCTGCTCAACGGACTCAAAGGAGGCATTGACAATGCGGCGCACCTCGGGGGATTGATCAGTGGAATCGCTATTGGCTATGCCTTCTACCCCAGTCTCTCAAAACCCTCCGACATGAATCTAAAGCACATTACGGCAGGAGCGCTTACCGCAGTGATTTTCCTGGGTTCCTTTTTGGTGTATCAAGGGACACCCAATGATATCGGCATGTACGATGCAAGGATGAAGAAATTCGTTGCACTGGAAGAGGAAGCCATGGAAGTGTATCACAAAGACGGCGACACACCGAAGGAGGAATTACTGGCTGCTATCAAAGACCATGGTATTGCCAACTGGAAAGCCAGTATCCAAATTATTCAGGATGTGGAAAAACTGAATTTGCCCGATGTGCTCCGCGAGCGCAACAAGAAACTTCTCGCCTACTGCGAATTGCGAGTCAAGAGCTACGAACTCCTGTACAAAGCAATTGATGAGGACAGCGATCTGTACCAGAAACAACTTCAGGATTACAATGATCAAATCGAGACGATAATAAAGGAATTAACTGCCGGAAACTAGCCATACGGAACAGTAAAGAGTATATGTCAACCAACGCAACAAGACCCATGAATCGACGTGCTTTCCTTCTGATGGGTGCTTTATCCTTCGTCGTCCAGGTCTTCGCACAAGACGAAATCACCTTCAAAGCCCAATACCATCCTGACACGCAATACAGTCAAACGATGGAATCAACGTCCGTGACGGAAATCAAATATTCAGGATCGGAAGAATTTCTCAACAAGCTCAAGGGCAACGGGGTTCAGAACCCCACAATAAGCAAAGCCGAATCGACAACTGAATCCGTCATGAAGACAGGCCAATTGACCGACAGGGCTACATTTCCCCTCGTGATAGAATTCATTCGATCAACCAGCAGTGACGGCAAGAAAGCCATACCCGATGGAATGCGTATTTATGGTAATGGAACAACAGGAAGTATGCCCCAACTGGATTCTATTGTTACCGAGGGATTGGGCGAGGATGACAAACAAATTCTACTCCAAACGATGCAAACAGCATTTTCGCAAATTTCCTTTCCTGATAAGAAAATGAAAGTGGGCGACCGGCTTTCCAGTGATTCTCCTGTTTCCTTACCCATTGCCGGTATGACCCTTGACATGTTGATCACAACCCACTATACCTTACTTGCGATCAGCCATGGTATGGCAAATTTTGATGTTGTTCAGGAATACACCATGAAGGCAACCGTAAATGAGTATAATCTCAATGCAACGGGAACCGGGAAGGGTACTTTGGACTATGACATCGCGAATAGTTTTTACCTTAATTATCAAATGGATATTGACATGGAAATGCACATGAAGATTGAGGCGATGGAAATGTCCTTGAAACTGGGTAGCGGCGTGAAGCAAACGACTGTCATCACCAAGAATCCCAGTGAAGGAAAATAGTAAACAGCATGAAGGTTGGCGTGAATAAAAACCAAAGACCCATGAATCCCGCCCTGTCAACCAGCCAAACCATCGTCCGCACCTGCCTTTACCTCTTGGGTGCGATCGCCCTGCTTGGCGGTGCGATGCAAATGTACCTCGGCAATCCGGAGGCCACTCAACGGCTCGACAACATTCACCGCTTCATGGCAGGTGTCTACTTCTCCAGTGGCCTCATCGCCATGTATGCGGCGAGCACCATCCGGAAACAGTCAACATTAACCTACCTCCTTGCCTTCGGGGCATTCCTTGGTGGTATCGGACGCTTGATCTCGATGAGCATCGTGGGCATCCCAGAACCCCACGTATTGTGGCTGGGCTACCTAACACCGGAATTGCTGCTCCCCATCGTGATGGCGATCGCACAACGAATTACAGACAAGGCTCAACAGGCTAAGTAACCATACCATGAAATTCGAAAAGTCCAACCCCATTCTGTATTCCAAAGACGTCAAAGCCAGCCTGAAGTTCTATCGGGAAGTTCTTGACTTCGACGACTCCTGGGAATGGGGTGATCCCACGGACTTCGGTGGCGTGGTCAAAGATGGCGTGGAAATATTCTTTTGCCTGAATGGACAGGGCAGTCCAGGTACCTGGCTGGCTATTGTCCTCGATGATGTTGATGCCTTTTATGAAACCATCAAAGCCAGAGGCGCGAATATCCTCTCACCACCAACCAGCATGGAATGGAACATGCGCGAATTGATCGTGAAAGATCCGGATGGACACGTGCTAAGGTTTGGAAGTCGGATCGATTGTGACTGAGGACAGAAAAGAACGAGCCGTGATTTACACGAATATCTCCATGTCATTCATGAGAAGGATGCTTTTCATTTTGCTGACCGTACAGACGGCCTCCTTTGGTCAGACCATAGGGTCGTTTCTTCCGAAGGAAATCAGCAAGACCAATAAATATCTGTTCTATCAGCATGGCGGTGTCGTTACAGTACTCGGCGACAATGCGATCAACCAATCGATGCCGGAGTGGGGACCGTATGAGTACACCCGCATCCTTGACTCACTTCGCAAACGTGGATTTCATGTGATCAGCGAAATCCGGAAAGAAGGCGTTGATGACTCTATATACACCAACAAAATAACCAGCCAGATTGACACGCTCCTGCGCGCCGGAGTAAAACCAGGAAACATCCTCGTTGTCGGCGCATCAGCCGGATGGAACATCACCCTTCGTGTTTCAGCCAGCGTGAAGCACAAGCAGATGAGCTACGTACTGATGGGCGGTTGTTGGCCAGACACCTATAAGGACTACAACAACCTCCCGATAACGGGTAAGTTCCTTTCCATCATCGAGAAAACAGATCCACACGGAACATGCAACAGCATCTTCCAAGGCAGGAAGAAAATTACCAACTATAAAGAGATCATCTTGAATACAGGACGCAGCCATGGGTTTATCTACAAGGGGTATGGGGAGTGGATTGATCCTCTGGTTGGCTGGTTTAATCGCTAAGGATTGACTCCCTACAGACCACTCCATTGCATATCTTCGCTCTGAAAGTCAAATCACGATGTATGCGTGAAACAAAAAGCACGGCAAACCTCAAACAAGCAGTTCCCTTCTTCATGGTAACGAACATGGAGCAGTCAATCCAGTTCTATGTAGACCAACTGGGTTTTGGATTGAAGCTGGACTGGAAGCCGAATGGCAAAGTGGAATGGTGCTGGGTGGAGCGGGATGGTGTTGCCATAATGCTACAGGAATACAAGCCGGCGCGAGTGCCCAATGAAAAACTAGGCTTGGGTGTATCGGTCTGCTTCATGTGCGATGATGCGCTTCGATTGTATAGGGAATTTCTTGAAAAAGGTATTCATCCTACAGAGCCTTTTGTGGGGAATTCGATGTGGGTCACTTCCTTACAAGATCCCGATGGCTATCGACTTGATTTTGAAAGCAGCACAGACGCCCCGGAAGAAACCCAATATTCAGACTGGACAAAACAGCACGGCCGATGAACGATTCATGGGTTGACCGATGGAGAGGCTCCGTCATACGGTTTGTTGGACAAAAGAAATAACTACTCTATTTAACCATGCTACAGGACATAAAGAAAAATCTCTGGCATCAGTTCGGTGCCAGCATCGACATGCTGGAGAATGCCATTGCCCTTTGGCCAGAATCGCTTTGGTATACGGACAAAAAATTCTTTTACATGGCCTATCACACGCTGTTCTTCCTGGATTACTACCTGACCTTCCCGCCAAAGGACTTTTCACCAAAATTACCCTGCACCGTCACCGAAGCTAAGGATGCACCGCCGGAAGCCCTCGACGATCTAATCCCCAACACAATCTATACAAAGGCCGAACTGTTGGACTACCTCCAGATCTGTCGTGACCGATGCCATAAACTCATCACGCTTTTGACGGAGGAACGCCTGAATGAACGATGGATCGAGGAACCGGGCAATCCAGACACCCGAAGCTTTTCCACGTTCGAACTCCTGCTGTACAACATGCGGCATGTACAACACCACGCAGCACAATTGAATATGCTCTTGCGAGAACGAACCCATCATGCGCCAAACTGGGTTTCGAGAACAAAGAAGGACGCGTGAGCGTTGCATCTGGTTTCAGACTTTACGCTTATATTGGCATCATCAAGAATTTCAAAATCATGAAAAGACCAAAGATTACTGTTGAGGCGAATGTAAACGGTGACATCGCCAAAGTCTGGAACTACTGGACCGGGCCTGAGCACATCGTTCACTGGAATCATGCATCCGACGACTGGCATTGTCCAAAAGCCGCGAACGATTTGCGCAAAGGCGGCACGTTCACATCGACCATGGCATCGAAAGACGGGAAAATGAGTTTTGACTTTGAGGGAGTCTACGATGAGGTCATTACCCATAAACAAATTGCCTACTCCCTGGCCGACGGCAGGCATATTTCGGTGTTGTTCGAAAAACTCGGCGACCAAACCAAAGTGACTGAACACTTCGATCCTGAAAACGAAAATTCGGAGGAGCTCCAGCGTGACGGCTGGCAGGCCATTCTCAACAACTTTAAGAAGTACGCGGAGACCCATTGATACGGTGAAGACCAACGCGCCGATGAAATTCCTATCACTCGAACCCTTCATTCCCTCTGGGCCCAATTTTGAAGGCTCCAAACAACTCTTTCAGGAGTTGGGCTTTAAGATCAGCTGGGATGCCGGCGACTATATTGGGTTTGAACGCGATGGATGCAAATTCATTTTGCAGAAATACGACAATCAGGCCTTTGCAGAAAATCTCATGATCACGGTCAAGGTGACGAATGCACAGGAGTTTTACACGTTCGTGATTGAGAAGGAACTCCCCGAGCGATTTGGCATACGTATAACGAAGCCCAACCAACAGCCATACGGTCTGGAAGTCAATTTGATTGATATCGCCGGGGTGTGCTGGCATTTTGTGGAGTGAAGTCTTTGTGTGCCATTGAGGTTCCGCCGATCCCATACACGTTCTTGCTGGCCAATGCATTTCCCGCAGATTTCGCTGATCTAATACACGCAGATTTGCGCAGATTGATACCCACGTGCCCATTGGTACCCAGCGCAAGGCAACACCTCAAACGACCGCTAACGTAATTTCTAACCTACATCACGCATGGTTGGATAAGGAACCCCTAAATTCGAACCCAACAAAGCCACCTGCCCATGAAACCCATCTACATCCTTACCGTGGTCCTCGCCGCCTTCCTGGCGTCATGTAGCCCGAAACAAGAAACTGCCGTCAAGGAATTTCCATCCCTCGACAGCCTCTTCAAATCATACTACCAGGATTACCTGAAATTGAACCCTCTGCAGGCCACCAGCCTCGGCGATACACGGTACAACGATCGGATGCCGAACACCATCACACAAGGTTACCGCAACGAGATTCGTGATTTCTATACCCGCTACAAGACCCAACTCCAGTTTTTCGATCGCGCCACACTGGGACAGAACGACCAGATGAGTTATGATATTCTCCTGCACCAATGCAATCTCAACCTCGAGTCGCTGCAGTACAAGGATTATCTGATGCCCATCAACCAACTGCGGTCAATGCCTTCCAACATGGCACAACTGGCCAGCGGCACCGGCAACCAGCCCTTCAAGACTGTGACCGACTATGAAAATTGGATCAAACGCGTCGATGCGTTCCTTCCCTGGGTGGATACCGCCATCGTCAATATGCGGAAAGGGATGGCATCGGGATACACAATCTCCAAAGTCAACGCTGAAAAGATCATACCACAACTGAGAAACTTTGATCACGGTCCGGCAACGGAGCACATGTATTACATGCCCATCAAGAAGTTCCCCGCCGACTTCTCCCCCGCCGACACCACACGCCTTGCCGCTGCCTACCGCGACATGATCGATAACAAAGTCATCCCTGCGCACCAGAGGCTGAAGAAATTTATCGAAGAAGAATACATCCCAGCCTGTCGTACAACCGACGGCATTGACGGTATACCCGGCGGCAAAGAATACTATGCCTTTGCCCTTCGTCGGTCTACCACCACCAACATGACGGCCGACGAGATCTTCAAACTTGGCCACAGCGAAGTAGCACGCATCTCAGCACAGATGGATTCGATCAAAAACGTGGTGAAATTCAAAGGCACACTACCGGAGTTCTTTGACCACCTGCGCACCCGGAAAGAACTGATGCCCTTCAAGACAGGTGCCGAAGTCATCGCTGCCTATAACGCCATCCACGAACGGATGAAACCCAATCTTGTGAAGATGTTCGACAAGGTTCCAAAGATGGGCTTCGAGGTGCGCCAGATTGAAGCGTTCCGCGAGGCCACAGCCTCCGCTCACTACTCCGTCGGTATCCCGGGCGGCGCACGCAATGGCATCTTCTACTTCCCGCTTCGCGATGTAACCAAGTATTCCACGCTCGCTATGGAAGACCTGTTCCTACACGAAGCCATCCCTGGCCACCACTACCAGATCGCACTGAAAGTTGAAAACACTGAGCTCCCCGAGTTCCGCCGCATATCTTCTGATGGCGCCTATACCGAAGGCTGGGGGCTCTACGCGGAGTCACTAGGGACCGAACTTGGCCTCTATAAAGATCCGTATTCGTACATGGGCATGCTCTCCGGGGAAATGCACCGCGCTATCCGCCTTGTTGTCGACGCTGGCCTGCACTCTCAAGGCTGGTCGCGCCAACAAGCCATCGACTACTTCAAACAGAATGGCCCTCAGCCGGAATCAACCATCATCTCCGAAGTCGAACGCTACATGGCCAACCCGGGACAGGCAACTTCATACAAGATCGGTCAACTGAAAATCCTTGAACTCCGCGCCAAAGCAGAAAAAGAACTCGGCGACAAGTTTGACATCAAAGAATTCCACAACCAGATTTTGGATTCTGGATCGCTGCCGCTGACTTTGCTGGAGGAGAAGATCAATCGGTGGATTCAGAAAGTTAACGGGTAGGAGTTAGGAGATAGGAGTTAGGAGCCAGGAGATAGGAGCCCCAGTACCCAGCATCCAGTATCCAGTACCCAGCATCCAGGACCCAGAACCCAGCATCATGAGAACTACATTCATTACACTACTCTTCATCCTCAGCCTCGCGGGCTGTACGAAGCCGGAGCACTACGACCTGATCATCGAACACGGATGGGTTCTTGATGGAACGGGCACGCCTGCCGTTCAGGCTGATTTGGGCATTCGGGATGGGCGCATTGCTAAAATGGGTGACCTTGCTGGTGCAGAAGCCACGCAGCGAATTGATGCGACTGGGTTGACGGTGTCGCCGGGATTCATTGACTTGCATGCGCACATAGAGCCCATCATGCGCATGCCGGATGCGGAGAGTCACGTGCGACAGGGCGTAACGACTGCATTGGGTGGTCCTGATGGCGGTGGCCCCTGGCCGTTTGGAAAGTACCTTGATTCCTTGTCCAACAATTTCCAACTGGGAATGAATGTCGCCTACCTCACCGGGCATAATACCATCCGCAGAAAGGTAATGGGCAACGCCAACCGCAAGCCTACGCCGGCCGAACTCGATACCATGAAAGCCATGGTGCGAAAGGCAATGAATGAAGGTGCCTTTGGAATTTCAACCGGACTGAAATACTTGCCCGGTACGTTCTCGGAAACTTCCGAGGTTATCGCATTGTCGGAAGTCGCCGGCAGCATGGGCGGCATCTATACGAGTCACCTCCGTGAGGAAGGACTGGGACTTCTCGCCGGTGTGCGCGAGGCCATACTCATTGGGCGTGAGGCAAAGATTCCCATCATCCTCACCCACCACAAAGCCATGGGCAAACCGATGTGGGGCGCCAGTACGACAACCACCGCCCTCGTCGACTCAGCCCGTGCAGCCGGACTCGACATCATGATGGACCAATATCCCTACACGGCCAGTCACACAGGGCTCTCCGTCCTCATTCCCTCATGGGCGCTCGAAGGTTCGGCCGAAGATTTTAAGAAGAGGGTCTCTAACAAAGGTGAGCGAACCCGGATCATGGAGGGTATTAAGTTCAACTTACTGAATGACCGTGGCGGTGGCGATCTGAAGAACATACAATTCTCCAATGTGCAATGGGATAGCACCCTGCAGGGCAAAACGCTCTACGATTACGTCGTCATGCAGGGCAAAGAGCCCAGCCTCGAAAACGGGGCTACCGCAACCATCGAGATGCAACTCAAAGGCAGTGCCGGTTGTATCTTCCATGCCATGAGTGAAGAAGATGTTGTACGCATCATGCAACACCCCTTCACCATGCACGCATCCGATGGAGGCCTTGCCAAGTTCGGCGAAGATCATCCACACCCCCGCGCCTACGGAACCTTCCCTCGCATCCTAGGATATTACGTACGCGAGAAGAAAGTGCTATCCCTCGAAGAAGCCATCCGCAAAATGACGTCACTCCCCGCCCAGCGCCTCAACCTCACGGACCGTGGCGTGATCAAAGAGGGCAACATCGCCGACATAACCATCTTCGATGCTGAGCGCGTTATTGACAAAGCAACGTTTGTGAAGCCGCATCAGTACCCGGTGGGAATAGAGTACGTAATCGTCGGAGGCGTGGTCACCGTGGAAAAGAATGCGATGACCACAAACAGAGGCGGCAAGGTGCTGCGGGGAACGGATTACCTGAAACGGTGAGCTGACTCGAGGAGCTGTCATTGGATATTGGATATTCATTATTTGATATTGGAAATTTCCGGGTACCCGTTCAATTGATTAAATCTCAATCGGATGGGGAGTACCCAACAATCCACGCAGCTCTAAAAATATCCAATATCAAATATCCAATGTCGAATATCGAATCAGAGGTCATTGGATATTGGATATTCATTATTTGATATTGGAAATTTCTGGGTACCCGTTCAATTGACTAAATCTTAATCGGATGGGAGTTCCCATCTATCCGCGCAGCTCCAAAAATATCCAATAACCAATTTCCAATATCGAAACAGGCGCTACCAACTACTGCTCGCTCCTCCTCCACCCGAGCTTCCGCCTCCAAAACTCCCGCCACTACTTCCTCCTCCTCCGCCCGATGAACTCGATGAAGAAAGGCGGGCAATCGAATATGTCGATACCACTGTGTGGCCGCAGAACTTGCACTCGTGGGTCTTCTCCCCCTTTCCTGAAGAGCTCGTGGTGGGACTTACTACGGTTCGGTTACTCTTCAGATAGTACGCTTTGGTCTTGCACTTGGGGCAGGGATTGTACTTCGAGAATCGATTTCTATAGATGAGTTCGAAGTAGTTTCCACAGGAATCACAAAGCCAGACGTCGTAGTCGGTCGACTTCAAACCCTCTTCGAATATTTTCTCTTTGCTGAGGTAGGCGTCATCGGCCTGCTCATCGAGTTTGCGGGCTGGTTGACCGCATTTCCGGCACTTCCGCGGGTGATTGCGGTAAAACGTCATGCTGTGCCGGTAGAAAAAGTAATGCGGCAGAAAAGGAATGGGATAGAGTATCCCCCAGATCAGCCATTCAATACGATAGCTTTCCAGAAAGTCAACAATGCGTTTGTACCGCTCTGCCTTTCGATGACCCCGTACCACGGCATTCATCCGGATGCGCTTAAGAATCAGGGTCAGCAGAAAATATCCATAGAGCGCTGCCAACGACTCCAGAATGGGATTGAGCATGGGACTAAACTCAAAGACCAGCAGAATACCGATCGGGATCACACCAAATTCCGCAATCCAAGCCGCTTTACTCATCCGCATCTCCTCCACGGGTGTTGACGGAGCCTTTCCTGGTTTGAGAAACTTGTCGCGCTTGATGAGGTAGCCAATCAAAAGTCCCAAACAACCGAAGGGTATGACCGTACGAAAAAAGATGTCCCACCCCTCGGACCTGACCTCCTTCATCATCACTTCATCGGCATAGTTGGGATCAGAAAGTATCGAGATCACGTGGTCGACACCA
>CAYMPU010000138.1:0-23266 GCA_964392375.1 uncultured Ohtaekwangia sp. | reverse complement strand
AGGTACATGCGGCCTCGGAACATATTGGGAGGCAAACTGCTGACGATGAAGATGGCAGAGGCTCCTTTCGCCCGGGCGTGAGTGACTTTGGCTTGTGTTCCGGTGGATGAGAATCTTCCGGCGCCGCCGCGCAGTCCTGTAGGTCCGCCGCTGGCAATCAAAACCGCTTTGCCGGCAACATCATACTTGCCATAACTGTCGTACACCGAGTCAACAACCCCATAACCCGCAAAGACTATCTCGGAGAAGTAAAGTTCCGCCTCGTTGCCATAGATGGAGCTAGGCTGGAAGTCTTTGTCGACGACAAGGCTAGCCCCGTTGATGGACATCCGTGCTGTAGTAAGCGAGTCGATGAACACGGGATAGTCCTGCTGATAGCTTCCCTGATGGCCCGGAACCAGGTTGAGTGACTTGAAGTAACTCTCAATATAGGCTGCCGCCTTGCGCTGCCCCGCCGTGGCCGTCTCACGGCCTTCCATCGCTGCACCAGCGACAATATTCAGGTGTCGTTGAAGATCTGCTTCCGTAATGGTTGCCGCGTAGGGTTTGGGGTTGGAGGGTTTCTTTTGACTGAATGTATTAATCGAAAGAATAGTCAGGAGTGCGAGAAGGGAGTACTTCATTGAGTAGAGAATGGTTGGTCTGGTTATGGTTGGCTGAGAGGAATAATGGAAGCAAATATGCGAATAATTTCCTATCTGGACCTTGATTCGCTTGATTTAAGGATTTCTTGATTAAGGATTCCTTGATTAAGGATTGCATGATTGAAGCGAAATCTTTTTATGTCAGGAAAACCGTCATGCCTTGTTCATGCGTCTTGCTGAATGGATTGATATCTTGGATCCAAATGAGTTGAACGTGTATGTTGTATGAAGATTTGACCCGTCGGATCATTGGGTGTGCTATGGAGGTGCATAAGCGACTAGGGAATGGCTTTCAGGAGGTCATCTATCAACGGGCGTTGAAAAAGGAGCTGGAGTATGCGGGCCTTCTGTTTGAGCGAGAAATGGAAATGCCTGTCTTCTATCGCGACGAGAGCATCGGGACCCGACGAGTGGATTTCTTTGTCGAGGGCAAGATCATGGTTGAGTTAAAAGCAGTGATCCGACTGGAAGAAGCGCACCTTTCGCAGGCGATGAACTACCTGGAAGCCTACCAAATGGAGATCGGTCTCCTCATCAATTTCGGAGCCAAAAGCCTCGAATTCAAACGGGTTCATAACAACAAACTGCTCAAGTCAAGTAATCTTCCTAAACTCGTTCAGCCCCAATCAAGCAATCCGTAATCAAGCAATCCTTAAATCAAGCGAATCAAGGTCCGACAAAGGAGGGAGGCAACGCCCTTGGACTACTGCCCGTTCTCAGTAGAGGTAGAACGACACAGTGAAACCCTAACACAATCATCGAATTTGTTTTTGTAGACATTTATACTGCCGGTCCCAGTAAAAATGGACTATAGCCCAACAAGATCATCAAACAAGTACTTCACAATTTCAAACTCCCCATGCGAAAGTTTTTTTAGTACATACATATCTTGTACTTACAAAATCATAAATCAATTCTTTGTTCCTGCTACGCTGTACTACTGGGCCTCGCTTATCAAAATCAGTGGAAAGTTCCTGATCAACGCAACGGGTCGGGAAGGAACTCCTGACCAACTTGATTGCAGTCCAAACGAAACATTCAACAATGAAAGGTTTTTCTACCAAATTGTGAATACTAAAACCAGTAGTGCAGCGATTCCAATGAGAAATGCATCGAAGGTTGTTTGCCGCGTCTTCTTCTCAAGTGCCTCGAATAATTCCTGCGATTTTGCGTTCCGGTACAGATAGCTGTTAATCGCGAACAGCGTCAACACAACAATCATGTATGGGATTTCAAAAGTCTTATAGATAAATGCTTCATTAAAAATGTACTTTAAAATCAAAACATGTGCCTTGTAAGTAATGAGGAAAAGAAATATCGTGATTACACCAACAGTCATATTGTGCGCATTTCTTGACTTCATCAAATGAAAAAGCCTGTAGATTCTGTAATAGAGGTATTTGTGGAAAGTCATCGTTAGTTTCCTTTCATTGGAAGAGTCGGTATATTATTCAATCTCCCCAATCCAGTAAAGTCCAATCAAGCAATCCTTAAATCAAGCGAATCAAGGTCTGAACTCACTTATGGTTATCGTCCTCCCCCCAACCCCATACATCCTATCCTCATTCAACAGCACAAACCGAAAGTCCATTCCAGCCTTCATCGGAATTTCACGACGCCCTGCGTCATACAGGTCAATAAAGATTAGATCACTACCGGAGACATAGTACAGCTCTTCTCCCAGGAAATTGAAGTAGGACATATTCTTGTCCCCCAAGGTCCGAATGTATTTACCCAGGGGATTGAATACGTGCACACCGGCCGTCTTGTCGAGGAGAAAGACATAGTTCTGATATTCCCGCAATGAGGTATAGTCCGTAATCTTCTTTTCGGGGAGGTGTTGGAGGGCATTCTCCAGACTGATGGCCGTAGAGTTCAACGCCGTCTTCTTGATGCTGAAGTCGGCAGAGTCGAGGATCCAGAGTTCGCGCAGGGCGGGACAGACGAGCCAGGGACTTACGGCAAAGGCAGGATCAACCGCGTGTGGAGTGATCGTCGTGAAGTCGTAGGACATTGTGCCGTACGTTTGATTTTTTCTATGGTAGAAGAATGACTGAACGCCATCCAGAGGATCAAGCAACGTCGGTGGTGTGCTAAACTTGTGTGAACCGATCTTCTTTCCTGTCTTGTCATACTTCTGCACGTCGCCATTGGCCATCACGATGAAGAGGTCACCGGGACGATCGATGCCTGCCCATACAATATCAACATCCAGGGTAATGGTGACCGGAAGCTTTTGTCCAACGGACACTGAGGCAACGAAAACCCCTGCTAAAAAGAGCATCCGGCGAATCATGCGGGGAACGTCCTTAGTTCGGCGGTTGTGCCATCGTAGACGCAGTAGGTGCCTTTGTGGTGAACCCATTCACCAATGTTCAGATACCGACTATCGGCCCCGACCTTGAGGTCAAGTACCAAATGCCGGTGTCCGAAGATATAGAGGTCGCGATGGGCGCGTTTCTCTTCTTCGCGGCACCAGATGAATAGGAATTCGTTTTCCTCGCCACGAAATGTTTCTTCGCGTTTCATGTTGTTGATCCTGCTCTTCCTGCTCCAGTAATGTGCAATCCGCATGCCGAGATTGGGGTGGATGCGGGCAAAGAGCCATTGGCAGATGCTGCTGTTGAAAAACATCTTTAGCATCTTGTAACCCGTCTCTCCAGGTCCTAGTCCGTCGCCGTGACCGATGAGCAAGCGCTGCTGGCCAACGTGAAGTTCGATGGGCTCGCGATAGATGGGTATGCCTAATTGGGTTGGGAAGTAATCAAACATCCACATGTCGTGGTTGCCGGTGAACATGGCAATGTGTATTCCTGCGTCGACCAATTCAGCGAGTTTGCCTTGAAGGCGAATGAAGCCTTTGGGTATGGCAAACCGGTATTCAAACCAGAAGTCAAAGATGTCACCCAGCAGGTAAATGGTATGCGCGTCGTGACGGATAGACTCCAGCCAAGCCACAATTTGCTTCTCCCGTTCAAGACTGGTCACGGCATCGGGAGCGCCCAGATGAAAGTCGGAAGCGAAATATATCTTCTTGGTGGGAGGGAGATTGAGTTTCAGCTCGAGCATGCAGGACGGTTCTTTTTTAACGCAAAGAGCTCAGAGGAATGCACGCAGAGGGCGCTAGAGGTTGTTAACTACCCACTTTATTCCATCCTTTAGCAGAAGCACATTGAAATTAATCAAAAGCCCAAGCTTACAATCCGAGAGTCTCAGGTACGTCAATACCTGGGCCAAATGTACGTCATTCAGCGCTTCCACAGACTTAATTTCCACAACAACTTTTTTCTCAACCAGTAGGTCAACACGATATCCGCAGTCTAATTTCACTTCATCATATACAAGGGGTAGTGCCTTCTGCTTCTCAACCAGTAAACCTGATTTACCTAACTCATAGTATAGACATTCTTGGTAAGTGGATTCCAGAAGCCCAGGCCCAAGTCTTCTATGAACCTTGATGGCAAGCCCAATAATTAGGCTAGACAGTTCGTTCTCTAAAATATTCTCTGTGACCTCCGCGAGCATTCCTCCGTGCCCTTTGCGTTAAAAAGGAAATCTACAAAATGAAACAGGGCATGTACGAAACATGCCCTGATCTGTCTTGTAAACCGTAAGGTGGTTCTAACTGTTTTCCTGCGGTGGCGTCGGAACCGGTGTGGGTTCTACAGTTGGCTCTGCAGCGGGGGCTGCTTCCTCCACCTTGGGGACACCATTGGCGTTGGTGAACTTCTCGTACGTTGTCTGATGGCTGAAGGGACGCTTGCCGATCAGGCGCTCGAGGTCGTTCTGGAACAATATCTCCTTCTCCAACAACTCCTTGGCAATGATCTCCAGCTGTGGCCTGTTATCATTCAGAAGTTTCTTCGTACGCTGGTAACAGAAATCAATAAGGGCTTTTACCTCCTTGTCGATCTTCTCGGCTGTGTTATCGGAGTATGGCTTGGAAAAATTGTACTCCGACTGCTTGCTGTCGTAGAAGGAGATGTTGCCGATCTCCTTGTTCATTCCGTAAACGGTCACCATGCTGTAGGCCATTTTGGTGATGCGCTCCAGGTCGCTCAGCGCGCCGGTGGAAATCTTGTTGAACACGATGTCTTCGGCTACTCTTCCTCCAAACGCCATACACATCTCATCGATGAGCTGATCGGTCTGGTAGAGGAACTGCTCTTTCGGTAAATACTGTGCGTATCCCAATGCGGCGATACCGCGGGGCACGATGCTCACCTTCACCAGCGGGTCGGCATGCTCCAGATACCAGCCTGCTACTGCGTGACCAGACTCGTGGTAAGCAACGATCTTTTTCTCTTCGGGTGAAATGAGTTTATTTTTCTTCTCCAGTCCGCCAATGACACGGTCGATGGCGTCCTGAAAGTCGATCATCTCAACTTCTTTCTTCTCTTTCCGTGCGGCAATCAGGGCGGCCTCATTGCAGACGTTGGCAATCTCTGCTCCGGCAAATCCGGGTGTCTGTGCTGCCAGCTTCTTCACGTCTACTTCCTTCGAAAGCTTGATGGGCTTCAGGTGTACTTTGAAGATGGCCTCTCGTCCATTGATATCGGGCTTGTCGATGCTGATCTGACGGTCGAAGCGACCGGGGCGGAGCAGCGCAGAGTCCAGTACATCGGGACGGTTGGTGGCAGCAAGAATGATCACACCACTGTCGGTGGCAAAACCATCCATTTCCACCAGGAGCGAGTTCAAGGTGTTTTCGCGCTCATCGTTGGCGCCAGGCACCTGACCGCGTCCGCGGGAGCGACCAATGGCATCAATCTCATCAATGAAGATGATACAAGGTGCTTTCTCTTTGGCTTGCTTGAACAGGTCACGCACACGGGCGGCGCCGACACCCACGAACATCTCTACAAAGTCAGATCCCGACAATGAGAAGAAGGGGACACCCGCTTCTCCGGCCACCGCTTTTGCAAGCAAGGTCTTACCGGTTCCGGGAGCACCGACAAGCAATGCGCCTTTAGGAATCTTTCCACCGAGTTTGGTGAATTTTGTGGGGTTCTTGAGGAACTCCACGATCTCCATGATCTCCACCTTAGCCTCATCGAGGCCGGCAGCATCTTCAAACGTGATTTTGACTTTACTTTCGGCATCGAAGAGCGCGGCTTTCGATTTTCCGATATTGAATATCTGACCTCCGGGGCCACCGCCGCCTGTCATCCGGCGCATGAGCATCCAGAAGCCGAAAAGGAGGAGGAACAAGAATCCCCAGTTAAAGAGCATTCCGCCAACGTCATTGCGTTCTTCATAGACCACATCGATCCGCTGTTCGCGTGAAATGTTCTTGGTAATGGCCTCATATTGCTCCACGAACTTGTCGATGGAGCCAATCTTCATCTTGTAATGAGGACCATTGACATTAAGCCCAAATGGACTCTTGCGCTCGATTTCCTGTTTGTACTTGGCATTTTGAAGCGCCTCAGGCTTCAGCGTGATTTCAACGAGCTTTTCATTTTCGATGAGGATCAATTTCTTGATGTCCCGGCTCTGGACCATGTCCTCGAACTTGCTCGATTGTATTTCCGTGAGGTCGCTCGTTCTGCTGAAATAGCTTACACCCAGGATTACGACGAGTAATCCCAGAATGATCCAAATCTGGTAATTGGGTTTGGGGAGGCGAGGGGGCCCTGTATTTTCTTTTCTTTCCTTGTCAGCCATGCTGGTTCTCTAGATAATGGTAAATCCTTAACGTGCTGTAAATAAATATGTTCAATCCGCGATTTCAGTGATCTCGGCATCTCCCCAAAGGCGTTCCAGAGCATAAAAGTTCCGGAGGTCCTTGCGGAAGATGTGGGCGACCACACTGCTATAGTCGAGTAGCATCCACTCTTTATTGTTTTTTCCTTCCGTATGCCATGCTGTTTCCCGGGTTGCCTTGTACACCTCATCACCAATAGAGTCGGCGATGGCATCCAGTTGCTTGTCGGAATTGCCGGTACCAATGACGAAGAAGTCAGCGACGGCGTTTTTCACTTTTCGGAGGTCCATGACAACGATTTGGGTGGCCTTCTTCTCCTGCATCCCCTTCACAATCAGCTGACTCAGTTTTTCAGAGGGGTCGGCCTTCCTTCTCTTCGCCATTCACTATCTTCGGTTTGATACAACATGTAAAACTAACTAAAATACCTTGTATAAAATCCCTGCCAATACCCTTTTCACGGGGCAAAAGCTGATTTATGTGCCAGAATGTCATTCCACGAATTCATCGTTGGCTGAACTTCAAGCACACACAGATCTCGCTGAAGGCGCCGTGATGGTAACGGACCACCAGACACAAGGTAGGGGTCAGCGGGGGAATAGCTGGGAATCGGGTCAGAAGGAAAACCTTACATTTTCAGTCCTCCTCAAGCCCCACTTCCTGGCCACACGCGATCAGTTTCAGCTCAGTATGGCCATTGCCCTGGGCTGTGCGACCAGACTTTCAGAATTCATTCATGATAACGTGTACGTAAAGTGGCCCAACGACCTCATGATCGGTGATCGGAAGGTGGGAGGCATTCTTATCGAGAATCAGTCATTGGGGACCCAACTTACTTCATCGATTGTAGGTATTGGTATCAATGTGAACCAACGGAAGTTTGTTCAGCCGAATGCTTGCTCATTGATTCAGGTTACCGACTCATCCCATGACCTCAATGATGTTTTTCAGGCACTGCTCGCTAATCTGGAGGCACGCTATATCCAACTCCGCTCCGGAGGGGCTGAGGCTATTCGCAAGGACTATCTCAGTCATTTGTATCGCCTGAGGGTGCAGCAACCCTTTGAATCGGAAGGCAATCGATTTATCGGTACGATCACCGGTATTGATGAGTATGGGAGATTGTGTGTTGATGTTGGAAATGAAACAAAGAAGTTCTCCTTGAAAGAGATCAGGATGGTGTGAAATGGGGTTCTGAACCCAGACTAAATCGAGTTCGCTCTTCGCTGAAAGTACGGCCTCAACACCGTTCTATCCAGGACCACGAAGGCCAATACCAGGTTGATACCAATGAGTATCTTCATGATGAGTTTCCCGTTCACGCTAAAGGAAGGAAGCGAAGGGGTAACATATTTCTTCAGGGGCTCAATTTGTTCCATGTTGATGAGTCCGCTGATCTGATCAAAGGCCCCGGCGCTGATGAGGACAGCCAGCATCCCGGAAGCGATAACAACGCCGGCCAGAAGCATAAGTCCGTTCTTTGGCGAAGGTTGCGTCGAAATCACAGCACGCGATAAATTGCGCATCACCCGATCAACAAATACCGGGGAAGGTGTCTGGAGTGTTTGGGAGTTCAGGTGGTTATGGATTTGTCGAAGCTCTTCCAGTCGCCGCTGAAGGGCAGGGGATGTGGCCAGATGCTGCTTCAATTGCTGAAGCGCCGGTCCTTCCAGATTCCCATCAAGGAAATCCTGAAGGTTATCTTCTTCACTGGTGGTAATGCTGTCCATACATCATAAAGTTAAAGCTTCTGTCTTCAAAATCCTTGTCAGTTCATCGGCAAGTCGTTGCCGGGCCCGGTGCACGCGCACTTTGAGCGTGTTGACCCGTTGCCCTGTCATCTCCGCTACTTCCTCCAGGCTGAACTCACGAATATAGTACAGCTGGATCGCCAGTCGGTCGGCTTCGTTGAGGCGGTCCATCGCCTGTGCGATAAAGGCCTCTTTGTCTTGTCGTTCCAGTGAAGATGATTCTTCGCTGTCGCTCCCCCGGTCATGGTGCTCAATATTTTCCATCACATGCCGGTTCTTGCGCTTATAGCTAATGGCTGTGTTGAAAATGATTCGGTACAACCAGGTAGAAAAACGTGCTTTCCGGTTGAATGATTTCAGGTAATGGAAGGCCTTGATAAATCCGTCCTGGGCCGCTTCTTCAGCCTCGGGACGATTGTTCAGGATTTTCAGGGCAATCGTAAAGGCATAGCTCTTATAGTGGTCCACCAAACGGGCATAGACCTCCTGTTTGCCGGCCAGAACCTGGTCGATCAGCTCATTTTCCTGCTGGAGTGATATCACGGCCCTTGGACGCCTGGTTGTGACTGGAAGTTACATAATGCCGGGCCAAAAGAAATGATTACTTTTTCAGTTAGAAGGTGTAACCCGTTCCCCATCCCCCGGCGTCAAAGGGGCAAAAACAAACGCTATGGACTCCGAACAAGTCATTATCCCCATGTTGGGAATTCTACTCCCGATCATCATTACCCTGGGAGCATTCATCATGGTCGTCTACATCCGCAAATTTGAGAATATCGAGCGCATGTCGATGATTGAAAAAGGGGTATCGCCCGAACTCTTCAGAAAGGAAAAATCGGCTGGTGGGGGCACCTTGCGGTGGTCGTTCCTGCTGATTGGTGTCGGCATCGGCTTCCTGATGGGATATTGGCTCGACCGCACCTTTGATATGGAAGAAACAGGTTACTTCTCCATGCTGTTTATCTTCGGCGGTCTGGGTTTAGGAATCTCCTATTTCCTTGAGGAAAAGAAGAATCAGAAGTCGTAAGATATCGCTACCGTATACAGAAGGCTCCCGCTAAAGCAGGAGCCTTTATTTTTTTAGAAGACCCACTGCACGAGGGTAATGCCAAGTATGGTAATGATCACGAGGCATGCGAGGTTGAGTAATATGCCGGTCTTCATCATATCACCCATGCGAATATGCCCCGTTGCAAAAAGTACCGCATTGGGCGGCGTAGAGATGGGCATCATGAACGCGCAGCTCGCAGCAAACGTAACGGGCATGGCCAGCCAGATGGGGTTGATGTGAAATCCGTCTGCAATGCCAAAGACCACAGGGACAAAGATGGTCACCAGCGCTACGTTGCTCATCAGCTCGGTAAGCCCCATCGATATCGCCGTCAAGGCAAAGATCAGGATGATGGGATTTATGTCTTTTTGGTGGGCAAAGTAATTGCCCACGATATCCACCAGTCCTGATTTTTCCATTCCATCGGCAAGGCACAGGCCTCCGCCGAATAGCATGAGTATCCCCCAGGGGAGTTCTTTCATGTCTGACCAGTCGAGCAGGAATTTGTGATTCTTGAAATCGATAGGAATCAGAAACATGATGACGCCGCCAGCCATAGCGATGGTCGTGTCATCGAGAAGGTTCTTGCCGATCAATCCGTTGAGGTTTTGACGGAAGATCCAGAAGAAGCAGGTGATGGAGAAAACCATGAGCACCAGTTTCTCTTCCCGTGAAATGCGGCCCAGTTCCTGGTACTTACGTTGAATGAGTTGTCGCGATCCTTCAATCGACGGAAGTTGGTTAACGAACAAGACGCGGGTGATCAGGAAGTAGCACGCCGTTAATGCAAGAGTCATCATCGGTATGCCGACAATCATCCAGCTGGTAAAACTGACATCAAGATCATAGAACCGCTTCATGTAGCCAACCATAACTACGTTGGGTGGCGTGCCAATAATGGTAGCCATGCCGCCAATACTCGCGGCGTAAGCAATAGCCAACATAAGCCCTGTGGCGAATTTCTTGAATCGCGGATCCTCCTGATGCCCGGCCATCTCACTGGCAAGAAGGGCTGTCACGGAGGAGGCAATGGGCAGCATCATGATCGCCGTTGCTGTGTTGCTGATCCACATACTGATAAGGGCTGTAGATAGCATGAACCCCAGGATGATGCCGTTGCCACTGGTACCTGTGAGACGAATGAGGCCAAGGGCGATACGCTGATGAAGCTTATGACGCTCGAGCCCCAAAGCAAGGATGAATCCACCCATAAAAAGGAAGATGATGGGGTCTCCGTAAGGAGCCGAGGCTTCCCTTACCGACGATACACCAGACAGAGGGAAAACAATCATCGGAAGAAACGCAGTCACCGGGATAGGCATAGCTTCGGTAGCCCACCATGTCACCATCCAGGCTCCCAACGCGAGTACTGTAATGCTCTTTTCCGAGAAAACACCCGGCTCAACCGTGTAGAGGATAAGGCTGAACAATATCGGACCGAGTATCAGTCCGATGACTTTTGTTTTCGAAAGAATCCCGTTCATTCCGGAAGGGTTTTCAGCAAGATACAGGAAGGTATATGTTGTACAAAAGGGGCTTTGTACGGACGGGAATGATTAGCGTTGGGTGTTTACCGGTTCAGGGGATGTCTTCTTCTCTTTGTCCGTCCAATATCCGCTAAGGATCGATCAAGAGTCCGCCAAATAACCCTTCGCTCGTCCTTCGCTCATCCTTCGCTCAATCTCAGTGATTTTGGGGTTGTTGGGAGCGATGGGGACACTAAGAAACACACCGTATGAAATATACGCTTGTGGGGGGAAAATGTGAACGGTGGGATTGCTTTTTTTAGATAATTGTTCAACCGTTCAACGGTTTTGATTTTACACCCCGAGGAGCTCACGGGCATTCTCTTTGGCGAGCGTGGATGGTTTAGCGCCGCCAATCATCTTGGCGATTTCTTCAACCCGTTCATTTTCATTCAGCCCGCGAATTTCTGTACTGGCCTTCTTGCTGGCCGTATCTTTAAACACGAGGAAATGCGCATCTCCCTTAGCTGCGATTTGTGGAAGGTGGGTGATGGCAATCAGTTGATGGCGTTTGGCCATTTTCTGCATCATCACCCCCAACTGGATGGCAATCTCGCCGGAGACTCCCGTGTCAATTTCGTCGAGCATCAGGGTCGGTAATGCACTTTTATCCGCAAGCACATACTTGACACAAAACATCAGTCGGGAAAATTCCCCACCCGAGGCCACGGCTTCCAGCGGCCACGGGGCGATGCCCTTGTTGGCGCTAAACAAAACTTCTACGAGCTCGGTACCCCGCGGTCCCGGATCCGTTGGACGGCACTCGATCTGAAGTACAGCCTGAGGTATGCCCAGGGGTTTGAGCAGGCTGGCGAGGTCCTTGCACAAAGCCTGAAAGATGGCCTCCCGTGATGCGCGCAATTGCTTGGCAGATTCATCGAGGTCCTTGCGCGCTGTCTCCAGTCGTTTGGCGGCCGCAGCAAGATCTTCATCAAGGTTGGTTGTCTTCTCAGCTTGAGCCTCCAGACGTTGCTGAAGTTCGAGGAGTGAGCCGATATCACGAACACGGTGTTTCTGCAGCAGACCGTAGAGAAGATCAAGCCGCTCCTGAACGACCCGCGTGCGGGCAGGGTCAAACTCAATATTTTCTTCTTCCCGCTCTGCTTCACCGAGAATATCTTTCACCTCAATGCGAACCACATCCAGCCGTGAGGCGAGCTGCTGCAGCGACGGGGAGAAATCACGAATGGGCTGCAGGAGACTGACGGCCTGCGCTAAACTGGTTTGCACGGAAGCTTCGGATTGTCCCAACAAAGCAATGACCTCAACAAGCCGCGACTTGATGTCTTCCGCATGCTCTCCGACCTTCAATTCAGATTCCAATTTCTCCTGCTCGTTCTCTTCAAAAGCAGCATCCACTAATTCTTTCAGCTGGAATCGCACAAAATCAAATTCAGCTTTCAGTCTTCCGGACTCTGCCGAAAGTGAATCAAACGTTGATCGCGCTTGTTGGAATTCCTTCCAGGCGCGGCTGTAGGTATCAACCAGTGACTTGTTGCCTGCATAGCTATCGATGAGATCAAGCTGAAAGCGGTGTGTGCCTAGCTCGAGGGTCTCATGCTGGGAGTGGACATCCATAAGACGGCTGCCGATCTTGCGCAACACGTCGAGGGTTACGGGTGTATCGTTGATGAATGCCCGACTCTTACCGCCCGCGCTGATTTCGCGCCGCAGAACCGTCTGATCGCTGTAGTCAAGGTCGTGCTCTTCGAACAATGGCTGCAGTTTGTAGGCACTTACCTCAAACTGACCTTCGGTGATGCATTTTGCGGATTCATCCCAGAGCACCTTGGTATCGGCCCGGTTGCCAAGCAGGAGGCCGATGGCACCCAGCATGATGGACTTTCCCGCACCGGTCTCACCCGTAATCACGGTCAGTCGCGACGAGGGGTTCATCTCCAGGTGGCGAATCAGGGCATAGTTCTGTATGGTCAGACGGGTGAGCATGTCTGACCAAAATTAGCAAGGGAATTTAATTTGTCTCGATAATCTTTTGGTAGGTATTGCGCTTGGCATCTACCACCGTTAGGATGTCGTAGGCCTCCCGCCGTACATTCAGGCTGCCTTCGGAGAAAACGTTGACCAATTCATTTGATTTTGCATCAAAAAACGTAATGACGAAGATGGAGTTGGGATAAACTTGCCACACATTCCGTACAGCTTTCAGTACGTTTAAAATGATCTGGCGGCTTTCGTCCGGGGTCTTGTCAAAAGCGTCCAGAGCCAGGCGGTGATAGCGATACATGCTTTTCCGCATCTCCGCCATCTGGGGGTTGTTGATGTTCTCAATAAGGTTGAAGCGGTTCCGCGTGCTACCGATGGCCTGCCATCCCGGTCGGTTCGAGGATTGGGCATTGTTCACGACCATGAGTGCACTCTGGAAAAAGGGATCGCCGCCACGCTCGCTGAAGGAATCATAGTCCATACCAAGGATGATGTAGGCATAATAAGCCAGCATGGAGGTAAGGTTGCTGATGTAGGCGTTATCGTTGTACTCGAGAGGAAGGGATTCGATGTACTCAAACTCCCATTCCCGGTCAGCGAAATTCAGAAGTACGGTTTCGTAATTGGAGTTGTAGACGGGTCGGGCCACCGTCACCTGAGCACTGGCCGAGAAGGATCCGATCGAAGGCATTCGGCTGATATTGAGAAAAATGGAGCAATTAATGCGTTCGTGATTCTTGTAGGTGTCATTGGTCCATTTGCGTGTATTCATGAAGTTGGCAATGGCCCGCTCCATGTCCTTGAAAATGCCGCGGTCGGATGTCTGAATCTGGTCGGCATTGATGGTCACCTTGCAGTTCAGTTCCTGCCCCAAGGCGGATGCCGCGAGTACCATCAGAAACAAGAGGAGGCTACACGGTTTATGCATGGTGGTTGAGGATAGCATCAACAATATCGTGGGCAACTTCCTTCTTGGATTTGAGTGGGAACTGCCTGACGCCATTCTTTCGGCTGAGGATTTCAATCTTGTTGGTTGTGCCACCGAATCCAGCACCCGCATCGTTGAGGGAATTGAGTACGATGAAATCAAAATTCTTGGATACGAGTTTCTTTTCTGCGTTCGATCGTTCGTTCTCAGTCTCAAGGGCAAAACCCACGAGCACCTGTCCAGATTTCTTCTGCCTTCCGAGCTCAGCGGCGATATCGGGCGTTCGGGTAAGTTCCAGCGTCAGCGGGCCTTCGGTCTTTTTGATTTTTTGTTCGGAGCGTGCAGCTGGCTTGAAATCAGCAACGGCTGCTGAGAGTATCGCGATATCCGCTTTGGGGAACAGTGCGGTGCAGACGCCGTGCATATCGTCGGCAGAGACCACGGGATGCATGGTGATCCCCGGACGGTTGGTCCGTTCGTGCGTTGGGCCGGTAACGAGGTCAACCTCGGCGCCCTGATCGGCTAGTGCTTCTGCGATGGCAAACCCCATTTTTCCAGAGGAGTGGTTTCCAATAAAACGAACCGGGTCCAGTGCTTCGTATGTCGGGCCTGCGGTGACGAGCGCTTTCTTACCCGTTAACTTTTTTTTTGATTGGAAGAACCCCACGAGGTGGTTCACGATCTCTTCGGGTTCAGCCATGCGGCCGTCACCGATGAGTCCGGAAGCCAGTTCGCCAACGTGCGTGGTGAGGAGATGATTCCCATTATTCCGAAGGGTCTGCAGATTCTGCTGGGTGGAAGGATGTGCCAACATATCAAGATCCATGGCCGGTGCCAGAAAAACCGGGCAGCGGGAAGAGAGATAAGTGGCCAGGAGGAGGTTGTCGCAGATGCCCTGGGCCATTTTGGCCAGCGTGTTGGCGCTTGCCGGTGCGACCAGGAAAGCATCAGCCCATAGGCCTAGCTCGACATGATTATTCCAGGTTCCTGTTTCGTTCTGCTGAAAGCTTGTCAGAACAGGGTTGCGGGAAAGCGTTGCGAGGGTGAGAGGAGTAACAAAATCCAGGGCGGACGGTGTAAGGATGACCTTTACTTCAGCGGATTGCTTGACAAGCAGTCGGGTGAGTACAGCTGCCTTATAGGCAGCAATACTTCCGGTAACGCCGAGCAGGATCTTCTTTCCCGTCAGCATACCATCATGCCGTAGGCGTTACTTCATCCGTGCGCTGGCGATACATGATCTTGCCTTCCGAGAATTCATCCAGTGCCGATGTTGTTGGCTTAGGAAGACGCTCATAGAACTTGGAGATTTCGATCTGCTCACGGTTTTCGAACACCTCTTCCAGGTTGTCGACTGTGGTGGCAAACTCAGCGAGCTTGTTGTTCAGCTCTTCCTTGATATTGATCGCGATCTGACGGGCGCGCTTGCTGATGATCACAACAGACTTGTATACGTTTCCGGTCTGTGCTGCAATCTTGTCGACGTCGCGGGTGACAATGGAAGGTTGGTTGGCCATGGTACTAGGATTTTTTGTTTTTAAGTTTATTGATTTTGCTGAGACTATCGGAATAGAATTTTTCTGCATCTTTTAAATACAGGCTTTGCGGGAAGTTATCGACCAGTTCCTGGTAGAATAAAACAACGGTGCCATAACGCTCTTCTTGCAAGGAAGGCAAACTCTGGTGGGCCAACTGGTACTCGGCCTCCACTTTGAGATAGGCAATTTCCTCGAGGTATTGGGAGTCAGGGAAGTTCTTCTTGAAATTGTCAAATGCAATGACCGCCGCCTTGTAGCTCCTGATCTTGAGATACTGCTTTGCATTTTCGTAACCTTTCTTCTCCAGTTTCTTCTGGCTGTTCACGATCACCTCGTTGGCGCGTTCGCGGAGTTCGCTTTGGGGATACTGGTTGATAAAGTTCTGCATGGCGTTCATCCCTTCAATCGTGCTGGTCTGGTCCAGGTTTTCGCCGGGAGCTGAAACGTAGAGTGAGTAGGCAAACATGAAAAAGGCTTCCTGAGCCTGGGCACTTCGGCCGTAGGTCTCATAAAAGGTTCTAAACTGGTTGGATGCCAATAGGTATTGCTTTTCGTAGTACTGGCAGTACGCCAGGTAGAATTCCACCTTTTCACCCTCAGGCAGACCTCTGACGATCGGAAGAATTTCCTCAAAAAGGATGGCAGTATGGTAGTAGTCTTTCTTTTCATAGTAGTTAAGGCCGGCATCGTACTTGATACGCCAGTCTTCACTTTTCTGTATTTGACGGAATTTGCTGCACGAGGTCAACCCCAGGGCCCACACCATCACCCAAATCCCAATACGTCTATTTCTACCCATAAAGAAGGGCGCAAATATACGATTCAGCCCACATATTTGAAATCCAGGCTATAACGACAGAAAGGGGCAATTATTTCCGCACCACCAACTTCCGGGTGAGGACACCAACGTTGTCGAGGTAAACGGTGTAGAAATACACTCCCGAGGACAATTCCTCAGCCTGGATCTTTACCCGTGTCTCTGAAGAAGGCATCTCATGTTCGCCTACAGGGCTTCCCAGGATGTTATGGATGACCACCTTGGCCTTCACGCCCTCATCGGCAAGGTGATAGTCGATGTACGCCTGCTGGTCGGTAACGGGGTTGGGGTAAACGTCATGGACCGTAATATCCCGGGACTGGAACACGAAGGACCTGAGGGGTTTCTCCTCGATACTGAGCAAGAATGAGTGATCGATGCCCATTTGTGGGCTATTCTTTTGATAGACCTCTACACGGAAAGAATTGGATGTGGGGGCAAGTCCTGTTTCAACAACGAAAAAGACATTGTTAGCGATTTCGCCTGGTTCAAGCCGGCGGGTTATCTGGTCAACGGCCATGTCAAAGCACTCGTCCCCGATGCAGAAATAGCCTTTTTGATTAGCATTAAGGTCTGCTGAAGCTCTGCGGATAATAAAGGTTTGGGCTTTGTCGGTGGTATTCCGGATGCGGATAGGTATCCGGGCATTCTGTCCCAGGCCTGCCTGGTATGTGTCCTGACGGTCAACCCATTCGATACCCTGCCCTTTGGCCGAAAGGCCACACAGGAACAGAAACAGTATCAGGCACAACCGCTTCATAAATGCACACCTACTCAGTGAAAATGTACCTAAAATTCAGCGAATTCAAAAGAATTTCCTAAGAAAGTGCTCTGGTCAGGCAATAAATTCTGTGAACGGACCGTTCATCGGGGTTTTCTTTCCACAACCGTCCCCCGCGAAGGGCGATCTGCCTCTCGCCAGCGGAATCCTTTCAGGATAGCCTCCTCTTTCTTCAACTCGTGAGGCGGAATAAAGGAGGCATCGGGTTTGACGTAAAAGCTGATGTTATTGATTTTACCTGCCCGGAAGTTGATCCGCATATTGCTGCAAATGATCTTGTTCATGCCCGACACCACCGACGCTTTCACCGTCGTGGAATCATTCACCTTTTCCTCAAGCTGCTGCAGGGCGTAGTAGATGCTCTCGCCATTGCCTTGCACGACGACATGGTGAATGTTCTTGTCGTCAAAGTAGGCGGTCATGATCCTTCCTTTGATTTGGTTGTAATTGGCGAGGGAATCCGTCGAGGCAACGAACGCCGACGAGACCATGTAAATTCGGTTGATCTTTTTTTTCACGAGCAGAACGCTGATCGAGTCAGCCGTCATCTGGTTGCCCTCGGTCCATAACACCGGGTCACCGTAAAAGTAGATGGTGGAGTCTTTCGATTGATAGACGAGCGAATCGGCCCTGCCCTGGAGATCGCTCTTGAAGATGCGCACGTTGTGATAGGCGAGGAGACGTTTCTTGGTCGGATCCTGACTGTCGATAGACACCAGTGTATCGGCTGAGATGAACATGGTATCAAGATCATCCCCAACACGCGCAACATAGGAATGTCCATAGACCTTCGAGATCATGTTCTTCTTGTCATAAAACCCATCGTCGCCATAGATATGCATGTTCTCTTCTTTGGATGTGAGCACCACATCGCCTTTGGCCCTGTAGTATTGACGAACATCATCGAGAAAGAGTTTTGCGCCTTTCAGTTTGTATGTGGGTGTCTCAAAATCACCTCGCGCCAGATCGGACGTCTTCCTCTTGGTGTCATAAAAGCCGTCTTCATAGTACCCCGTTCTCCCGGATTTATCTTTCACCTCGGTGGGGGCCCGGAAGTAAATGATCTTACTGCGTGAATGATACTGCAACGTGTCGGACAGGAGGGTGTTCTCCTTGTTCACAGCGACGACGTCCGTTTTAAAGGATGCAAGGTTGTTGTTCAAATCATAGTATCCCTTTTTGCTCGTAAGTGTATTCGTGCTATCGACCAGTTTTCCGTCATTGAAGTATTTCGCTGTATTTTTTGTGCGGTCGTAATCCAGAAACTCGGTATACAACGTCGCGGTTTCCAGTTTGGTGAACACCACATTCCTTCTGAGGTAGGCGATTTTTTTGTTGCCGTCATAGGTGAGTCGTGAGGCAGTGACCGTGACGGAGTCGCCTTCGGTGATGCGAATGCGGCCGTAGGCTTCGACAGAATTCTTGGCGCGGTCGAAGATGGCGGAGTCGCAATAGATGGTGGTCTGGTTCTGTGCGAAGATGACATTCCCAACGAGCCAGTCCACGCGCACCCCGTTTTGCATGGAGCCGCGGAGGGTTTCAGCCTGCTTCAGCTTCACTTTCTTCTGCCCATAGCCAGCCGTAGCGAGGAGGATCAGGAGGCCGAAAAGCGTGAATTTCTTCATTTGCGGGTCAAAGTTAGAAAAGGCAGGGAGACCGGTGGACTTTTGATATTTTTGAGTAGTGCTTACCCGCTTCCGCGACTATATCCACCATCACGATCTCTTCGGTCCGGAAGACCGTATCCTCCTGGCCGTCAGCGGTGGGCTCGACTCGATGGTGATGTTGCATCTCTTCCGGGCAGCTGGTTACACATTGGGTGTCGCTCACGGTAATTTTGGACTCCGCGGAAAGGAATCGGAGGGGGATGAACAGTTTGTAAAGGCCTATTGCGAGGCACATGGCTTCCCGTTTTACAGCAAACGCTTTGATACCAAGAACTATGCCGAAGAGAAGAAGATCTCTGTGCAGATGGCAGCCCGAGAACTACGCTATGCCTGGTTTAATGAACTGATTGAGAAAGGTCAGTACCATTGGCTGGCCACCGCCCACCATCTCAGCGACAATGTGGAGACCGTCCTCATGCGGTGGTCTAACGGTTCGGGTCTCGATCAACTGACAGGAATTCCTCGCAAGAATGAGCGCATTGTCCGCCCCTTGTTGTTCGCCAGTCGTGATGAGATTTCTGCCTTTGCGCGATCGACGGGAATTGCGTGGCGGGAGGACACGAGCAATCTGGCAACCCATTACCAACGTAATTTCATCCGGCATGAGATCATTCCTCGCCTGAAAGAGATCAACCCTTCCCTCGAGCAAACGTTTTCCCTTTCGCTCGAAAAACTGGAAGGCGCCGCGGAGCTGATGCGTCGGGGGTTGGAGCAGTTGCGCGATGCGATCACGCAAACCGACGGGAGGGACTTTCTTATCGACAAGAGTCTGTTGTTGCTGCTCCAGAATCCCGCTTATGTATGCTATGAGTGGCTGCGTCCCTTTGGATTTGAATTGGACCGCTGCAAGCAACTCGTAGAGGCTTTGTCCGCGCAGCCGGGATCACGTTTTATTTCAGCAACTCATGTTGCGGTTGTCGACCGTGACAACATCATTGTATCTCCCAAAGAGGAGGAGTTTCAGGATGTGCTGGTTGAAGACGGGCAGGATAAGGCGGCCCTTGGACCCTGGATACTGTACTTCAAAACAGAAGCTGGTAAAGGGATATCCAAAGATCCGCGTATGGCCAGTGTCGATTATGCCAAGGTACGGTTCCCCTTGCTGTGGCGGGGATGGAGGCATGGCGACAGCTTTGTGCCTCTGGGCATGACGAAGTCCAAGAAAGTGAGTGATTTTCTCATCGATGAGCGTGTGCCGCTCACGGAAAAGGACCGGGTAACGGTCATCGTTTCCGGCGATGAAATCGTCTGGATCGCCGGCTATCGCGTAGATGAGCGGTTTAAGGTCACCCCATCCACACAGACGGTTCTGACCCTCCGGCTGGAGCCTCACAAATAACGACTTTCGTCATTTTTCTTTTTTGATTGGAGTTATATCTTGCGCCCCGATTACAAGGCTACCTTCGACGCATCTGAATATGTGCTGGGTCCTTGCCGCATTCTAAACGCTTAACTACATACCCCATGAAAATTACTGTTGTTGGTGCAGGCAATGTTGGCGCTACGTGTGCCGACGTGCTCGCCTACCGCGAGGTGGCCAATCAGATTGTGCTCGTTGATATTAAAGAAGGTATTGCTGAAGGAAAGGCCCTCGACATCTGGCAGAAGGCCCCCATCGATCTTTATGATAGCCGTACCATTGGATCTACCAACGACTATGCAAAGACCGCTGGATCCGATGTGGTGGTCATTACCTCCGGACTTCCCCGCAAGCCCGGCATGAGCCGCGATGACTTGATAGGAACCAACGCCGGTATTGTGAAATCAGTGACCGAGAACGTGGTGAAGCATTCACCCAATGCCATCATCATTGTTGTCTCCAACCCGTTGGATGTGATGACCTATCAGGCACATCTCACATCGAAATTCCCCCGTACCCGCGTTATGGGTATGGCTGGTATCCTCGATACCGCACGCTATCGTGCGTTCCTGGCGGAGGCACTGAACGTTTCCCCCAAAGACATTCAGGCCATGCTGCTTGGCGGGCACGGCGATACCATGGTACCGCTGCCACGCTACACAACTGTTTCCGGAATACCGGTTACGGAATTGATGGATACTGCGAAGCTCAACGCCATCATCGAGCGTACGAAAGTAGGAGGCGGTGAACTCGTGAAATTGATGGGCACTTCGGCATGGTATGCACCCGGATCCGCTGCCGCTCAGATGGTGGAGTCGATCGTTAAAGATCAACGCCGCATCCTTCCGGTATGCATGCAGCTCGATGGCGAGTACGGTATCAAGAACTGCTATTTAGGCGTTCCTGTGGTGCTTGGCAAAAATGGTATCGAACGTGTCATTGAACTGGAACTGAATGAGGCCGAACGTGCATTGCTGGAGACCAGCCGTGTGCATGTGAAGGAAGTGATGGAAGTTCTTGACAAGCTTGGAAAGTAATTACCTCAAATCTATAAAGAGAAATACCCGATGACCTCGGGTATTTTTTTTGCCTTATCGGGGCTTCACTGCTTTGTACAAGATCTCGGAGGCCGAGATTCCATAGCGCTCACTGTTGGCCACTTCACGCGCAAACGTATCTGGCTGTGCCTTGAGGCCGCTGCGTTCTATTCGTTGCGCATAGTCTTTACCATACTTCCTCACATGATCATCCTGACCGAAGTGTATCTCCCGATCACGCGGTGACTGGATCGATGGATCTTCCACCGTGACTTCGGGGACAGGAGCAAAGAAGGGCACTTGTAGAATGGCCCATCCTCCGGGCTTCAATACCCGATAGATTTCACCCATTGCCTGAATATCATTGTCAACATGCTCCAATACATGATTGCACAGCACGACATCAAAATGGTTATCAGCGAAGGGCATCGCGTGAATGTCCATCTTCACCTTTGCCAGCGGCGATTCAATGTCGGCAGTGATGTACTTCGCACCATGCCTTTCCTCGAAAGGTTTCATGAAGCACTGTTCCGGAGCAATGTGGAGTACGTCAAGCGGGTGATCAAAGAAGTTTGTCTTTTCCCGGAGGTAAAGCCAAATGAGGCGGTGGCGCTCCAGCGACAGGCAGGAGGGGCATAGCGCATTCGGGCGGGGGTTGATACGACCGTAGGGCAAAAAACGCCGGTACGAATGATTGCACACCGGGCACTCGACCTGGTTGCCCGAATAAAATACACCCATTACCCGGAGCCCAATCCCGCTTAGCCTTAAGAGGTATTTCCTGGGTACATAGCGGACCAGGAGGGCAATGACGTGTTTCATGGCCGCAAAGATAACCGCAGGGCTCTGATGACGTGGCTAGCGGATGGCGAAAAAAGGCCAACTTTATCAAACTATTTGATCCAGA
The DNA here is from genome assembly GCA_964392375.1 of uncultured Ohtaekwangia sp. Lineage (GTDB taxonomy): Bacteria > Bacteroidota > Bacteroidia > Cytophagales > Cyclobacteriaceae > ELB16-189. The sequence continues at coordinate 1,608 of CAYMPU010000138.1, read as the reverse complement.
GAGTCATCTAAGACGTAAAAGCAGGTTGCCGGAAATCGATTAAACAGCGCTGTGACACAAACCTATCCCGAAAAGGCCATGATGCTTGCCGATGCCTTGATAACGCGCGCGCGTGAAGGGGACAGTCTCGCTCAGGGCAAGTTGATGCAGGCCTGGTACAAGCGCATCTACAATTTCGGGTATAAGTTTTTCTTCGACCACGACCTGGCCATGGAGGTTGCGCAGAAGACATTCATTGCCATGCATCGCAACATCGCCAATCTTCAGGATGCCGGCCGGTTCCGCCCATGGCTGTACACGATAGCGGTGAACTGCTGTCGTGAAGAGCTACGGAAGAAGAAGAGTACGCACGCTGTTTCCCTCCATGATCTGCGTCAAGGAGAGGAAGAAGAAAGTCAGGTGTGGGAGGCGGCGGGTAGTCGGACAGATAATCCCGAGCGAGTGCTGCGACAGTCTGAATTGTCGGACTTGCTGCAGGACTGCCTGCGCCAGCTGAGCGATGAGCAGCGTGAGGTCGTGATTATGAAGGAGTATGAGGGACTGAAATTCCGCGAGATCGCCGAAGCGCTGAACCTCTCGGAAAATACGGTGAAGTCGCGGATGTACTACGGCCTCGAGGCACTGAAGAGAATGCTGGAACGAAAGAAGATTACACGAGAAACAATTGGTTATGAACTATAAGCCCGATGAAGCGACCCTGATTGCCTACCACTACGGTGAGTTGGAGGGGGACGAGCGTGCAAACGTGGAAGCATACCTGGAGCGGTACCCAGCCGAGCGAAAGCGACTGGAGGAGTGGCAGCATGCCCGGGAGATCATGGGCCATTTGCGGGACAAGGAAGTCATTGCGCCGCCCATTGTGTTTGGTGAACATCACCGGTCTTTCTGGCAGGAAGGTTATGTGCGCATGAGTCTGGGCATCGCAGCCTCCTTGCTTGTGGTGGTCATCGCCGCACGCCTCCTGGGAATGTCGGCATCCTATAAGGCTGGCGAACTGCGCATTGGGTTTATCCAAACGTTAGAGCCAAAGCCGGCTGCCGCCACGCTGAGCGAGGAAAAAGTTGCGGCCATGATTCAGGCATCGTTAAAGGAAAACAACAATACGCTTCAGGCGAGCTGGAACAACGATAGGAAAGATCTGGAAGAGAATATCAAAGAGAACATCTTCTCGAACTCCGAGCGCATCGACCAGCTCGTGCAGAAGGTATCAAAAGGTCAACAGCAACAGGTAAGGCAGTTTGTTGACCAGCTCCAGGCCGATAACCTGAAACTGATGAAGGACTACTTGCAGATGTCGAACGAAGGACAGAAGCAATATGTCGAGACACTGCTGGTGGATTTCTCCAAATACTTGCAGGAACAGCGCAAGCAGGACGTGCAGTACTTCCAGGCAGGATTGAACGATATCCGCGAGAATACTTCACAGTTCAAGAAGGAGACAGAACAAATATTGACAAGCCTAATGGGTACGGGCAGAAATGACGTGCAGCGGATTGACGATTGAGGTGTGAGGATTAAGCGTGAATGAACGAACAATGAACATGATAAACTTGATGAATATGAAAAAGATGATGAGGAGTGTGGTGGTGATCATGATGGGAAGCTTGA
>CAYMPU010000137.1:0-5613 GCA_964392375.1 uncultured Ohtaekwangia sp. | reverse complement strand
TGTGGCTCTATCGCGGCGCCTGGCAGGAGTGGGACATCGACCAAATCGAAATGGCCGTGCCCCTAAGTCCCGATGAACTATTACGCAAACGCAGGGCTGTCTTCAAGCACCAGTCCCAGAAAGACAGCGCATTGTTCCCCGGCACCGACCAACGTGAATTCTGGGTGCGGGCCGAAGACCGGAACCATGCTACGGCTTCCTCTTACAACCAGTTGGGCCTGGCAGAGTATGAGGCCATCGAGGCGTTTGTACGACATATCTTCTGACGATGACACCACACCATTTTGTATCGTGGAATGTCAATGGTATCCGCGCCATCATCAAGAAAGATTTTCTTGAAAATATCAAGGCCATGAACCCCAGTGTCCTCTGCCTGCAGGAGACGAAGGCTGCCGAAGATGAAGCGTTCGAGACGCTAAAAGCGCTCAAAGGCTATCACGTCTATGTGAATTCATCGAAGGCCCGGAAAGGATATTCGGGCACAGCATTGATCAGCCGTGACGAGCCAATCAACGTTACCTACGACATCGGCTACGAAGAATTTGACCAGGAGGGACGCGTGATTGCGGCCGAGTTTGATACCCACTTCCTGGTGACGGTCTACACACCCAATGCTGGCGACGGCCTTGCCCGCCTCGACTACCGGGAGCGATGGGACCACGAGTTCGGTGCCTATATTGCCTGGCTTCGGAAGCGTAAACCCGTGATCGTCTGCGGTGACCTCAACGTGGCACACCAACCTATTGACCTCGCTCATCCCAAGGAGAACTACAATAAATCCGCAGGCTATACCCAGAAGGAGATCGATGGCTTTTCACGCCTGCTCCAGGCCGGACTCGTAGACACCTTCCGCCACTTTCATCCCAACGAGGCAAAGTATTCCTACTGGAACTACTTCACCTTCGGCCGCGACAAGAATGTAGGATGGCGCATCGACCACTTCCTCGTCGACACGCGCATGATGCCTGCCGTCAAGGATGCCATGATCTACAATGAGTATCATGGGTCGGATCATTGCCCGGTGGGGGTGGTGATTGAGTTTTAGCCAACTCACCCCGGCATCGCGACTGTCATCCCGGACTTGTTCCGGGACGCTTGGCCACCCCTCTCTACTGCGTAGAGAGGGGAAGAGTAAAGTAAATTCCAATGGTCACCCTAATAGTTGATCAACTCTCAGACCTCCACCTTCCCCCTCTTTATGAAATAGAGAGGGGTGTCCCAGCGAAGCGCAGGACGGGGTGAGTTGGCACGACGGGAGATTCCCGTAAACTCCACTGCGCTCCCATTACCTCATCCCCGGCCCTTCTCCCCCGATAGTCATCGGGGGAGAAGGGAGCCCCCAGACTGACACGTCTCTTTCATTTCAAATTGATCTGTATTGATTCAGTCTCCCCATCATTCCAACTACAAGCATCAAAAATTTCTTTGTGATGTTGACATCAGGAACTCTCCCCCTCTCCGTCTCGGAGAGGGGGCCGGGGGGTGAGCTGAAGGCCGCAACGAATGGCGAACAACTCAAAAACTTGATATTCCAATCTGGAACATCATCATAATGTGTAGCCAATGAATAGGCTGTAGCCCATAACCGAAGAGCCGGCATAACCTAAAAACGTGGATAACGAAGCGGGTCCGTAGAAGAACACGTTCTGAATCAACAGCCGTTGCCGTTCTTTTATAATAATTTCTGCGCCAACTCCGATATTGTATTGGATACTTTTACTCAGGACGACTGGCCTGGTGTATGAGTTGAAGTCATCCGTAGTAGCTATCTGAGACGATTGGCTGATGATCACAGGCAGCGCCACGCCGGCACTTCCCTGAATGGTGGTCTTGTTCTTTCTCCAGATCGCCTGTCTGAACGTTGCGGGAATCAGGAGCTCGTTGTAACTGATGGAAATGTCCGAGGTCCGCACGCCAGGGTGTAAAGAGGGGCTGCCTCCTTTCCCAGTACCGTGGAATTCTCGCGGTTTGTAGATCACACCAAACTCGAGGGCCTGAGACTTTGCGTAGGGAATATAGAGCAGTAGGCCGGCAAAAATATGCTTCTCATCCGAAAGCGAGTATCGAGGGTAGTAATCCAAAGCTTCTATATCCAGGGTAGTAAATTCAATTCCTGCCGAGATCCCGAGGTAGAAAATCTTCTTCGTTGCGAAAGGGTCAAAGGTGCCGGGGTCGTTATTTAGGCACTTGTTGTACCCTTTGACGAAGTCTGAGAGAACTTCGGGATCGAAGCGAAGGTGCTGAGCCATTTGGTTCGCTGCCGGACAGGTGGCAGTAGCACCATAGAGCAAATCACGGAAGTTGGACGAAGTCAGCTCATGGGTGGTCCCACTCTGCAACTTAAGAATCAGCGTATCGTTGTCGCTGTATAAACTCATGTTGCCAGCCACCAGCACCTTAACAAAAAATCTCCCGGGGATACTGTCATGCGTATAATCGAGGGCATGGTACTCCGCTCCACGCCTGAACCCAAACCCAAGAACGGTTGCTTGCTCAACCCGTATTTCCCGAATAACCCCAGTGTTGGATTTTCTGAAGTTGAAATTGACAAGCCCGCGTTTCTTCTCAGGAACCTGGACTAAGCCCTGTTCGGGCTTTTTGCCATCACTATAAAGAATGTAGCCTTCTTCAAAAGGTCTTGGGGTCTTCTTGACCTTCTCTTGACCAAAGACAATGGCAGGAATCAAGATAAATAAAGTAGTAAGTAGCCTCATGGAGATCAGGTAAGGAGTCTTGATGGTATACAGCCAATATTAACATTTTGCATTGGTCATTCTACCTTTTATATTCTCTTTCATTCCAGACGAATGTAATCCGACTTGGAACCCCCGTCGATCTCCTCAGCATTGACGGCTAAAGAAAAAAATGTAAAAGGCTAAACGCTAAATGCAGAGGTGTAACTCCCTGGCCAACTTTTACATTCTACATTGGCCATTCTACCTTTTACATTCCCTTTATTTAATGCGCTCAATCACCGCACCCAACTTAATCAACCTCTCCTCAATATCCTGATATCCTCTATCAATCTGCTCAGCATTCAAGATCTCACTTTCTCCGCTGGCCGACAAAGCAGCGATGAGCAAGGCGACGCCGGCACGGATATCGGGTGAAGACATCTTGATACCTCGAAGCGCATACTTGCGGTCGAGACCGATGATGGTGGCACGGTGAGGGTCACAGAGGATAATCTGCGCACCCATGTCGATGAGCTTATCGACGAAGAACAGGCGGCTCTCAAACATCTTCTGGTGTATGAGTACCGTGCCCTTGGCCTGCGTAGCTACGACGAGCGCTACACTGATGAGGTCGGGGGTAAAGCCTGGCCACGGTGAATCGGCGATGGTCAGAATGGAGCCGTCAATGAAGCTCTCAATTTCAATACGCTCCTGCGCGGGAATATAGATATCGTCGCCGCGGAATTCCATCTTGATACCCAGTCGCTTGAACGTGTCCGGGATGATGCCGAGCATATCAATGCGACAATTCTTGATGGTGATCTCCGACTGTGTCATGGCCGCCAGACCGATGAAACTGCCGATCTCAATCATGTCGGGGAGCAACGTATGTTCCGTCCCCTTGAGCTTGGACACGCCTTCGATCACGAGTAGGTTGGAGCCGATGCCGCTGATCTTCGCGCCCATGCGGATGAGCATATGGCACAACTGCTGCAGATAAGGTTCGCACGCGGCGTAGTAAATGGTGGTGGTGCCCTTGGCCAATACCGCAGCCATGAGGATGTTGGCGGTACCTGTCACCGATGCTTCATCGAGCAGCATGTAGCAGCCCTTGAGCTCGGATGCGTCAATGTGAAAGAGATTTCCTTTGGCGTCGAAGTTGAACTTGGCGCCGAGGTTTTGAAATCCAAGGAAGTGCGTGTCTAATCGACGACGCCCGATCTTGTCGCCACCCGGCTTGGGGATGCTGGCCTTGCCGTAGCGCGCTAGGATAGGACCCAGCAGCATGACCGAGCCACGCAGCGACGCGGCCTTCTTGCGGTAGGAATCGGTTTCGAGATGCCCGATGTTGATGGTGGAAGCCGTGAAGCGGTACGAACCTTTGCCCAGCTTCTCCACCGTGCAGCCGAGATCGCCCACAAGCTCGATGAGCTTGTTGACGTCGAGGATGTCGGGAATGTTGTGTACGGTGACCGGCTCTGAAGTGAGGAGTACAGCGCAGAGAATTTGCAGAGCCTCGTTCTTCGCACCTTGTGGCGTAATCTCTCCGCTCAGGCGCTTGCCACCCTGGATCCGAAAGGAACTCATTGGTCTCTTCTGCGGTGGGGATTGAAGCGTTTCTTAAAGGGCCTTCCGCCACCGCCTCCCTGACGCTGGTTCTGACGACCGCCACCACCCTGAGGATGTGAAGGTTTGGCCGACGGGCGTTCACGGAACAGCGGATCAAACAGGTTCTCTTCACGAACCCTGTCCAAACTCATGGTCAGCTTACCGCCGGAAAAAATCGCAATGTCTTTCAATACAACAGAGTCATCGAGGGTCTCCTTGTTCCAGCTGCCGTACAAAGTCTTCATCAGCCGGCCGAGGTAAATGATCATCTCCTCGCGCTCCTTGGGATCTTCTTTCTTCAGCGCTTCCTGAACAAGGCGCTCAATGTTCTTTCCATAGTGCTTGTACCGCACGTTGGTCTGCGGATACGGCACGCGCATGGGCCGCTTGCTGAGGATATCACGGTCGGGGGGAACAAACGGATTGTTGACGTCAAGATTGAAGTCGGCGATGATCATCAGGTCATCCCACAGGCGCTGAGGGTTTTCTACCGACTCGCGAACGGTAGGGTTCAGCTGCTTGATGAGTTCAATGAGGGTGTAGGCGAGTTCCGTGCGCTTCTCCTTATCGGGAATGGTGCGGATATACTCGACGATATTCTGGATGTTCCTTCCGTACTCTTTAAGAATAATATGCGGACGCTGTGAATTGTACTCTAAAGTCATGATGCCGTGTTGAGGGGGGCTGTAGGATGTATTTTTAACTTGGCAAAACTAAGCAATAAGGTCTTCTCGCCAAAATCCTCGAATTGGATGCGGGCCTTGCGATCGGCACCGCTTTCATCGATTTTGACCACACTGCCGAAGCCGAACTTGGGGTGCTCCACTCGCATGCCTTCTTGCAACGCCGACGTATCGCTGGGCGTAAAATCGGACGGTGCTTTGTAGCTGGTGGGCCTCACAGCGGGCTGCGACCGGATGGTCTTCTTCATCCCCGACACAAAGTTCTTCGTGTACTCGGCCCGCCCCGGCGATGTCTCTGACCCGTGAAGGCCGCCATACTTGGTGCTGACCTTGACGTAGTTGGGATCAATCTCATCCAGAAAACGACTGGGCTCGCAGTTCTTGAGACGACCAAATCGATAACGCGTTAGCGCATAGGTAAGGAACAATCGCTTCTGCGCTCTCGTGATGGCTACATAAAACAGTCGGCGCTCTTCTTCCAGTTCCGCGCGACTGCTCAGCATCATCTGTGAAGGGAAAAGATCTTCTTCCAAACCCGCGATATACACATACCGGAACTCAAGTCCCTTGGCCATGTGAATGGTCATCAAGGTTACTTTCTCCGGATCTTTATCCTTGTCCTCATCTTGCCCGGTCACGAGCGATAC
>CAYMPU010000136.1:0-17552 GCA_964392375.1 uncultured Ohtaekwangia sp. | reverse complement strand
CGTTTTCAGCACGGGCTCCTGAAGTGCCCCGCAGGGTATTACCCTCGACAAGACAATGGCTGGCATTCGATAAGTGAATTCCAAAGAATGTATCCTCAAAACGATTGTAGAGCACCCTCAAACGCTGCACGTCAAGTCCTTTCACAGCCGCAATGTCCTGGATGCTGGCTGCACCTGTATTGATCATCCGCAGTCCATGAATGGTGACATCGTTGGCTATAATCGTAAATAACTCATGCCTTCCTTCACCGTCGATTACCGGGTAGGAAATTCCCACAATACTCAGCGGTTTCCGAATAATGATGTTTCCCTCACGGTAGATTCCCGGATGCAGCAGGATGGTATCTCCTGGCTGAGCGGCAGCAATGGCCGCGGTAAGGGAGTGTATCGCTGTTGTGGGTCCTGCATCAATGGTCTTGGCTGACGCCTCAAGCCCTATCCCCAAAAGAAGGAAAAGGAAAGGTATGCGCACAGCGTTCTCATAAAACCTCAGGATCATCACTGTCATTTGAATTGAGTAGTCACCTCACCCCAGGCAAGGAAGATACCACCATACTTTTTCTTGAACGCTATCGCCTTGTCGTAGGTCTCAAACGCAGCCACCTCACTAGCCATTGGGCTCCTGATTTCACTCGATTTCACATAGAACGCTTCATCGGCATTCAAAAAAATTCCAGGGGCCTCGTAGTTGATGACCAGCTTGTGTGCAAAATCATTCGGATCGATATCACTGGAATGATAAAACTGCAGCATGCAATTGAGGTCATCAAACTTGTACACCTTTCCCTTCTTCGTAACCAGCTCAGCTCCGAAACGGTTGTCGGCTAATGTCATTTTACATGAGTAGCAGGCATCGGAACCAAAATTGAGCGGTTCTGGCTTCGTAGAGCAACCAAACACAATGACTGTGCCTACCCAACAGACAAAAATGAAAATGCTTCGCATGGCCTAGAAATGAATCTTCGTCATAATCTTTGGAACCTGCTTGAACGCATGTCCTTCGACGAATTCTACACCCAACAACATGACACCTACAAGAATAAAAATCCATCCTCCGGTGTCGGGCCCTGAAAAAGCTGTAAAGTTGAGCAGTTCTTTGGTTCCGATCAGCGGTGGCTGATAGGTCATTCCTTCCACTTTTATTGCTGCTTCGGGATTCAGATTGTGGCCATAGTCGTATCCCCAGATGTAGAAATCGATCAGCGCAGCGAGGCCTGTCGCTACCAGAATGCCAAAGTAGATGTGCAACCCCAGACGTTTACCCCAAATGGCGACTATCAGTCCGGCAGCGATGAGAAATCCGACGATGTAAATCATATATCCAAACTCCGGAAACATGCTCACTTCGATATGCTTCATACCAATATAGTGATTGAGGGCGCTGATGATCTTCACGTCACCGCTCAGCGTATTGATCCAGATTTTCATCTCCAGACCTTCCGGGTACTGCGGCGCCCAAAGAAGAATTCTCCAAAGTGGAACAAAATATGCCGATACCAGAGAAAGTGCAGCCACGGCTACGGCTAATCTGGAAACTTTTTTAAGTGGCCTCATCATACAAATCTAATGTTTAAGAAGGCGCTCCCGGAAGTTTATTTCCGGGAGGCACCTTCCCCCGCCTTTGCGGGAACCTGTAAACTATGAATGAAAACAGGCTAATTCGCCCCTGTTCCCTCCGCTTCTATCTTACCGGTAGAGAACTTCAGCGGCACATTGGATGACGCAGGAGAAACCCTTATATAACCCTGCATTTCCTGGTGTAGCGCGGAGCAAAAATCTGTACAGTAGAACGGGAACACGCCAACCGTTTTAGGCTGCCACTTCAGCGTTTGCGTCTCACCTGGCATGATGAGTAGCTCGGCATTCAATGCACCTTTGACAGCAAATCCGTGCGGTACATCCCAATCTTGTTCGAGGTTCGTAACATGGAAGAACACATCGTCGCCCACCTTAACACCTTCGATGTTGTCTGGGGTAAGGTGTGAACGGATGGCTGTCATCCATACATGAACCTGATTTCCTTTGCGCTCAACGCGTGCCTCCTTCTCCCCTTTTGCAGCATACGGGTGACCGTTATCTTCAATCCTATAGAATTTCACCGAGTTCGAGGCTACCAGGTTAGCAGGAATAGACTCTGCGTAGTGCGGCTCGCCTGTTGTTGGGAAGTCGAGGAGCAGCTGCATCTTCTCGCCGGAGATATCATACAGTTGCGCAGACTGAGTCAACTCAGGTCCTGTAGGCAGGTAGCGATCTTTGGTGATCTTGTTGTAGGCAATGACGTACTTGCCCCAGGGCTTTGCCGTTGGACCGCCGGGAACACTGAGGTGTCCTATAGAATAATAGGTAGGCACACGGTCAAGAACCTCAAGGGTCTTCACGTTCCACTTCACAATTTCAGAAGAAACGAAGAATGAGGTGTAGGCGTTGCCAGCATCGTCAAACTCGGTGTGCAATGGGCCCAGGCCAGGCTTCTTCACTTCACCGTGGAGAGCAGATTCGTACTTGATGACAGGGATGCCACCAAACTCCCCTTCAAAATCCTTGTTGGCAATGGCCTGTTGGATCTTCGTAAACGAGAACACAGGAATGAGCGCCGCCAGTTTACCGCTGCCCACAATGTATTCACCAGTAGGGTCGGTATCGCAACCATGGGGTGACTTTGGGCAAGGAATGAAATACAGGATGTCTTTCAATTCGGTGGGATCCAACTGCATCACTTCTTCCATCATCGTAGAAACTGCGGTATTGGTCTTTTCATCGAGCAGGTTGTGAGCATAACGCGCCTTCACCTTCTTGCCTTTTCCAGCTTGGATATATTCCTCGGCTTTTTTCCAGTTAACCGCCATAATGAAGTCCTTGTCCTTCTGTGAAGCATTCACTTCAAGTAAGGTGTAGGCCTGTTCAGTGTTGTAACAAGAGAAGAAGAACCACCCGCCCGAGGGACCTTTGCCGGCGCGAGCCAGGTCGAAGTTAACACCCGGTGTAGTCAATTGCCATGCAATATTCATGTTGCCAGAAGCCTTATCAACGCTGATAAAACTGATGGTGCCTTTAAAATTCTGCTTGTAACTGCTGATGGGCACATCAACCTTGTCGCCCATGGGTACGCTGAAGCGCGTTCCAGCAACGATGTACTCCGAGTTTTCGGTGATGAAGGGTGACGAGTGGTTACCCCCGCTATTCGGGAGCTCGAGAATCTCAGCCGTATGGAAGGTCTTCATGTCGACACGGGCAACACGGGGCGTATTGTTACCGTTGGCAAATGCCCAGCGGCCATCATGTACGCCATTCGTGACGGACAATGCGATATGGTGAAGGTCATCCCAGGGCACATAGCCATGAGAAGTATTGAGCATCGGCTTGCTCTCCTCACTGTATCCGTATCCATTTTCCGGAAACTGGGAGAAGACAGGAATGATGCGCAACAGGCGGCCGGAAGGAATGCCGTAGACACCAATCTGACCATTGAAGCCACCCGATACGATGTTATAGAACTCGTCGTATTGGCCGGGGGCCACATAAACTTTAGACGCTGCATTTCCCGTCACGGCCCCTTTGGGACCCTTCGGCGCGCAGCTGTTGATCGCCACCGCAAAGCCGATAAGGGCCAGGACAGCGATTGATCGTGTTAACGTTTTCATGGGATGATCGATTTATTGGTTGAGGGTAATTGTAAGGGCCTATTTTTCACCGTCATTCTGACGCATAAACTCCAGGATATCACGCGCATCGCCGATGGACACGTTCTGGTTGGGCATACGGGTCAGACAAAGCTCGAGCAACTTCTGCGCTTCCGGATCTTTGTCCAACATGACCTCCACGTTCGTCACCATGTTCATGATCCACTCCGGCTTGCGGGTCTTCGTCACGTTCTTCCAGCCGGGGCCAACAAAACGGGTTTCATCCAATTTGTGACATGCACTGCATTTCATCTCATAAATAGCGAGACCGCGTGAGATTCGCTCTGACTCCAGCGGGGTCTTCAGCGTCACATTCTTCACGGCACCAATCCCCTTGGTCGGGTCGGCAATCACAGCTTCCGGAGCTGATTTGGTGAGGTCGGGATACTCTTCGGTTGACTTTGGCTTGTCCGGGGTACAGGCAGCCAGGTTCAGCAGGAGGAAAAGGGCAATGAAGTATTTCATAGGAAATAAGGGTTTGTTTCAATAGGAGGATATTATCGCTGCGTCAGACATACGATTACAAACCTAACCGAGTGCACCACCGTACCGGCTGATTTTCGTCAGTTTCGACGATAAAAAAGCAAAAATTGCTTCCCTTTTTAATAAAAGACCAAATAGTCTTATATTTACTCCTTACCCTCGCCCGGAGCCTTCACCTCTGCACCATCGCCTTCCTCAAACAACATCCGAACGGAAGGCGTAAACATATCGTCGTATTGCCCCGCACGAACATTCCAGAAGAAGATCGCCAGGAAAATCAGTGCAATGATCAGACTAATAGCGATAAGCAATACGACGATAATCATGATCAGTACTGAGTGGATTCGAACTGATAACTCTTGAAACGCTCAAACGCAGCACGCTCCAATTCTTCCCGGTGGTTGGGGTGTGCAATCTCAATCAAGGCTTTTGCCCGTTGACGCATATTCTTACCAAAGAGATTGGCCACGCCGTACTCCGTAACGATAAAATGCGCGTGGGCACGTGTGGTGACCACCCCGGCACCCGGCTTGAGGAAGGGTACTATCTTGGAACCTCCCTTGCCGGCCACGGAGGGCAGTGCAATGATGGGCTTTCCTCCATCCGACAACGCCGCACCGCGCATAAAGTCCATCTGACCGCCAACGCCCGAATATTGGTAGCTGCCTATGGAATCGGAGCATATCTGTCCAGTGATATCAATCTCAATCGCACTGTTGATTGCCGTAACCTTGGGATTTTGCCGAATGACGGAGGTGTCGTTCACATAGTCTACACGCAACACCGAGACGGATGGATTGTCGTCAATGAAATCATATAGCTTTCTACTGCCGAGCACAAACGACGTCACGATCTTACCACGGTGCTTCTTCTTATGCTCGCCGGTGATGATCCCCTTTTCAACCAGAGGAATTACGCCGTCGGAGAACATCTCTGTGTGAACGCCGAGTTGCTTATGATTACCCAGACTCGCCAGTACAGCATCCGGAATGGACCCGATGCCCATTTGCAGCGTGGCACCGTTTTCCACAAGCTCGGCGCAATTCTGACCAATTCGAATTGCAATTTCGGAGAGCTTTGCGTTGCCCACTTCCGGTAACTCTTGTTCGTGGTATACCAACGCGTCAAAAGCATCGGCCTTCACAATCCCATCGCCCATCGTCCGTGGCATGCGCGGATTTACCTGAGCAATCACATGCTTGGAATACTTGATCGCTGAGAGAACTGTATCCACCGAAACGCCGAGCGAACAATATCCGTGCTTGTCCGGAGGTGAGACATGAATAAACGCTACATCAATGGGGAGCACGTTGCGGGTAAACAACTTTGGAATCTCACTAAGGAACACGGGTACATAGTCTCCACGCCCGTCGTTTACCGCATCCCGCACATTCTCTGAAACGAACAGGGCGTTGATCCTGAAATTATCCTTGTATTTCTTATCCGCAAACGGGGCTTCGCCTTGAAGGCTGATGCTCACCAATTCCACATCCCACAATTCCGAAGCCCGTTCAACCATCTTGCTTACCAAATAATGGGGCGTAGCGGCTCCACCATGAATAAACACCCGGTCACCGGACTTGATAACCTTTACTGCCTCTTCGCCTGAAATGAAATTCTTCATAGGATATAATCTATAAGTTACCTTAATTTCTCTTGCTTCGCCGCAATGTGTACGGCCAGGGATGCAAAACTCACAACGCTGATGCTACTGATGGGCATGAGAACCGCCGCCACCAGGGGTGTCAGCTGACCTGTCACCGCAAATGACAACGCTATGGCATTATACAGAAAAGAAATGGCAAAGGCCATTCGGAGGATGCCAGCCGAACGCTGTGCCAGTGCCAAAAACCGGTCCAGGTCCTCAACCCTCTCGCCATGCAGGATGCCATCCGACGAAGGTGTGAATACCCCTGTGTCATCGGTCACCGAAATACCGACATCGCTCTGCTTCAGTGCGCCGGCGTCATTAAGTCCATCGCCAACCATCAAAACCTTTTTGCCCGTAGCCTGCAAGTGTTCAATGTACTCCCTCTTTTCATGTGGATTCTGATTGAACCGAAGCTCGGTATGCGTGCCAAACAACCGCGCCATGGCTGGCCGGTCGCCATCATTATCTCCCGAGAGCAGGGCCACACACCCATTGCCCAACTTGTAGATCATCGCGTAAATGCCTTCGCGCAAAGCGGTCTGAATACTAAAATGACCCCGTACCTCATGATCGACAGATACCCATACACGGGTTTGCTCGAGATGCGACGAAGGTATTGCGCCAACAAAAGCAGCGGAGCCAATAGCAAACCGATGCGAGCCAACAAAACCCTCAATACCCTTTCCTGGAAGTTCTTTGAATTCGGAAACCGCCGGTGCCTCACCCTCACTGATAAACGCCGAGATCATCTGGCTCAGCGGATGCGTTGAAAAGCTGGTCAAATGCTTTATGGCCGCGAACTCCTCAGGAGAACAATCGCCATCAAAACGGATCTCTGGATTTGATCCATGCGTCACGGTCCCCGTCTTGTCAAAAACCACCGAATCGACTGAGGCCATCCGTTCGATGACATCAGCATTCTTGAGGTACAACTGGTTGCGGCCGAAAGCGCGGAGCATACTGCCGTAGGTAAATGGTGCCGCCAAAGCCAGAGCACATGGACATGCCACCATGAGCACTGAAGTGAGCACCAGCCACATCGCATTCGGATCGACGAAATACCAGTAGATGCCCGTAACGAGTGCTATAACCAGAACCACCCATGTGAATATCCTTGCGGCGCGGTCGATGGTGCGCTGGTATCCACTCTCCTCACGCTTCCGGAAAGCTTCGTGGTTCCAAAGGCTGGTGAGATAACTTTGCGAGGTCTTCTTCTCTACGGCGAAGCTGACGGGCTGTCCAAGCAGCCGGCCGCCTGCGTATACCAAGTCACCCTGCCTGGCCAATACCGGGCGGGATTCACCGGTGACAAAGCTATAATCGATGTATGCCTCTCCTTCCAGCAGCCTGCTGTCGGTGGGCACGATCTCCAGGTTTCGAACCAGAATACGGTCGCCAGGGTCCAGCTCATAAATGATCACCGGTTTCCAAGCATGGTTCACCCACTTGCGTATCGCCAGCGGAAAATAGGATTTAAAGTCACGATCGAAAGCCAAGCTCTCATACGTTTTACTCTGGAACCAGCGTCCGATCAGCAGAAAGAATACCAGCCCGGTAAACGAGTCTAGGTACCCGGGCCCAAAGCCGGAGAGAATATCCCAGGTGCTTCGGGCAAACAGGGCAATGAGCCCTACAGCAATAGGCACATCGATGTTGATCTGCCGCTGCGAAAAGCTCTTCCATGCAGAATAGAAATAGTCCCTGGCGCTGTAGACAAGCACCGGAATGGACAATCCGAGATTCAGCAATGAAAATAATTTGCGTAAAACATCATCCTGTCGGTCCAACCCGAGGTACTCAGGAAAGCTGAATAGCATCACGTTCCCAAAGCAGAAACCGGCAACAGCCAATCGGATAGCAAGAAGTTTGTCAACCGTCGGCTTTTCCTCCGTGCCGGTATTGAGTTGGATCAGCGGAGAATAGCCCACAGAAGCCAGCAGGCCGGCAATACGCTTCAGTGAAACGCGCTCAGGCTGATAGTCGATCAGCACCGACTTACGCGCAAAGTTCACCTCCGATCGCAGTATGCCATGATCAAGTTTGCGTAGGTTCTCCAGCAACCATATGCACGACACGCAATGGATGGCAGGAATATGCAATCGCACACGCGCAAAGGTATCGGACTTGAATTCGAGCAGTTTCTCCTGGATTTTCCCCTCATCGAGATAGGCAAACGCTTCCTCATCGATCGTACGCCCGGTAGTTCCAGGATGCTGCTCATAGTCGTAGTACGCACAGAGATTGTTGTCATCGATAATCTCAAAGACAACCTTACAGCCATAGCAACAAAAGTTCTTGTCGTCAATCGTAAACTGACGATCCTTACATGCCTGCCCGCAATGGTAACACGCAACGTCTTCCTTTACCGCACTCATTGTTCTACTTAACTACGTACGTCCAGATAGCACAATCAATGTGGTTGACCACATCTTCAGCGATACTACCGCTGGCCAGGTGCGCGATGCCACGACGGCCGTGGGTGCGCATGGCGATGATGTCAGCCTTGACTTCCTTGGAGAAGTGCTTAATACCATCCTCCTCTGTCAGATCATTAAAAATGTTGAGCGTATAATTCTTGAGCATGAATCGCTTGGCAAAGTCCTTCATGGCTTGCTTGATCTGACTATCCGTGCGAAACCGTACAGGCGTATTGACATAGAGAACGTGCAGGGTGGCGCCGAAGAAACTCTGTAGCTCCTTGACTTCCATGGTCAGTTCTTCCAGGTCAAAATCGGGTGGTGTCGGGAGCACAATATGCTTGATGCTCTTCATTCCTTTCTTCATGGAGATAACAGGCACCGGGCTTGAGCGCACGATCTTTTCCGTGTTGGAACCCACCGTAAACTCCTTCAGACCCTTGGCACCGTGGGTGCCCAGCACGACAAGGTCAGCATTTGTCTCCTGGATCATCCGGCGGATCACCTGAACGGTGCCACCATATTCAACATGGGACTTCACTTTTATGGGAAGATCCTTGGCGTACTTCTCCTTCAGTTTAACAAAACTCTTCTCTACCTCCTTCTTCCGGTCGCTCATGTAGGCCTGCTCGAAGGACAGGACGGCTGCGGAATCGTACAACACCGGTAGTTCCACAACATGCAGCAAATGGACAACGCCATTGCTCTTCTCCGCAACGCCGATGGCAAACTTAAACGCCTCAACCGCTGCGTCGGAGAAATCGCAAGGAACCAGTATCTTTTTCATAATTCGATCATTTATGCTACGTGTGTCAAAAGTACCCGCGGGGGGCCCGAATGCCAGTGAGGACGGTCACAATACATACTGATTTTAATCATTCAGCGGGCACGCTCCACTGATATTACTCATATGCCAATGTACTTTCTTCCCCGAGATTTACCAACGATTTCAGGTTAGGAAGCCGTTAAGCATTCACACGATCCAAAGTTGGAAAGCCATCATGACACGCACAAACAAAAACTTCGTGTTACTCCTGTCCCTGCCTCTTTCCGTGCTGGTTACAGTGGCCAGTCTGGCTGGACTCATTTCCCCAGACCTCTACGTGGAGGAGACGCCGGATTGGATGGCGCAGGCAGTAGCTCAAGATGCGGTAGACCTATTCCTCCTTGTGCCTATACTTACCATTACTTCCCTTTTTGTGCATCGTCAGGAGCGGCTGGCAGCGCCCATTTGGGGTGGAGCGTTGCTTTACCTGATCTATACTTTTCTGATCTACAGCTTCAGCGTTCACTTTAATGCGTTATTTCTTGTCTACGTTACGTCGCTTGGAATGGCAGTCTATGCATTCATTTACTTCCTGATCCTCCAGCACCGTCAGCCAACGATAAAAGGCCTGATGGATCAACGACCGGCCAAGGTCATTGCTACTTACTTTCTGGTGATTGCCACACTCTTCTATTTCTTGTGGCTGTCAGACGTAATACCGGCCACTTTGCAAGGCTATACGCCCGCAACCATATCCAGCGCCGGACTGCTTACCAATCCCGTCCACGTGATTGACCTGTCCATTTTCTTGCCGGGCATTTTCATCACTGGCATATTACTTTTCAAGCGCCACCCACTGTCGCTGATTCTCGCACCGGTATTGCTTGTATTCTTTGTGTTGATGGATGCAACCATTTCCGTGATCATGATTGTCCAGTTCACACGATTAGGTACCTCCAACCCTGTCGTCATGGTGATCATGCCGATCCTTGCCGTCGTCAGTGGGGTACTGCTATCCTGGATGTTTCGAAAATCCTACTGAACCTTTGCTTGTGGAAGCTTTGCAATAATCTTTGATACTGCGTCATGAATGAGTTCATCCGACATCTGGTCCGTATCACTCAATGCCGAAATCGCCCAGCCTCTCCACAACAGTGCGTTGGTTTCGGCGTCCATAAGATCGATGATCAACGTACCCTCTCTGTAGGTGTACACATCGCGCTCACTTTTGATCCAATAAGGTGAGTAGGTATCACTCCGAATCTGGGTCTTGTCTTCAATGACGATGTGGTAGTGGACTTTCAGCCGAGGCTTCTCAGCGGTGAAGGTGTACCCCTTACCATTGAGCTGTGCCAGCACGGCATCCCGGATGCGTTTGTCGTTCAATTCATTATAATACAAGGGGTTATTCCGCGCCTCAATGCCCTCCTTGTCCATCCAAGCAAATGATGGGTAATCAGAAATATTGAAAGCACGGTCATAATCCGTACGAACCGTAATCTGGTCACTGCAGGCGGTCACCGCCGCTAGCCCCAGGACAAAAAGTATCTTTTTCATAACTGTAACCATTTAACGTAACCCCATGATGCTATCACTTTTTCCAATGCGGTCTAGAATACATCCAGAATGCGGTAAGTTAGTTTACCATACGAAAAGACATCGCCCACTTTCTTACCCTTCATGGCCAGGAAAAGCGGGCTTGAAACCGAAAGTCCAAACAACGATTGGCCGTCTACCTGAAATCGCTCGATGCTGGCCGACACAAAGAATATCTCTCTGTCGGTTTTCACTACAGATCCACGACGAACCACATCGTGGATGCTTCCTACATCCGCCTTCATGCGCATCAATTCATCCAGCTCCCGGTTGGCAAATCCCAATTGCTCGGAAAGTAAGTCTACCTTCGTAGCCGACTCCGCCTGAAAGGACTGAGTCTGGATGTCGTACGCCTCCTCATTCACATCCCCTTCATGATGCATCATCGCATGAATGCGTTCACGAAAGTCGCGGATCACTGTCTCATGATGATGGATGGCGGCATCCAGAATTTTGTGTTTATCCAGAGGGTATTCCATATCAGAATTTAGCGCTTTTGCTACCTACAAGGTCGGGAACATGCTATGTCAAGGTGATGATTGTCCTTATGACAACGGATGATTTATATCACGCACAGAGACGAAACAATTCCTGATCTTAGGAAAGCCAATAGAACCGGGACGTTTTATGAAAAAGATCCTTTGCCCCACCGATTTTTCAGAAACGGCTGACAATGCCATTGCTTACGCCGCCAAACTTGCACAGAAAACCGGCGCCCACCTCACACTCTTCAACGTGCAGTCACTTGCCGAACGCACGCCGGATGAGGCTCTGCTCGGCGAGCAGATGAATGCGCAGATGGCCTACGACAGGCTGGAAGAACACAGCCGCGAGGTTAGCCGGGTATTCAAGATCTCGTGCAATGCCCAGGTGGAAACAGCCCTTTCAGGGCTTGCGAAGGTAATCCAGGGCGAAGCAGGCAGACACGATCTTATTGTAATGGGCACCAACGGTCCCGACGATGTGTTTCAATTCTTCTTTGGAAGCAACTCCTACCGCATCGCCAAGCAGACGGCCACGCCCGTACTAGTCGTTCCTGCCGGATATGGATACAGCGAGATTCGCAAGACAGCGTTTGCTTTTGACTACTGGCGCAACAACACGCTTCCCATGTCGCAGTTGGTGAAGGTCATCAAACCGCTGCAGAGTGAACTGACGGTTCTTGAAGTATTGGAACAATCGTACAGCCGACGTGCCGAAGAAGAGATTCTGGCAGACCAACAGATGCTTCGCGATGTGTACGGCATGGAGGTGCCCCTGAATTTTCATACGCTGTATACAAGCACCATTCCACAGGCGCTTGACCAATTTGTGAAAGAGAACGGCATCGACCTTCTCGCCCTGTGCACACAGCATCAGTCACTCATCGACGTCCTTTTCCATAAGAGCGTCATCAAGGAACTGAGCAAGATCGCCACCTATCCTTTGCTGATTATTCACACGTAGTCTTGCCGGAAGGAGTATCACCCCCAGCCATTTTACAGTCCGAAAAAACAACGTTGCGCAACGCGTATGACGTGCTGACTCACAACGCGTTACCCGATGATAAAAGTCACTGCGCCCATTGACTCAACTCATCGGTCTTGCCTGCTATTGGAGGTAGCTTGAGGTAGATAAAGAATCCAGCAGCAACATCTAAAAATCCATGTTATGAAAAAGATCCTCGTACCCTGCGACTTCTCAACATGTGCTGTGGAGGCGTACCAATTTGCGCTCAAAATCGCCGCCAAAAGTAAGGGCGAGATTCACGTACTGAAGGCTATTGAATTACCGGTGATGATTGTCTCCGGATTCGACGTTCAGCCTTACGTTTACGATCCTACCCTACTCAAGGAACTGGAAGCCGATGCAAAAAGCAAGTTCGATAAACTCAAGAATCGATATGGGTCGGATGGAGTAACGGTAACCTTTCATGTGAAGCATGAACCGCCGACTCCAGCGATCCGGCAGTTCGCAAAGGAAAATGGCATTGATCTCATCGTTATGGGCACTAAGGGAGCTGGTGGATTGAGCGAGTACCTGATTGGATCCAACACCGAGAAGATCGTCCGAAAGGCCACCGTACCGGTGTTTGCTATTCGCAAGTCTACTGAACTAGTCACCATCAAGAAGATTGTGTTACCCTCTATGCTTCGCCTTGATCAGGCATTGTTCATTCAGAAGATCAAGGATCTCCAGGCTTTCTTCGGCTCTTCGCTCGAAATTCTTTGGATCAACACGCCCATGAAGTTCAAGACGGGCGATGAAAGCAGAGCCTTACTTGAGGAGTTTGCAAAACATTACAAGCTGGAGAACTACCACCTCCATGTACGCAATGATACCATTGAAGAAGATGCGATCATGCATTTCACCAAAGAGATCGGCGGAGATATGATTGCGATGGCCACTCATGGTCGTCGTAGACTGGCCCATGCGTTGATGGGCAGCGTCGCGGAGGATGTTGTCAACCATATCCAATGCCCGATCTGGACATATTCTATGCATTAAAATACGAAGGTGATGAAACGTCTCGTGGTCCCTACCGACTTCTCCATCTATGCTACTGGAGCCATTACGCTGGCTGCGGTTATCAGTCGCAAGACAAAGGCGCCGATTAGTCTGGTTCACAACATTCCTACACTCCTCCACTGGGACTCCATGTCCGACGAGCAGAAACGGGAACATCCGGAGATCATCACCCAAACACAGGAGGCTCAAATGACGCTGAATGAACTTCAGAAGGCCAGTGTACTGAAGGCAACAAAAGTAGAAACGGTCATAACCTATGGGATCACCTACGACCAGCTTGTACGGCAAGCGGCAAAGGCAGACGCAGGAATGATTGTCATCGGGTCACACGGAAACGAGCACTCCGACCGGTATTTTATTGGCTCCAACATTCAGAAGGTGATGCGCACGGCGACGTGTCCGGTGCTTACCGCCAAGAAGGAATTTGAAAGCGATACGATACGCACCATCGTATTTCCGTCTGAATTTGATGAGGGTGCCCACAAGCACTTTGCGCCGGTGGCAGAGCTTGCCCGCGAGTTAAAATCCAAGGTACATTTGCTTACGGTCAATACACCGTACGACTTTTCTGACACGCGCACTTCGATGCGGCAGATGAATGCTTTTCGGGAACAGTACCCGGATTTATCGATCGAGGTGATGATCTACAATCACTTTGACCCGGAGTCGGGCATCCTCGAATACGCCCAAGACGTTGGCGCTGACCTCATCGCCATGGCTACCAGTGATCGTCGGCAGCACCCGAGGTATCGGATTGGCATGACGGAATCCCTTGTCTTCCATTCGGGCATTCCCGTACTCAGCATTAACTCGGGCGCTCTTTCTCACAAGGCACAGACGTAAACTCCCAGCGCATGAACCTGAAGCAATGGCTTGACACCACCGACACCATGCCCCAGATGAGAAAATTCCTGGAGGAGTTGGGTGATTTGTCACGCTTCAGCGCGCGTTTCTTTCGCGAACTCTTCAAGCCCAGACCGGAAATAGAAGAATTCATACGCCAGTGCTTTTGGGTAGGGTACAAGTCCCTTCCACTCGTAGCCATTACCGCGTTCATCATGGG
Organism: uncultured Ohtaekwangia sp.; assembly: GCA_964392375.1. Taxonomy (GTDB): domain Bacteria; phylum Bacteroidota; class Bacteroidia; order Cytophagales; family Cyclobacteriaceae; genus ELB16-189. Next base: position 3,388 of record CAYMPU010000136.1, on the reverse strand, counting down.
ACTGGTGCTCACCATTCAATCCCGCCCCACGCTTGTCGAATTCGGTGCCGAATCCTTGCTGCCCAACATGGTGGCCGTTTCCCTGGTACGCGAAATCTCACCCGTGATCACCGCCCTCATTTGTGCTGGCAAGATCGGCTCGGGCATGGGCGCCGAGTTGGGCTCCATGCGCGTTACCGAGCAGATCGACGCTATGGAAGTATCGGGCACCAACCCCTTCAAATACCTCATCGTTACGCGTGTGCTCGCAACAACGTTGATGCTTCCCATCCTGTCGAGCCTTTCCAACGCAGTCTCCATCTTTGGTGGATACTTGGGCGTCAACATTCGCGGGTCGGTGAGCTGGCACCTGTACTGGGACCAGGTCTTCAACGCCTTGAGCTTCGGCGATGTGGTGCCCTCCCTGATCAAGACATTCTTCTTTGGATTTGCCATCGGCCTGATCGGCTGCTACAAAGGATACAACACCAGCAAGGGGACAGAAGGTGTAGGTCGCTCTGCCAACGCAGCCGTGGTCATTGCTTCACTGCTGGTATTTATCCTAGACCTGATCGCTGTTCAACTTACCGACTTACTGGGGTTTACCTAATCGATAGCCATGAGCACCGACAGCACCGTTCTGGAAATCAACGACCTGAGCAAGTCCTTTGGTGCAAACCATGTACTCAAACACTTCACGGTAAGCCTGAACAAAGGTGAGAACCTGGCTGTACTCGGAAAATCGGGTTCTGGAAAATCCGTACTCATCAAGTGCATCATCGGGCTGATTGTTCCCGATGCCGGCAGCATCAAGGTCTTTGGGCAGGAGGTACATGAATTGGATCAGGAGTCGCTGGACCAGATGCGGGCCCGCATCGGCTTTCTCTTTCAGAGCAATGCCCTCTATGATTCCATGACTGTAGAAGAAAACCTGCTCTTTCCGCTGCGTCGTCATTGGATCACCACAGAACACGCCAACCCCGACGATGCCGTGCGCGAGGCCCTCGAGGATGTCGGACTTCTCCACACGCGATACATGATGCCGTCGGAACTCTCCGGTGGAATGCGTAAAAGGATTGCCCTTGCACGCACGCTCATTCTAAAACCAGAGATCATCCTGTATGATGAGCCGACGACCGGGCTGGATCCCATCACCTCGCGTGAGATCAGTGAACTCATCGTCAACGTGCAGAAAAAGTACAACACAGCGTCGATGATCATCTCGCACGACATGAACTGCATCCATGCTACAGCCAACCGGATTGTCATGCTGATCGACGGGCGCTGTTATGCCAACGATACGTACGACACCCTTATTCAATCGAAAGACGAGAAAGTCAGGGACTTCTTTATTGAAACGTTATGACTGCCAACAAAAAAATCAACAACCTCAAGCTGGGCGTATTCGTCTTTGCGGGGTTACTGTTTCTGATCTTTGCACTCTATATGATCGGACGCAACCGGAGTCTCTTCGGGTCCACCTTTGCCATTTCGGCACGCTTTAATAACATCAATGGGCTCGTCCCGGGCAACAACGTTCGCTATTCCGGTATTGATGTGGGCACGGTCAACCAAATAGAATTGGTTAATGACACGTCTGTTCTCGTCACCATGCTCATCGAAAAGAGCGCTCGCGGGCACATCAAGACCAACGCGATTGCATCCATTGGTACCGATGGCCTGATGGGCAACAAACTCATCAGCATCAAATCGCAGCCCGGTGTGGCAGGCCCCGTAAGGGATGGTGATGAAATCCAGACCCGAAAGCCGGTGGAAACCGATGAGATGCTGCAAACCCTGAACACCACCAACGAGAATATAGCCATCATCACGAAAAACCTGAAGGAAATCACCGGCAAGTTGAATAGCCGCAACAGCCTGTGGAATTTTCTGGCAGACACCCTCATCGTACAAGATTTGAAACGCGCCGTGAGTTCCATCCGGCAAGCGGGGAGCAATACCGTGCGGTTCACCGATGACGCCGCACAGCTGGTGCACAACCTCCGGGAAGGCAAGGGACTGGCCTCCACCCTCTTCACCGATACCCTCATGACCCGACAGTTGAGGACATCACTTTCCGAAATTCAGAAAGCCAGCAAAGATCTTAGCGAGACTACCGCGCAACTGAAGGAAACTATCAACAGTGCGGGGCACGGTGAAGGAGCTGTAGCGGTACTGCTTTCAGACACAGCTACGGCCAACAACCTGCGGCGTACCCTGAAAAATGTCGAACAAGGCACGGGTCGCTTCAACGAGAACATGGAAGCGATGAAGTCCAACTGGCTATTCAGGGGATACTTCAAAGATCAGGATAAGAAGGCCGCCCAAGAGAAGAAAGAACAAGACAAGAAAAAGAAGGAAGACCAGAAATAGCGATCAGGCGTAAAACTTTTTTGCCCGCTGCGCCAGCACCTTACGGTCGGTGGCGCAGGCTTTGCGAAGGGTCTTGACCGTACTTGGATCAACGTGCTTCGGGATTGTTTTCAGAAACGCCAGGAGCACTTCCTTATCGTGCAGTTTCCCAATAGCCTCTTCCGTCCGGGAGTAGAAACGCTTCTTTCTCGGACCCAGAAGTTTCAACAAATCCGCCAGGTACACCAGTTGCTTGATCGACTTGCGTACGTTGTGCAACTCGCGGGGCTTCAACACCGGATAGAGCTTTGATTGCACCATTTTCATTTTCTTGCGCAGGAACTTTTCGAGGTCCTTAGCGCGGACACCTTTGACGTCCTCCTGAACTGTTTCAGCATGGCGGGTCATCTGCTCGATGTAGAACGGGACCTCCGCCCGGAATTCCTCTTCGTGCTCCCTGGAATCCTCAAACGGTGCTACCGGAAGGCCCTCAAGGTTGTGGGCGATAAGCAACTGCATCATCACCTCCCCGTGCCGAATCTGACCTGCCTTGCGGAATATGTTGCGCAAGGGAAGAAACTGTTCATGACCATCATACTTCTTCAACGATGCCTCCATGACCAGCAACACCGACTTGATCTTCTTGATATCCACGCGGATGCGGTGCAAGCTGTCCGGTTGCTGGAACTGGTGGTATTGCTGAAGACCATTGAGCAACGATTGGTAATGGGTCTTTACGTATTTATCCAGCGCCTTCATGGGTTACGGTTTGGATGTATCAACTGGATCATTCTCCTGAATACTCAGGAGCATTGACAATGTTTTTAGCCTATAGTTATGATCGGCGATGAGTTTAGCAATCCCCACAAACGGAACAAAGAGGATCATTCCCGAAACCCCCCAGAGGATACCTCCCACGAAGATGGCCACCAGTACCACCAGCGTATTTACCTTGAGCCGATTGCTTACCGCAATAGGGAAGATAATATTCGCTTCCAGGTACTGCACAACGGTAAAGACACCGACCACGCCGATGGGATACCAGATGTTATCGTAG